>JAPOUP010000132.1 GCA_026708635.1 Rhodobacter sp.
AGGTGAATTCGACCGTTCCATTTTAGGGAATCGCATCCGTCGATACGCGATACGAGACGCTTGGCGCGTCACCCCCGCGAAGGCGATGCGCGCCCGATCAAAGGGCGTCACTCCGCCGACGCCATTAGAATATCCATATGAGTGGCCACGCTGGCGGAGAGCGCGTCGAGGTCGTAACCGCCTTCCAATGTTGACACGAGGCGACCGCCACACACATCATCGGCCACTTCGCAGAGCCTCTCCGTCACCCAGGCGAAGTCCTCTTCTAACCATTGAAGACTGGCCAACGGATCGTCTCTATGGGCGTCAAATCCAGCCGATACAAGTATCAGTTCGGGATCAAATTCCCTGATCGCAGGCAGAATCAATTCGCTGTACGCCCGCCGCATCTCCGCTCCCCCGGTCATCGGATCAAGTGGAACGTTCAGTACGTTGCCGTGCGCGCCGCGCTCACCCGCCGCGCCGGTCCCCGGATAGAGCGGCATCTGGTGTGTCGAGCAGAACAGCGCCCGCTTCTCGTGCCAAAGCAGGTCTTGGGTGCCGTTGCCGTGATGAACGTCGAAATCGACCACCGTAACCTTTCCGACACCATGCTGATCCAGGGCGCGCATCGCCGCTATCGCGACGTTGCCGAACAGGCAGAATCCCATCGCCCGCTCCCTCTCGGCGTGGTGGCCGGGGGGACGCATGGCGACAAACGCGTTTTTCGCCCCACCCTCGAGAACCGCGTCGACGGCGGCGCAGCAGCCACCAACGCCACGCAGCGCGGCTTCCAGTGACTTGGGCGATACATGGGTATCCGGATCGAGGGCTCGGTTTCCGCTCGCCGGAATCGCCCCTTCGATCCGGGTCACGTAATCCTCGGGGTGACATCTAAGAAGCTCCGAATTCGGGCAGATTGGAGCTTCCCGGCGACTGAGCCGGATAAATCGATCGGCCGCAAGCGATGACATTATGGCCTCGTAGCGGGCGACACGCTCGGGATGGCCGGCAGGGGTGATATGGTCTAGGCTCGAGGGATGCGTGAACAGTAAAGTCGTCATCGCGTTATGAAAGCGGATATCAGTGACGGAAACAAGTGAATGATGTCCGAATGTCCGGTGCGGCGCTATCCCGTTCGCATTTTTCGGCGTCCGAATCCTCCGCGAGGCCGGGTCTGGCGCTGACATATTCCAGCGGAGGCCGTGGTCCCAACCCTCTCCCGCTTTCCGCGCGCCGAATTTCCTTTACAACACCGCGTCGTCCGTCAACGGAACCGGACTTACCGCCCGGGATCGGTCGTGAGGATCAGTCGGGCACCAACATGTAACCCGCGCCACGTATGGTCTGAAGATAGCGCGGCTGCCTGGGATCCTGTTCAATCTTCCGCCTGAGCCGCGTGATTTGGACATCCACCGCCCGCTCCTGCGCCTGCCCGCGGTCACGTCCGAGTTTCTCGACAAGCTTCGTCCGGCTTAGGGGCTCCCGGGGCGCGGCGCTGAATATCCTCATCAGAAGGGATTCCGTCGCGGTCAGCCTGACGAGACTGCCGCCGCGCCAGATCTCTCCACGCTCCATATCGTAACGGATCGGCCCGAGTGTCAGGAACTTGGGCGTCTCCGGAGCGACCTGCGTGACCGGAGCGCGGCGCAGGATAGCGTTGATACGCAGAAGAAGCTCTTTGGGTTCGAATGGTTTGGCGAGGTAATCGTCGGCGCCGGCCTCCAGGCCACTGATTCGATCCTCGATCTCGGCTTTCGCCGTCAAAAGCAGGATCGGCGTGGTTATGCCGTTCTCGCGCAGGCTCCGCATCAGGCTCACGCCATCCTCACCCGGCATCATTACGTCGAGGACGATCAGGTCGAACTCGAGCCCGGAGAGCACCCGTCGCGCATGTGTCGCATCCCGAGTCGCGGTCGCCAGGAACCCATTTCGAATCAGATATTTCTGTAGAAGTCCCCTGATGCGCTCATCATCATCGACGACGAGAAGATGGGGGTCGGGCAGGTCACTCATCAGCCTTTGGCCTTCATCGCGTTGTAACGAACAAGTACCTCGGGATCCATCATCGCTTCCAGAACGGTTCGAAACCCGGCCACCGCTTCGGGCCCCGCCCGCCTGTAAGCCGCCCGCATCCGCGCACGCTGCACGAATGAGAGGTCGGCCTCAAGCGCCATCCCCCGCTCGGTGAGATAAAGGTTGCGCTTACGCCTGTCCCCACAGCCCACGCGGCTCTCGACCAGGCCGTCCGCGATCATGGTGCGCAGCACTCTGTTGAGTGACTGCTTCGTTACGCCAAGCGTATTGAGGAGATCATTTACGGTAATCCCCGGACTGCGGTTGATGAAATGCATGGCGCGATGATGTGCCCTTCCGTAGCCCTGATCCGACAGAATGCGGTCCGGGTCAGACGTAAACCCGCGATAGGCGAAGAACATAGCCTCTATGCCCTTTCTCAGCTGCTCGTCCGTCAAGTAGAGCAGCCTTTCGCCGCCAGGGCCCACAGATCCACTTTCCGCCATCGCTAAGTTCCAGATTCAGGCCACCCAATATCCAGCCGATATTATGTCAGTCTTGTTGACATTCCAAGACCCATTGGGTACCGATTCGCCGGTTAAGCGCCACCATGTGTCCCAAATGGCCACTATATGCGCGGCAATCCGGTACCGGGGCCGAATGCCCCAAAGACAGGGAACGGTCCCATGGGTGTAGGATACGACGATCGCGATGGCTGGATCTGGCTTGACGGGCAGTTTGTGCCGTGGCGCAGCGCGAATGTACATTTACTGACACACGCGATGCACTACGCCAGCGCGGTATTCGAGGGGGAGCGCGCGTATGGCGGCAGGATTTTTCTGAGCCGCAGGCATTCCGAGCGGCTGATCTACTCGGGTAAGGCCATCGACATGCCCATTCCCCACACGGTCGACGAGATCGAAACCGCGAAGTACGAAGTACTTTCCAGAAACGGCCTGACGGACGCTTATGTCCGGGCGGTCGCCTGGCGGGGCGCCGGCGAGGATATGGGTGTCGCTTCCGCGAAAAATCCGGTGCGTATGGCAATAGCCGCGTGGGAGTGGGGCGCCTATTATGGCGACGCCAAGATGAGAGGGGCAAAGCTTGACGTTTCCAAGTGGAAGCGGCCTTCGCCCGAATCCGCTCCATGTTTCGCCAAGGCCGCCGGACTATACATGATCTGCACCATGTCCAAACACGAAGCCGAGGCGAAAGGCTGTTCGGACGCCATGATGCTGGATCACCGTGGTTTCGTGGCCGAGGCCACTGGCGCCAACATCTTTTTCGTTCGGGACGGTGAGGTCCATACTCCGAAGCCGGACTGCTTCCTGAACGGCCTGACCCGACAGACCGTCATCGGCCTGCTCACCGACCGCGGCATCAGGGTGCACGAGCGCCACATAGAACCGCAGGAGCTTGAGAGCTTCCAGCAGTGCTGGCTGACGGGAACCGCGGCCGAGGTGACGCCGGTCGGACAGGTTGGCGATTTCTCGTTTGAGGTTGGGGCGCTGACACGTGATATAGCGGGATCGTATGAACAGCTGGTGCGTAGGTAGGCTGGGCGGGAGCCCGGTATTTCAGCGCCTTCCGAGAAGCTCGACCTCGGCGCGCAGGGCCGCCATCAGCTGCGTAAGGGCCTCGATGTAGCTTTTCGACGTCAGGTGTCCATCCCCGTCGAATTCGCTATGGGCCGCGGCGACCATTACCGGGGCGCCATTAACGATGCGCGGGCGGAAAGCCTGAAGGGCCTGGCGCACGGCGTACTGCGCCACTTCGCCGCCGCCGCGCCCCGCCGCGGCTGACATCACCGCCACAGGTCTGTCCTTCCATGGATTGCCATCGACCCGACTTACCCAGTCCAACGCGTTCTTGAGGGAACCGGAGATAGACTTGTTGTATTCAGGAGCCGCGATGAGGATCGCGTCCGATGCGGCGATCCGTTCCGCAAGCCCCCGCACTTCCTCGGGGATGCCCAACCCTTCCTCGATGTCGCCGTCGTAAAGGGGCAGGCGAATGTCGGCTTCGGCGTACTCGGCCTCACCGTACAATCTCGCCGCCTCCCTGACCAGCTTACGGTTGGTGGCGTCCCTCCTGAGCGAACCCGAAATTCCGAGCAGTCGATGCATCGCCGCAACCCAGTGAAAACCCTCTTCCGTACTTAAGGGACCGGAGGCGTGGCGCAAGGTCTTGCGGTCCCGTCATCCCGGTGGAATTCTATGAACCGCGTCGATCGGGAGTCTACGGTTAATGAGACACGGCGGACGGATTCTTGTGGACCAGCTAAGGGCACAGGACGTTTCCCGGGTATTTTCGGTTCCCGGCGAGAGCTTTCTGGCGGTTCTTGACGCGCTGTTTGACAGTGGCATCCAGAACGTCGTCTGTCGACATGAAGGCGGGGCGGCGATGATGGCCGAGGCGACCGGAAAGATGACCGGACGGCCCGGAATCGCGTTTGTAACACGGGGCCCCGGGGCGACAAACGCGTCTTCGGGCGTGCACGTTGCCCGGCAGGACTCAACGCCAATGATCCTGTTTGTTGGCCAGATCGCGCGCGGACACCGTGACAGGGAAGCGTTCCAGGAGGTCGATTTCCGCGCGTTTTTCGGACCCATCGCGAAGTGGGCCGCCGAAATCGACCAGACGGAGCGCATACCGGAATATGTCAACAGGGCATTTCACGTCGCGATGTCGGGACGTCCCGGGCCGGTTGTCCTGGCCCTGCCGGAAGACATGCTGTCCGAGCGGGCGGATGTTCCCGTTCTCGCCCCAACGGCCCAGCCTCTTTCCAGGGCCTGCGATGAGGACGCCCGGCTTCTTCTGGAAAAACTGGCTCACGCCGAACGACCGCTGCTAGTCGCCGGAGGGGTGGGGTGGAACGGTGAGAGCTGCGCCATGCTGCGGGGTTTCGCCGATCGGCAGGGCCTGCCGGTTGTGACACCGTTCCGCCGGCAGGACCTAATGGATAACCGCTCGGGAAACTACATTGGCGATCTTGGCGCTGGAATGAACCCGGCGCTGGCGCGAAGGCTGCGAAACTCGGATTGCCTGCTGGTGCTTGGTGCCCGTTTGGGAGACATCATGACCGGTGGATACGAACTGGTCGATCCCGCCGCACCCGACAAATCGATCCTGCACGTTCATCCCGATCCCGATCTTCCCGGCTCGGTCTACAGGACCGATCTATGCGTTACGGCGCGAGCGCCTGAAATGGTTGCCCGTCTCGTTCGATTCCCAAAAGTCGGTGACTGGACCGAATGGGTTCGGAGCGGCCGCGGAGAGTATGAGGCGTGGAGCCGGCCTCGGGAAACGCCGGGGTCGGTTAAGCTGGAAGAGGTCGTGCGCTGGCTAAGCGACACGCTTCCAGAAGACGCCATCGTCACCAATGGCGCGGGGAATTACGCGGCATTCGTGCACCGTTACTTTGTCTACAAGAGATATGGAACGCAGTTGGCCCCGACATCGGGAGCGATGGGCACGGGATTTCCCGCGGCGGTGGCGGCCGCCCTGCGTCACCCTGACCGGCTGGTTGTCTGTTTCGCCGGAGACGGCTGTTTTCAGATGACCCTCAACGAGATGTCCACGGCCAGGCAGTATGGCGTGGCCCCGATCGTTCTGGTCTGTAACAACGGACGTTACGGTACGATACGGATGCATCAGGAACGCGCCTATCCCGGACGGACATCGGGGACCGATCTCGAGAATCCCGACTTCGCCGCGCTTGCGAGGGCTTACGGTGGCCATGGAGAAACCGTTGAGAACGGCGCGGAGTTTCCGGCGGCATTCGAGCGGGCGCGCATGTCCGGTCGACTGTCATTGGTGGAGCTGCGGCTCGACCCGCGAACGCTTTCGACGTCAACCGACCTGGATGGCTCCTGAGCCGCCCGCCACTCGGCCGGAACGATCGCGTCAGGAAACTATCGGGAAGGCGTGCGCAAGCGGCCTATCCCGTCGTCAAGCCGGCGCCAGGTTCGGTAAGGCGTCACGAAAACGATGGCCACCGTCACCGGACGGGACGCTTCCTGTCCGACCGGGGAACGTATCCGGAGGCCGGCGCCCCGATGCCCGGGCGCCATCCAGGGATTTTCCGGGCCGCGGCGGAGCCCGCGGCCGGACCGCCTCGGGATTAGGCCGTAAGCCTGTTTCCGCTGACACCGGCAATGCGTACCCGCGCGATCGTGCCCTTAAGCCGTGGCGTTGATACCTCCACCTGCGCGAACTGTTCCGTCCGGCCGACGGTCGGGCTTTCCATCAGCACCCTGTGAACACGGCCCACCTGCGCTTTCAGGTGCTTTTCGGCGGCCATTTTTCCCGCCTTCCTAAGTCGCGCCGAGCGCTCCCTGATCACGCATCCATCAACCTGGGGCATTCGCGCCGCGGGAGTGCCGGGACGGGCGGAGAAGGGGAACACATGCAGCCAGGTCAGGCCACACTCACTGACCATGCGCAGGGAATTCCCGAACATCGCCTCGTTTTCGGTCGGAAACCCCACGATGATATCGGCGCCGAAGGTCATCTCGGGCCGGAGGCGCCGTATCTCCTCGCAGAATCTCACCGCGTCAGCGTATCCGTGCCTTCGTTTCATGCGCCGGAGAATGAGGTCGTCTCCCGCCTGAAGGCTTAGATGCAGATGCGGCATCAACCGAGGCTGTTCCGCAAACGCCCGCATCAGCCGCCCGTCGACCTCGATCGAGTCGATCGAACTTAACCGCAGGCGCGGCAGTTCCGGTAGCGAGTCAAGGATCCGCCACACCAGGTCGCCGAGTCTCGGCCGGACGGAAAGATCGTTGCCCCAGGCGGTCAGATCCACGCCGGTCAGAACCACTTCCCTGTGGCCGGCACTGACGAGTCTTCGGATCCGCTCGATGACGACATCCGCTGGAACGGACCGGGAGTTCCCCCGCCCGAATGGAATGACGCAGAACGTACAGCGATGGTCACATCCATTCTGGATCTGAACGTAGGCGCGACTTCTGGAACTGACTCCATCGGTGGCATGACGTTCCGCCCTGGCGACATCCATTATGTCACCAACCTGAATCCGCCCCGCCTCCTCCGTTCTTCCCGACGCGATCCCTTCCCACGTTCCGGGCTCGACTTTCTCGGCGTTACCGATCACCAGATCGACTTCCTCCATCGCCGCGAAACCTTCGGCGTCGACCTGCGCGGCGCATCCGGTGACGATCACTTTCACGCGGGAGTCCGCCCTGCGAAGCCGCCGTATCTCCTTTCGCGCCTTTCTGACCGCCTCGGAAGTCACCGCGCAGGTGTTGACGACAACCGCGTCTTCCACGCCATGTCGTGCGGCCAGCGAACGCATCGCCTCCGTTTCACAGGCGTTGAGCCGGCAGCCCAGGGTTGCGAAACGCGTCGGCATTCGATGCCTCACTTCCCGTTCAGCGCTTCCGGCCGAAGCGTAGCGTCGAACACATGGGCGGTCGGGCCGGCCAGCCAAACCCCATCCTCCCCCCAGTCAACCTCCATTTCGCCGCCATCCAGCCTGACGGTTGCCCGCCGGCCGGTCAGGCCCCGTCGCGCGGCGGCGACGACCGCCGCGCATGAAGAGGATCCCGAAGCGGGCGTAACCCCGGCGCCCCGTTCCCATACCCGCAACCGGAGACGGTCCGGGCCATACAGACTGCAGAACTGAACGTTGGTGCGTTCCGGGAACAGTGGATGGCGCTCCACCTCCGCTCCGCGAGCCTCCAGATCAACGGCGTCGGCATCCTCCACGAAGAACGTGCAATGGGGATTGCCCATACCGGTGGCGACCGGATCACCCTCCAGCGGAAGGGAAAGCGTATCCAGGGCCTCGGACAGCGGAATGTCGCTCCACATCAACTCCGGCTTTCCCATATTCACCCGCGTCCGTCCGTCGCCGACATCCGCGCAGGCAAGGAAACCGCGTTCAGTCCTCAGTGTGATAGACGTGCCGCGCGCCTCGTCCATCAGAAACCGCGCCACGCAGCGGGTTGCGTTGCCACAGGCGGCGGAACCCGAGCCGTCCACATTCCAGAACCTGAGCGACGCGGCGGCTTCCCGATCCGATTCGATCAGCACCAACTGGTCAAAACCGACTCCATGCCGCCGGTCACCCAGCGACCGCACCATACCGGCGGAAATCGAAACCTTGCGCCCGCGGCCGTCGATGACCGCAAAGTCATTTCCCAAGCCATGCATTTTCATGAACGGCAAACCGGAGATATTTTCCTGGGTCGTCATTCCACGGCGTATATGACGGTAAGTCCGATAGATCCACAAACCCTTACCGACCAAGTCATGGTCCATAACCTCGGTCCATTACCGTGTCGCGGATGCGGCCCGGATTCGTAGACTGGCTACGGCACCCCGGATCGCCGGACATCCGCCCACCCAGCCGTTCGTCCGGCGATCCGGGGTGCCCGTGTTAAAATCCACGCCCTTCACTGACCGACGGCTAATCTCCTTTCCATTGGGGCGAAGACAATATGGTGGTAGGCAACCTCGATGATTCCGGAACTGTAAGGGCGTGCGGCACCGGCAGTAATCACCCTGGCGAATCCGTTGGGGATTCGAGCGGCGGTAGCGCACGAACCCCGTCACCTTCCCGCAGCGACTCCCTTCGAGGACGGTTGTTCCACGGCCGCCACCGAATTTCCGGCCCTGATCGGAGCCCCTGGGACCGGGCTAGCGCCCGCGGAGAATATCCGGTTGAAGTCGCCGCAAATTAAATCTAGTTTAATGCCGTAAGCAGGATGGTCCCTGACACGAGCCGGAATGGGAAATGGGCCGTTAGCTCAGTTGGTAGAGCAACTGACTTTTAATCAGTGGGTCGCAGGTTCGAATCCTGCACGGCTCACCATACGAAATCCCATAAAATCAGTAACATGGTCGAAAGGTCGGGGGCCGCCGGAAACGGCGGTTTCATGATACGCCAGCAAATGGCGCGGAAACCGCCGAACCGCCCATGATCGGCCCGACACGCGAATCACCCGTCGGTCGCCCCGCCGCCGTTTCCCCCATGAACGGTCCACGTTCCGCTTTAGGCGGCGCCCGCGCGGGCCGGCGGCCGCGCGGGCGGGCTTGACCGAAGCGGCGAGAGCGCATAGGTTCTGACCATGGGAGACGCGCCGGACAGCCACGAATTCGACCGGCGGACCACCGTCCCGGGGAGCGCATGAAGACGATGCAAGCCGACCTTTCGGCGTCGCTTGAGCGCAACAACGCGGCCTTCGAGAGGCTGCGGGCCGACATGGCAAAGCACCGCGAGGACGCGGCGAAGCGCGAGCCCCGGATGATCGTGACCGTCTCCGCGATAGTGATCGGCGGGGGCGGCCTCGCGGTCGCCTTCCTCGCGCTCCTGATCGGCCTGCCCGGCTAGCTCCCGGCCCGCGGACCGGCTACCGGCTTGTGCTCCGCGTCTCGCTGACGGCCGGTTGCGCTCAGGCGGCACCCGGGCTGGACATAAATTGGGGAACGGCTTTCATCGCCCGAAGGTCTGGGCGGCCGAGAAGTGCTATCCGGTACCCGTCGGCGCGTTGGTCTCACACCCTACGCATCAATGATGCGGGGGTGCCTTCGCCCTTTTGCGGTGCCGTTCCAGCGACTTGCGGGGACTCGGGCGTCCCGTTCTTGTTTGGCGGAGTGTGTGCTCCGGAGAACCGAGCGTATACTGTAGGGCATACGGGTCTATCATATTGGTTTCACGCAACGTTTCTGACGAATCCGCCCTGGAGCATACACCGGCTCCGCAAGAGCGTGCGGCCATTCGCGCCGGCGCATACACGGAATCCCCGGAGCATGCAGCCGCCCGGACCGGACTTCGCGCTCGCGGGAACCATCCGGGTGCGCTCCCGGTATCCGATGGCGGGAGGCTCACGACGTCGTCCGGCATTCATCCCGCCGGCAACCGCTCGATATCGAGACCGCCGAAACGCTCGAAGTCACGGTCCTCGGTGAGCAGCACGGAAATCCCGAGGTCACGGCAGAGCGCCGCGATCTGCTCGTCGAAGACCAGGTTGCCGGCGGTGCCGACTTCGCGAACCGCATCGCCCAGCCGCTCCGGATAGCCGGGACCGGGCATTAGAACCGAGACGTTGGCCGCCGCCAGCAGCCGCGTCAGGGCCTCGCAGGCCTCCGCCGGGCCGTGCGGCGGGTCGAACGGCCGCCGGTGCGTGACCAGGCGGAGGAACTCGCCGAGGCAGAAGACCGGGATTCCCCACGCCTCCCCGGAGCCGGCGAGCGCTTCAAGACGCGCCAGCGCGCGCGATGCTTGGGCGATTCCCCGCGATGGGCGTGAACCAGGACGTTCGTGTCGACCGCGATCAATCCCGCTCGTCCATTAGATCGTAGAGCGCGGACCGGCTGTCGATGTCGACGCCGGGGACCGGACGTCCCAGCTTGGTGAGCAGACCCAGCGACGGCGCCTCGTTGCATGCGCCCCGCAAATGGTCGCCGAGAACGCGCTCGATCAGGCCGCCGAGCGTTTCGCCCCGCTCAGTGGCGCGGGCCTCCGCCTCGCGCGCGAGGCCATCGTCGACTTCCACGGTCATCTTCATGGAAGAATCCATATCATTTCCGCCGCGCGCAGGTCAATTCCACCCTCCGGTTCGCCATTGTCGCGTCCCAGCGGCATCCGTTGCAGCGCCCGCCACCAGCCCGTCGAGTTCACTTCTCCGCGCGCCATTCGGCTTTCCCGGCCCCCGACCGGTGCGGTCTCATACGTTCCGCTGTCCATCGTTCCCGTTCTCCTTCGTCAATTTCACCGTCTACGGCACCCGAGCTTCGCCGCGCATTCCGCGGGTCCCGCGCCGCTCCCTTGAAATCCGCCTGACGCATCCGATACGAGAGCCGGCGAGGACTCGGAGCCGTCCACGGGGCACGTCATGACACGTGACATCTTCGGAACATCGCGGACGCGACCCGGGAACCGCGCCCGGTTTGCGGAGGCCCGGACGACCGGCCGGCGCAGAAAGAAGCTCACTACCCTCGGTGATCGGCGTGCCTGAAGCATCCGGTTCGGCGGCACGCGCGCCCGCGGGAGCCAGGGCTGCGGGCACTCTGTTTTATGCCGGGAGAAGGGGAATGGCCGCGCCGCTGTTCGCCCTGTTCCGGCCGGGACATGCCAAGGCAGTGACGGTGACCGCGGACGGCGTCACGCTCGGTTTCGGGTCCGGCTCTATTGAGATCCTCCTGCGCGAGATCAAGGCGGTCCGGCCGACCGCGGGGCGGTTCTGGGGCACTATGAGGCTGGAACATACCGAGGGCACGGCGACCTTGTCGGGCCTCGCCCGAGACGAGGCGAGTTTGCTGGCGGACGCGATCGAAGCGGGGCGGGCGGACTGGTGGCGTCGCCGGCTGGCACTGCGGGCTGGCGCGCTTCGCGTCGTGGGCGGCAGGGTGGACAGCCTCGCCGATCCACCGCGATACGTCCATGCCGACGACATCCGGGACCTCGTCCGGGACGCGCGGGACGCGACGGCCGGGCTCGCCGGGCGATGGCCGGAGGCTCTGTCCGACACCCCGGAAACCCGGATGCTGAAGGCGATCGAGGACTTCCTGGAAGCGCCGGACGACGCCCGCTCGAAGGCCAACGAGGCGTTCGTCGCGAACGAGCTCGCCCGGTCACGCGACCTGTTCGACCGGATCGAGTCCCGGCCGCTCACGGACGGGCAGCGCAGGGCGGTGGTCGTCGACGACGCGCGCAACCTGGTGGTCGCGGCGGCGGGCAGCGGCAAGACGTCGGTCATCGTCGCGAAGGCCGGATGGCTGATCCGCAGGGGATTCCGGAAGCCGTCCGAACTCCTGCTGCTCGCCTTCGCGCGGGACGCGAGGGGCGAGATGGAGGAGCGCATCCGCAGGCGCCTCGGGTCGGCCGCCCAAGGCGTGGCGGTGCGGACATTCCACGGACTGGGCATGGCCATCATCGGCGAGGCCGAGGGCAGGCGCCCTTCGCTTGCCCGTTCGGCGGAAGACACCTGGGCGCTGAACGGCCAGCTCAAGCGGATCGTGTCGGACCTTCTGGCCGGCGGCGCGCTTTCGGAAGGCGTGGTGGAGTGGTTCCAGGACCAGTTCGCGCCCTACAGAAGCGTGCACGAGTTCCCGAACTGGGGGGCGTACTGGAACTACATCCGCAGGCACGGGATCCGTTCGCTGAACGGCGACGAAGTGAAGAGCTTCGAGGAATGCGAGATAGCGAACTTCCTCCATCTCAACGGCGTCGCCTACCGGTACGAAGCGCCCTACGAGCACGAGACCGCGACGGCCGAAAGGCGCCAGTACAGGCCCGACTTCCATCTCCCCGACCACGGCATCTACATCGAGCACTTCGGGATCGACGACAGGGGAAACACGGCGCCGTTCGTCGACCGGGAGAAATACCATGAGGAGATGGCGTGGAAGCGCAACGTGCACGCCGAACGGGGCACGGTCCTGGTCGAGACCTTCACGCACGAGCGCACGGACGGACGGCTGATCCGGAACCTCGAGCGGAAGCTGGCCGAGCGCGGCGTGGAGCTGGCGCCGATTCCCCGGGACCGCGTGTTCGCCCTGCTCGAGGCGCGGGGCCGGGTCGACCCGTTCATCCGTCTCCTCGCCACTTTCCTTCAGCACTTCAAGGGCGGCGGGCATTCCCTGGAAGAGGTCGCCGCCCGGGCCCAATCCCTTGATGACGGCGGACGGGCCGAGGCGTTCCTGGCGGTGTTCGGCCCGGTCTTCGAGCGCTACCGGGAGACGCTTGTCCGCGCGGGCGAGATCGACTTCCACGACATGATCGGCAGGGCGACGGACCACATTGAGGCCGGTCGCTGGCGGAGCCCGTTCGGCTACGTCCTCGTCGACGAGTTCCAGGACATCTCCACGTCGCGCGCGCGCCTGCTGAAGGCTCTGCTCGACGGCTCTCCCGGGGCGCAGCTGCTCGCGGTCGGCGACGACTGGCAGGCGATCTACCGGTTCGGCGGGTCGGACATCGCGGTGATGCGGGAGTTCGGGGAACGGTTCGGCGCGTTCGAGCGCATCGACCTGGGAACCACGTTCCGGTGCGCGGACCGCATCTCCGCCGTCGCGACGGACTTCGTGCTGCGCAATCCGGCCCAGATCCGCAAGAGGGTGCGCGCGACACGCAGGGCCGAAGGCCCGGCGGTGCACGTTGGCCTTCCGGGCGAGGGCGGGCTCTCGTTGCTGAAGGAGGCGCTGGACCGGATCGACGAGGATGCCAAGGGGCACGAAGGGGTCTCCGAGGTGCTGCTGCTGGGCCGCTACCGTCACCTGAAGCCCCCGAACCTCGACAGCCTGGGCAGGCAGCATCCACGCCTTCGCTTCAGCTACATGACGGTGCATCGCGCCAAGGGCCTGGAAGCCGACTACGTCGTGGTGCTCGGGCTGTTCGCCGGAAGGCTCGGGTTTCCGGTCGAGATCGCGGACGACCCGTTGCTGGATCTCGTGATGGCGGCGCCCGAGCCGCACCCCAACGCCGAGGAACGGCGGCTGCTCTACGTGGCGCTGACGCGTGCGCGCCGGCAGGCGTTCCTGCTTGCCGAGGGCGGCGCACCTTCCGCGTTCGTGACGGAACTGATCGACGACAGGGAACGGGTGACCGTGTTCGGCCGTCCGCCCGAAGGAAACGTGGCGTGTCCGCAGTGCGGGGAGGGGCACCTGGAACGCCGGGAAAACGCGCGTGACGGGAACGTCTTCTACGGCTGCTCGAACTGGCCCCATTGCGAGCACACGGGGCGTCCATGCCCGAAGTGCGGCGCCGGCCTGCCTGTCAGGTCGGGCGACGGGTTTCGCTGCCGGGACTGCGGCGGTGTGATCGAGGCATGTCCGGACTGCGAGGGCTGGCTGGAGACCAGGATGGGGAAGTTCGGCCGCTTCCTTGGATGCTCCAACTACCCGGCATGCGAATACACGCGGAACCTGAAACGGCGAGGAGCGTGAAAAATAGACCTAGAGCACGGATGGCCTTGCTCGGTGTGTCAAGCAATTCAGTGACTCTGCTGCCTTAAGTCCTGGATATATTCCGACCCTGGCGACACCCCCGTGACCAGCAAATGCTCCCGGGCCCGCGTGCAGGCCACGTAAAGCAGGTGCCGCTCGGTGTCGAAGACCTCGTCGAGCTCGGCCTCGTCGGCCACCGCCTCGATCCGGGATTGCAGCGGCAGGACCCCATCATCGCATGCCATGACCACGACTGCCCTGAACTCGAGTCCCTTCGCCAAATGCATGGTGCCGACGGAGACGCGGCCGCTGCGGTCCTCAACCCGCTCCGATAGCTCGAGTTGCCACCGCCGATCGCATTGGCCACACTCCGCGCACGGGCGATCTCACAGCCAGATCTGACGAATATCCCGATTTCCTCCCGCGGCAACCCGTTGTTCAGCAGGCTTTGCAGCCATTGCCTGACCCGCTCAGCCTCTTCATCCGGGTTTTCCGCCAGCCGGACCACGGGATTCGGACCATTGAACAGAGATACCGTCCCCGCCCGATCGAGTTCCTCGCCATCGACATCGCGGAGGGACTTGGGAAGCAGCCCGTCGACGGCATGGCGGATTTGGTGGGAGGTGCGGTAGTTGACCTTGAGGGTCCGGGAGCGGCCCCGGACATCGACGCCGAGCGCCAGCCAGGAGAACGGCTCCCGGAATATCCGCTGCCCCAAATCGCCGGCAACGAACAGCGCATCAGGCGTCCGCGGTGAGATCGCCGCGAGCATGCGGAGCTCCGGCACGCCGAGGTCCTGCGCCTCGTCGACGACCACACCAAAACCCATCCGTTCGGGTTGGCACCACAAGGCATATGCATTGCCCATTGGTCGATCCAAACGGCCCGCTCTTGGGAGCCTGCCACGACAACGCTCGCCCAGGGTTTCTCAAAGCTCACCGACCGTTACCAGACGACGGTGCCGAGCGCTGTGCGCAGGTAGCTGGAGTCCGATCCCGCGCTCGGCGTTTCTGGATTTCATCGAAGCCGGCATCAAGGCGCATCCTGAACGCCTCCGCGCGTTCAATGCCGCGGTGTATGACCGCCCCAGGGCGCTTGTCGGCGACGTTCGCGTCGACCTCGATGAGCCACTGTCACCCGACTGCGAATGACAGGCTGTTCCCTGTCCGCCGCCGCCGCTCGTTCTCAATGGCTGGTCAATCCACGCGCATCCGGTCTTTCTCGACCAGTTCGAGGGACTGATCGATGAGGTTGAGGGGTGCGGAAAGCGAAACCCTGAAACCTGGCGAAGGAAAAACCGCACGAAACGTTTGGCGGCGATCCTCAGACTGGTGGACGGGAGCATCCCAGACGATCCGGGTAGTCCGACCTTGCGGCAGGGGGACACCCCCGGCGATCACCGGAAACACTGGTTCCAGGCGAAGTTCTTCCAGCGGCACCGGCTGTTCTACCGGTTCAGCGGCAAAGCCAGGATCATCGTGCTCGCCTGGGTGAACGACGGGAAGACCCTGCGGGCATATGGCCGCACGACCAACGCTTATGTGGTATTCGAGGGTATGCTGGACGGCGGCAGCCCGCCTGACAGCTTCGACGCACTTATGAAGGAGGCCGTTGCGTCGGCCGAGCGCTTTTGGAGAAGCCTCAAGACGGTACCGGGCGCTGGGCCCGACCCTCTCCGAGCGCCACCCGTCCGCCGTGCCGCAGAAAATCACGCTCAGGGCGAGTCGAACGCGTAGACGGCCTTGATGGCCCGCCCGCCACATCGGGAGCAGCGGGTCGCCCCGAGCGCGTCGCGGATCCTGGCCGCGCGGCCGTAGCGCTCCCGGAGCGCCGCGACCGGAACCTCTCCCGTATGGCCGCAGTCGCAGACCACCTGAAGGAAGGCGCACCCGACCGCGTCGAGGCACAGGCCATCGACCCGAAGCCGCGTCACGCCACTCTCGGGGGTCACGGGCGGCGGCGCGTCGGGTGCGTCCTCCCTGACGCCGATCCCTTCCCGCGCGATCCGGAGCCGCGCGCCCGCATGGGCCGCGAGCAGCGCCCGCGCCTCCCCGACACCGCCCCGCAACCACCGGTCGTAACCGTCCGGAGCCAGGATCACCGGCATCCGGGAATGGACCGTCGCGACCGCGCCAACCGCGGCGGTCGTGATGACGGAATACGTCAGCGGCGTCCCGGCGGCGGTCCCGAGGTCGGGCGGCTCGGGCCGCCATATGCCCGCGAACGCGAACCGCGGGCGGGCGTCCCCGTCCCGCTCCGGCGCCATCGCGAACCAGACGTCGGCGGCGGGCCTCCCGCCACCCGTCTCGCGGAACGACGTGGCCGGAACCAGGCAGCGCCGCTCCATGAAGCTGGATCTCCAGAGGGGGATCGCACCGACTCGCTCGGCCTTGGCGTTGTGCCGGACCGCCGGCCTGATGGGACGTCCGTCGCGCTTTGAGTATCTCGGGGTGAGGAAACCCCAGCCCATGTTCAGTAGCTCTCGCGGTCCGCTACCTTCGGACAGGCGCACCACTGGTGCCATGGTCCCCGGCCAGACGGCGGGCAGCGCCGGGGCGTCGCCGAGCCGGCAGTTCGCGACGCCGACCCGGAACATCCGCCGCATTTCGTCGGCGGTGGAGAGGTTCGAATAGAGGCTGCACATCCGGCGCTCCCGTTTCCCAATGCCCACCCGGCGTGGCCCGGCCTACCCGGAACGGTCACGGCTGGCAATGATATCCGCTTTCCCGTGGCGTGTCGCTCACCGCCTCGCCACCGACTGGGCTGTCTAAGCCCCAGTCGCCGTCGAGGTCCCGATCGGGCTCCCATCGCCCGGGACGGGCGCGTCCGACGCGCCTCCCGGTGAAGGCCCGCAAGGACCGCCGGGTCCGGCCATGCCAAGGGGCAACCGCTATCCGGGCTACGCTGATGCCGGGTCAGGATCAATGAGCGCGTCGACTAATGGCAGCAACATGCGAATTGCGGCTATGACTTCGCCAACGATATCCTTCTGCTCTTGCAGGGGCCTTGTAACGTCCGCGGAGGAAACCTCCACCTTGAAGATGTGCGATTTCTGTCGTTTGCCGTCGGCAGCGCTGAACGTGACGCCCTCTGGCACCGCAAAGTCCGATGCCTTGTCGACCTCGTCGACACGGTAGCCGGAAAAGGTCAGATCGACACGGCCCTGGTTGTTCTTCCAGGCGACCTCGACGTGGGCAGGCGTCCGATCCGACCTAATGATAAAGCCTCCTCTGTCTTCCGTCACCTTATGGTCGAATCCCTCTCCCAACGAGATCAGGTAGTCGCGTAACTCGGACGAAAACCTCGTGATTTTCTCGCGGTTCGCCGAGTGTGAGGCTGAAAGACTCTCCAGGCGGGCCCGCAGCGCCCCGGCTCTCCAGTCCGCGCGGAAGCCTGGAACGGACTCGAACCACCCCAGGACGGCCTCAAGCGAAATCCTTTGATCCCAGGGATCGTCCTCCGGAACTCCACGCAGATAGTTCAACGGCGCGCACAGGACGGTAAGGCTCCTGTCCGCGTCACCGCTTTTGACAAGGTCCGCCGCGCGTTCCTGATATCGTGCCGCCTGGCGGTCGGCGAATTCGGCCGTGATCTTGTCCTCTATCAGAACGGCGATCCTGTATCCGTCCGACTCCACGAATGCCAGGACATCCGTCTCACCCCATTTCGCGCCGGCTTTGGCGCTTACGGAATGTTCGGCGGCGAGGAGCGCGCACTTGCCCAGGCCGATCCGGTCGGCAAACCACGCAAGAAATCCGGTGTCGCCGGAAAGCTCCTCTAGGAGAATCAGGTCCAAGTCGCGTTCCGTCAGTCTATAGGGCGCTTTTTTCACTTCAGTCCTCCATGTCCGCAGGCGGAGGCCCCGCGGGTTCATGCGTGCGCCGTGGCGCGGTTTCCGGGATTGGATATCGCGGCGGCGGGCAGGAGCCCGGACCGAATTTTCCCCTGCGGGGGCGTGACTAACCACGCCGGGAAACGGGCGTCCAGAATTGAACGTTGCGCAACATCATTCTATCTTCCTGCGAACGCGGCGGACCAGGAACCACACAAACGCCACAACCGGCAGGGTTATCAAGGCACCCAGCATGCCTTCACTCATGCCGCTGGGGCTGGCGAACGGATAAAGAACATATCCCGCGAGCGAGACCGCATAGTAGCTGATCGCCACTACCGAGAGTCCCTCCACGGTGCGCTGGAGCCGAAGCTGGAGGTCGGCGCGCCGGTTCATACCCTTAAGGAGCTGCTGGTTCTGCGCGCTGCGCTCAACCTCGACTCTGGTACGGAGTAACTGCCCCGCCCGCATGGCTCGGTCCGCAAGCGTCGCGAGGCGGCGGTCCGTCGACGCCACGGTTCGCATGGCCGGTTGGTAACGGCGGATCATGAATTCCCTGAAGGTCTGGCGACCCGCGCACCGTTGCTCCCGCAGCACGGCGATCCGGTCATTGACGATCGCCTCGTAGGCACCCGTGGCACCGAACCGGAAAGCGCTCTGCGCCGCTATGGCCTCCAGTTCGGTCGCGATCCCGAGCAGTTGCGGAAGGGTTTCCTCGGCCGGTCGCGCGCCCTCGCTCACATCGCTCATAAGCCCGGTTAGGCGCGCGTCCAGACCGTCAATTGGCGTCGCGATCTCACGCGCCCGCGCAAATCCCAGCATCGACATCGATTTATACGTCTCGATCTCGCAGAGCCGCTGCACCAGCCCCCCGACGCGACGCGGACCGATTTCCGGGTCGGCGAAGACCGCGAAACGCAGATGCCCGGAGGGGTCGATCCGGAAGTCACCGGCGATCTCCGCGGTACCGTCGCGAACCGACGAAGCGGCGAGGCTCTCAGGCACGAACCATTCGTTGAGAGCCTTCTCGAACCCATCCGGATTCGGCCGGGGCATGACCC
This sequence comes from Rhodobacter sp., assembly GCA_026708635.1. Lineage (GTDB taxonomy): Bacteria > Pseudomonadota > Alphaproteobacteria > Rhodobacterales > Rhodobacteraceae > JAPOUP01. Next base: position 18,799 of record JAPOUP010000132.1, read on the forward strand.
GGACCGTCGCCGAGGTGAAAAGACGGCCCGGTCCCTGGGCAAGCCACTCATCAGGGAAGACCGCGAATTCCGCCGGATCGAACGCGCGCGTACCCAAACCTCCCGAAAAAGCCATGTAGCTGACAAACTCGGCATGCAGTTCCCATTTTAGCGTGTGTCGACCGATCGCGCCGGTGAAATGGGTCGCACCGGGCTGGGGATGCTGCGCGCCATGACGGTCGAGAAGTGCCGCAAGGTGCGTACCCGCCGGGTCCTGGGACGGGTCGGTGGCGTCGTGGGCGCGCTCAATGGCAACGTACAGAACGGTACAGGGCACCGGCATTGTCGGAAACGGGCGGGCATGCAATTCGTTGGCCAGCCTATATCGCAGCGGGTGGTCCTCTATCAAAGGCATGGTTGCATCCTTTCCCGAGCGAAATGAGGTGCGGAAGCGTCAGCCGAAGCGCGACTGTCTATCCAACCCGACTTAAGTTACAGTGAAATTGACGCATGGCCAGTCCCGCACTTCGAAGTTTCGGCCATGAGGGCCCGGCCGGACAGGGACGTTCGGGCAGATGGGCGTTCCATGGGCGCCTTAAGTATGTCCGACGCGCCAACGACACCTGTCGCTCCGGACCACCGCGGATATCGTCCCCCGAAAATTCGCCACAGGCGGACGCGCACGCGGGCGTTTCCGTTTCGGTTCAGTCGCCCACATCTTCCTCGGCCACTCCCCAGAGCGTTTCGCGCGGCACCCAGCCTCGGTAACTCTCAGCCGTAATCCGACACCAGTCAACGACACACTCTTCAAGCCATGCGATCACGTCCATCTCCAGAAGCGCTCTGGTCGATGATTCCTGATCCGGCTTGATCCGAAGCGGAATACCGTCCTTCTCCACAATGACCGTTCGCACGCCGGAAAGAAGGGAATAATGCATCCAGCCGGTTGCGCCGTCACGGTCCTGAACCCTTCGCCAATGCCCGTATTCATCAATTATGCGCAGGGGCATGTGCCGTCGCCTGAACACCCAATCAATACGATGCGACAGGGACGGGCCACGCCGCGCGTTCCCTTCGCTGGCTTTGAGTGAAACGAATCGGGGGATCGGAAGGTTCGTGACCGAACCACGATCAGCGGCAACCGAACCGGATGCCACGGAAAGGACAAACGCCGTCAGGAATGCCGTAGCGCACAACCGCAACATGAATTTCCCGCTCTATAGATCTTCCCTTTCCAAAGCCATAACCGAGCACCGCGGACGCGAAGAATGCGCCTCGGTAGTGAATATGCCCTTAGAGTGGCTGTTGTGCCCATGGCCGGTTATAGTAACTCTGCCACCAAACCTTTGTGATTGAAAGCCCAAGGAAGCGTACCATGCCAACCGAACGTCTGAACGTAATGGTGACGCGACGTTTGCCCGAGACTGTCGAGACGCGGATGATGGAACTGTTCGACGTATCGCTCAGATCGGAGGACACGCCCATGAACCGGGAAGCGCTGGCTGACGCAATGCGGCGGGCCGACGTATTGGTGCCAACGATCACCGACCTGGTCGACGCCAGCCTTCTCGCGCAGGCAGGATCAAGACTGAAGCTGATAGCGAACTTTGGCGCTGGGGTCGATCACATTGACGTCCAGACCGCGCGGCAAAGGGGCATTCTGGTATCGAATACACCCGGTGTGCTGACCGAAGACACCGCGGATATGGCGATGGCGCTGATTCTGGCGGTCACGAGACGTATTCCCGAAGGCCTGTCGATCATGCAGTCGGGCGCCTGGGAGGGTTGGGCTCCAACCGCGCTTCTGGGTGGCAGGGTCGGCGGCCGGCGGCTGGGAATCCTGGGTATGGGCCGGATCGGGCAGGCGGTGGCGCGCCGCGCGAGGGCATTTGGACTGCAGATTCACTATCACAACCGCCGGCGCCTGCGACAGGAAATTGAGGGTGAGCTAGAAGCGACCTACTGGGAAAGCCTGGACCAGATGGTCAGCCGCATGGATGTGATCAGCGTAAACTGTCCGCATACGCCGTCCACCTTCCACCTCATGAACGTCCGGCGGTTGAATCTGATGAAACCCTCGGCGGTGATCGTAAACACGTCGCGCGGAGAGGTGATCGACGAGAACGCATTGACCAGAATGCTGCGCACGGGGAGGCTGGCGGGGGCCGGGCTGGATGTCTATGAGCGCGGAACGAACGTGAATCCCCGATTGCGCGAGCTGAAAAACGTTGTCCTCCTTCCTCACATGGGCTCCGCAACCGTTGAAGGACGCTGCGAGATGGGTGAGAAAGTCATCCTGAACGTCAAGACCTTCGCTGACGGACATCGGCCACCGGATCTGGTCGTACCGTCCATGCTCTGACCTAAGGACGCGTCGCGCTGGAGTCGGTTATCCATGGACCCATCGACGGGCCGGGCGGGCGCTCGGGTGTCCGGCAACGGGTTGTTCGCATCGCGGCGGTCAGGACGTTCATGGATGTCGCTTTTCTGCGTAAGGCGTCGGCGGGCCTTTCCGCATCGGGCGGAAATCAGGTTTAGTGGTATGCCAATACATTCGGGAGACATCCAATGAAGAGCCATGTCAGGGTTCTTGTCGTCGGCGGTGGAGTCGTTGGCGCCAGTATCGCCTACCATCTCGCGAGGGCGGGCTGGAATGACATCATGTTACTGGAGCGCGATGAACTTACGTCCGGATCCACATGGCATGCGGCCGGATTGTTGCCTTTGTTCAACATGAGCTACGCGACAAGCCATATCCACGACTACTCGGTGAAATTCTACAGGACCCTGGAGGAAGAGACGGGCCTGGACGTGGGATTCCGCGTGGTCGGCAACCTGCGGATGGCGCAGAGCCACGAGCGGATGGACGAATTCCAGCTCTACGCCTCAACCGCCGAGACAGTCGGAATTCCGTTTGAATGGCTTACCGCACCCCAGATCAGGGAACGTTGGCCGTTGGTTCGAACCGAGGATCTGAAAGGCGCGATCTACCACCCCACGGACGGTTACATAAATCCCGCCGACGTGACCCAGGCGATGGCGCGCGGGGCGAGACGGCTTGGCGCGGATATCGAGCGCAGATGGCAGGCGGACAGCTTCACATGGAACGGGAACGAGTGGCACGTTACCTGTACGCGGATGACCGAAACCGGCGGAAATCTTGTTCCCACCGACGAACGCCTTACCGTCAAAGCCCAGCATGTCGTTACGGCGACAGGCAACCACGCGCAGCGAACCGCCCGCCTTCTGGGAATCAAAATACCGGCGATTCCGGTGGAGCATCAGTATATCGTCACCGAACCGGATCCGGCTCTCGTGGACTGGCGCAAGGACAATCCCGAGCACCCGGTTCTGCGCGACGCGGATGCCCGGTGGTACGTGCGCGAGGAACGCAATGGATGGATTCTTGGACCCTACGAAAAGAACGCTCCGGCGCGGTTTCTCCATGGCGTGCCCGATAGTTTCCGCGCCGACCTCTTTCCTTTGGACCTCGAACGGATCGAGGAAGAATACATGTCCATGATCCACCGGATTCCCTCATCGGAGTCCGCTGGACTGAAGGATAACTTCAACGGTCCGATCTGCTACACACCTGACGGCAATCCCCTTGTCGGTCCGGCTCCCGGCCTACGCAACCTATGGCTGGCGGAAGGGTTTTCGTTCGGCATCACCGCCGCGGGGGGAACGGGACACTACCTCGCCCAGATCATGGTGGAGGGAGAGGCGGAGATCGACATGGCCTCGCTTGACCCTAGGCGTTACGGATCATGGATGACAACCGAATACGCCGCGCGAAAGAACGAGGAATGCTACTCGCATGTATACGTACCGCACCATCCCGATGAAGAGCGTGGAGCCTGCAGGCCCCTGCGTACCTCACCCGCGTTCGATCGCCAGAAAGCGCTGGGCGCACAGTTCGGGCAGATAAACGGCTGGGAAAGACCGAATTACTACGGGCAGAAGGATGCCCCGGCATCTTTCGACCGCGATTCAAGATCGTTCCGACGCGGTGGCTGGTGGCGTTATGCCCATGACGAAGCCAAAACCATCCGGGAAGGTGCGGGACTGATCGATGCCACGGCGTTCGCGAAGCACCTTGTCCGCGGCCCCGGTGCCGCCGCCTTTCTCGACCACTTTACCTGCAACCGATTGCCGAGCGTGAGAAGGATCGGTCTGACCTATGCCCTGACCCACGCGGGAACGGTGCGAACGGAATATACAATCGTCCGGCGGGCCGAGAATGAATTCTACCTCGTGTCAGCGGGAGCGTGGACCGACTATGACGGGGATTTCCTGCGGAAGGCGGCGGAGGAATTCGGGACCGAACACGGTGCCTGGATCGATGTGCATGACGTCACGGCCCAATGGGGCGTATTCGCCATCGCGGGGCCAGGATCGCGGGACATTCTTAAAGAGGCCGTCAACGACGCGGAACCGGATACTGTTCTGGGAAACTCCCGTTTTCCGTGGCTCTCGATGCGCCACATCGAGCTCGGCATGTGCCCGGTCATGGCAATAAGGGTCGCCTACACCGGCGAATTGGGCTGGGAGCTCCACCACCCTATCGAGATGCAGAACTATCTTTGGGACCTTTTGATGGTCTCGGGTGACAGGCATGGAATGAAGCCCGTGGGAGCCAGGGCCCAGAACTGGTTAAGGATCGAGAAGTCCTATCGCGCGTTTGGCACCGAGCTGGGCCGGGACGCGACACCGCTTGAGAGCGGACTGGACCGGTTCGTGGATCCGAAAAAGGATTTCCGCGGCAGGCGGGCCATGCTGGACACCGGCATTCGCGTGAAGTGCGTGACCGTGCTGATCGACGGGCCCGACGACGCCGATCCCTGGGGGCGTGAGGCCCTCTACGCAGACGACACCAAGGTCGGAAGACTTACGTCAGGCGGATATTCGGTGCATTTTGGCCGACAGATCGGTATGGGATATGTCTCGCCCGACCGGGCGGTTACGGGCCAGAAACTGAAAGTGAGGATGTTCGACCGTCTCTGGGACGCCGAAGTGGTTGAGGACAGTCCCTACGATCCGGGAAACGAAAGGATCCGTGTCGATGGATGAGGCGCCGTACCCTCGATCGATGGTGGCGAAATAACATGGTCATGAGGCCAAAGGGTATCGGAAGATAGCCTATCACGGCATGTTTCGCCCCACCCGCCCGAACCGTCAGGAAGCGTATCCCACGGACCGGCGCAACCTGGCCCGTTACCGGTGCTGGCGACGAGCCTGCGATCGAATTCATGGGCTATCCGTTGAGATCACATCCGAGAAAGGCGCGATCGTGCTTCATCGCCGCCTCCAGAACCGAGAAGGATCCCGCGGCGGGGTCTATCACGAAGTCGCCCGGACTGCTGACGGCGCACAGAAGCGCACCCTGAAGCTCCACGGGCTTGGAATGCGGGTGCCGCTTCTGTGAAGCGGATTCCTTGACTACATCCGGAATGTTGTGAACCTTCCATACGCCTTTCGCCCGTTTCGGACGCTTCTGAACGATGACGCAGTACTCCGCGCGGCGACGGGTTCTGTAACCCATGCCGAACGTGCCCTTGTCCCATGTCAGCATATCCACGATTTCCAGGGACGTTCCCTCAAACCATCCGCTCACCCCCTGGCAGAGATGGAATTTGTCCACCCAGAGAAAGAGATGGCCGGATGGCATCAGCACCCGATCGATACCTGAAATGAACAGTTCGATGACCCGTTCGCTCATCTGCTCAAGCGCGCTCCGGCGCCGCTCTCTCGACTGGCCCTCGTTTCCATAAGCCAGTTTGTCGAGAACCCCTCGGTACTGTGGATCGAAAAACGCGACGGGAATTGCGTCCGCGGGAAGTTTCGCCAGAAATTCCTGACCGTCCATCCTCAGGCGGGTATTGGGTCTGATCTCTGGTGGGAGATCGATGTCCGGCGCCTCAATGGTCCGCTTCCGTGAGAATACCTGATTTGATCCGCGACGGGAACTCCGCTCATCGCCACCCAGCGCCAACTCACCCCGCACCTTCAATTAACTCTCCGCCAATCCGTAAACTATCTCGCGTTTTCCACGATTTTCTCCCTCAATCAAGAGATGCCAGTTGCGCCCCGGGACAGTCGCATATACGCGGATCTCTTTAAGTGGCCAAATCCAAACCCGATGTGACGCTGGAGCAGGGTCATATAGCCCTGCTCGCTTTCACCTTCGCACCCAAACGTTAATGCTATTGTCCCCCCTTCCGGAGGCGCGACCGCCTCGCCCGGAGCCGGCATCACTTCGTCTCCACCGCAATGACGGTGGCCAGCACCGCGAGTCGCTCGCCCGCCGGCATCCTCCGGTAGCGACGCGCCCGGCAACGGCGAACAGGCTGCGGGCTCCGCCGGTGGCGAAGCTTCTCGCGCCCGTCCGGCGGGCCGATCTCGAAACCGGTGAGACTGCGGCTCCGGTCGCGGTGGGCGAGGAAGACGCGGTTGAGCATGAAGCCGGTCGCGGTTCCGCCGCCCATCCCGGACAGAACCGCAAAAATGCCGCGGCGCGGAAGTGGAGCGGGAAATTGTCAATTTTGCTTGACAGGTATATTGTCAACCTAACCTGACATATTTAAGGTTGGCGTGAAATGTATCAGGCCGATGCCAATCTCCCGGGACCGATCCCGGAGGCGACTTGCGCCGCCCACATGCCACGTGCCCGCCGTGCCATAGTGATCGGTGCGGGTCTGGGCGGTCTGGCGGCGGCCATGCGATTGGGCGCCAAGGGCTATCGCACCATAGTAATAGACCGTCTGGACGGACCCGGCGGCCGCGGATCATCGATCGAGCGGGACGGGCATCGATTCGACCTTGGCCCCACAATCGTTACCCTTCCGAACGTCTTCCGGGATCTCTGGTCTACCTGCGGACGCGAATTTGACCGAGACGTCGATCTTCGCCAGATAGATCCGTTCTATGAAATCCGATGGCCCGACGGTTCCCGTTTCAGCGCGCGCCGGAGCGCGGAGGAAATGCGGGCGGAAGTCGCGCGTCTCTCGCCGGGAGACGTCAAAGGATACGAGCGGTTTCTCAAGGACAGCAAGGCACGCTACGAATTCGGCTTCGAGAATCTGGGCCGCCGGCCGATGAACCGGCTGCGCGACCTTCTGGTCGTTCTGCACCGGTTCGCCTGGCTCCGCTCGGACCGTTCGGTCGCGGCGCACGCAATGGCCCGATTCCGCGACCCCAGGCTTCAGATGGCGTTCTCGTTCCATCCCCTGTTCGTTGGCGGCGATCCGTTCAACGTAACCTCCATGTATATTCTGGTCAGCCATATCGAAAGGAAGTTCGGCGTCCACTATCCGATTGGCGGTGTCGCCGCGATAGCCAAGGCAATGGCGCGGGTCGTCGAATCGCAGGGTGGCATAGTCAAATTCCGCACTGAGGCGGACGAGATCACGGTCGACGGGGGCCGCGCCAGCGGCGTCAGGCTGGCGGACGGCGAAGTCCTGACGGGAGATGTCATCGTATCGAATGCCGACAGCGGATACACCTACAGCCGGTTACTGCGAAACCTCGGCAAGAAACGCTGGACCGAGAAACGTTTGACCCGCGCGCGGTGGTCAATGGGGCTGTTCATCTGGTATTTCGGAACGAAAGGCACACGGTCGATGTGGACGGATGTGGGCCACCACACGATTCTCAACGGGCCAAGATATCGCGATCTGATCAGGGACATATTTATCAGGGGGCACCTGGCCGACGACATGAGCCTGTATGTCCACCGCCCCTCAGTGACCGATCCGACGGTGGCGCCCGAAGGCGGCGATACTTTCTATGCGCTCAGCCCCGTACCCCATCTCGGCTTTGACCGCCCGATCGACTGGGCAAGGCACGCGGAACGCTATCGCGAAAGGGTTCAGGCTGTCCTCGAGGAGCGGCTTCTGCCGGGCCTTGGCGACCATTTGACCGTGTCGGAGACATTCACGCCGGAGACCTTCCGCGATCGCTACCGTTCACCCGGCGGCTCCGGATTTTCGCTGGAACCGCGGATTCTGCAAAGCGCCTGGTTCCGTCCACACAACGTCAGCGAAGAGGTCAGGGGCCTTTACCTTGCGGGCGCGGGCACGCACCCGGGTGCGGGCCTGCCAGGCGTCGTGTCAAGCGCCGAGGTCATGGCCAAGCTCGTTCCGGCTCCGGAGGTCGTGTCATGATAGGTCGGGAAGACCTCGAGCATTGCCGTGAGGCCATCCGGCATGGATCTCTGTCCTTCAATGCCGCCTCATACCTATTGCCGGGAAAAGTCCGGGACCCCGCGCTCGCGCTCTACGCGTTTTGCCGGGTGGCGGATGACAAAGTAGATCTCGCGCATGAGAAACAGGCGGCGGTCGACTTGCTCAGGGACCGGTTAAGGCTGGCCTATGCGGGCAGGCCGCGGAACACGCCTACCGACAGAGCCTTCACCGCCATGATAGAGCTTTTCGAAATGCCGCGCGCCCTGCCGGAAGCGCTTCTTGAGGGTCTGGACTGGGATGCGAAGGGACTTCGGTACCGGACAATGTCCGACCTTACCGCATACTCCGCCCGAGTCGCGGGCACGGTCGGCGCGATGATGTGCGTCCTGATGCGGGTCCGCGACCCTGATGTCCTGGCGCGCGCCTGTGATCTGGGCGTGGCGATGCAACTGACAAACATCGCCCGCGACGTTGGCGAGGACGCCGCCGCGGGACGGCTATATCTGCCGCTCGACTGGCTCGAGGAAGCGGGTCTCGACCCGGACACCCTTATTGCCGCCCCACGACCCACAAGGGCCGTCCGGTACGTCGTACGCGGACTTCTGGTCGAAGCCCAACGCCTCTACCGGCGCTCCGAAGCCGGGATTTCCGCGTTACCGCTCAGCTGCAGACCCGGAATCTTCGCCGCGCGTTACATATACGCCGGAATCGGCGAACGATTGCGCAAGGACGGTTACGACCCGATCAGTGCCCGCGCACGCACCGGCTCCCGTCACAAACTCGCCCTGCTGGCGCTGGCGCTAGCGCGAAGCGCGGGCACGGCGCTCACACCCCGCTCACCGATGGTATACGCTTCGCCACTACCGGAAGTCGCTTTCCTGGTCGAAGCGGCCGCCGAAAAGCCGGGGCCGGCATGGAGCGATGTCGTTACGGGCGTCCTGACGCGCCTTGCCGCCCGGGACCGGGAGCGCGCGATGCTGGGAACCGGTATATGATCTATCTGCTGTTCGCGATATTTCTGGTGGCATGCGGCGCTGCCGGAGCGACGGGAAGCATGTTCCCGCCGGGACAATGGTATGACCGGCTCAAAAAGCCCTCCTGGACACCGCCCAACTGGCTTTTCCCCGTCGCCTGGACAATCCTGTATCTCTGTATGTCCGCGGCGGCGGCGCGGGTGGCAATGCTGCCGGGTTCGGGAATCGCGCTGGCGCTCTGGGCCCTGCAGATCGCGCTCAACACGCTGTGGACACCCGTGTTCTTCGGACTTCAGCGCATTCAGGCCGGCATGGGAGTCCTTGTGATGCTCTGGCTTTCGGTCGCGGCCTGCACGGTCGCTCTCTGGCAGCTCGACTGGATATCGGGGCTTCTGTTCGTTCCTTACCTGGTATGGGTAAGCGTTGCGGCGGCGCTGAATTACTCGGTGCTCAGGCTGAACCCGAACGCATCGGTACCGTAGCCCGCTCTCAGTCTCCCCCAAACTTCCATCCGCGTCTTCTGGGAACCCTGCAGGCGAGGACGGGCATCAGAAGCGGGGATCGGAAGCGAAGGAGATCCAGCGCTTCGTGCACCCCTACGGTTTCGTATCCCTCAATCCTGTTGCGGACCAGGGCACGCGCATAGAATGGTGCGTCCAGCATCGACATCACCTGGCGTGGAACGTATCCCGGATCCGCCCTTGTCCGGCGCCGAACGGCCCAGAGGCTCCTCGGCAGCCGCGCGACCGGAAGCGGTGCGGAAACGTCCGCATCACCGGACTGTCCGAAAGAAATTGACACCCCGAGGCCGCTGCCGTCGCGGCGGCGCGCGTCGTAATGGACCGTCGCCCCCCCTTCCGTCGGATAGCGGCCCCAGGACCAATAGTCGAAATCGGCTTCCAGCGCGCGCGTGCCGAAATTCGCGTCCATATAGCCATGCCCTTTCCACTTCCAGCCAGGCGCGTCCAGTTCAACGTCTATGTCGGCGACGGGGGCGAAAGGTCGCCAGAGATGCGCGCCGTCCTCCGTCAGCGCGAGTTCGTGCGGCGTCACGGCCGGGGGAGTGACGGTCACCTGACCGCGAATCCGACCAAAGTATGGCGGCGCGCCCCACTCGTCGATTTCGACGAGCAGACTTCCTCGGGTCCATCGCAACGTGGAAGGTCCGACCGTGAATTCGCGGGCACTTTGACGTAATGCCGTCTGCCCTCGATCGGTCATCGCGAAGCGACCGCCCGGACCGTAGGTGGCTACATTTATGCAGACGTGATCATGGGGACGCACCCGCCCGGACCAGCGATACCAGGGCGAAAACACCGAACCGATGAAGGCGATGACGGAAACCGCGCGCGTCCGGCAGTGGCTGATCCCGTCAACATACCACCAGGCGTACCCGTCCGGCGGAACCGTCAGGTCGAACCGAGGTCCGCGACTATCGCCTCGGCCGCGTGCTTTCCGGAGAGCGCCGCCATCGGCACGCCCGCGCCCGGGTGGGTCCCGCCGCCCGCCAGATACAGCCCCTGGATCGCTGTCCGCGCCCTCGGTCGCTTCAGCGAGGCCATCATGCCGTGGGGACTCTGCCCGTACAGCGCCCCGGCCGATCCAGGGAAGAGAGCCTCGAAATCCGTCGGTGTCGTCAGACTCTGGCCTGTCGGTGCCGGCGCGAAAGTCAGACCCAGGTTTTCGAGAGTTTTGAAGGTCGCGAGACGGCATGTCTCTTTCTCCTCGATGTCGTTCGTGGCGGGTTTCACGCGGGCGGCCGCGTTAAGGATGATCTCAAAGCGTTCGTCCGCGGTCGGCGCGGGACGGTCCGTACCCCGATCCTGCGCACAGACGTAGACCGTCGGTTCAGACGAAATTCTTCCGGCTGCGATATCGCTGAATTCCGTATACGGGTTGGAGGCGAAAAACACGTTGTGGTGCAGCAGCTCCCGGCCGCCCGCACGTGCGGCGAAGCTCCAGACGTACGCCGAGTGGCTCCTCGGGATTCGTTCGGTAACCGTGGCGATCCGGGTCACGGCCTTTCCCAATAGACCGGTCGCAAGCGCCCGCGGATCACCCGCGTAAACGAGCGCGTCCGCCGCAAGCGGCGTATCGGGATCCAGGTCAACGCCCGTGACGCCATTGCCGTCAACGCGAATTCGCGACGCCCTGGTTCCCAAACGGAGACTTCCGCCCATTTCCACGAAACGGCGGGCCATGGCCTCCGCAAGTCGGTGCATACCGCCTTCGACACGCCAGACACCCGCCTCCTCCGCCCGCCATACCAACGAGATCAGGGCGGGCGAACCATAGGGAGAGCCACCGACATAGGTTGCGTACCGCCCGAAGAGCTGCCGCAGGCGCGGGTCCGTAAACATGCGGGAAAGTTTTCCGGCAAGCGTCGCGCCGGGCAAAAGATTGGACACTTTCCGGGGTGCCGCCAAGGCGGCGGCGGCAAGGCGAAACATGGAGGGCTCGCCACTCCGCATCATGGGAGCTTCGAAGGCCCGGAACAGTTCCTGCGCCTCGACCGCGTAGCGGCGAAACTCCCCGGCCGCTCGATGTCCGGCGAAGCGCTCAATCGCGCGGGCGCTTTCCTCCCGGTCGTCAAACAGATCCAATTGGCTGCCATCCGGCCAGAAGTGCCGGGCCAGACAGGGTTCGCGGATCAACCTAACGTGATCGTCCAACCTTGCGCCTGACGCTCGAAAGAGATCCTCAAACACATGCCGCATCGTCAGCACCGTCGGGCCCGCGTCGATATTCCCGATAGCCGAGGTAACCGGTCGCATTTTACCTCCCGGCCAACGGTGAGTGTCCACTACCGTAATATCATGCCCCTCGGACCGCAGCCGCAGGGCGGTTGCGAGACCACCTACCCCAGCGCCTATAACGACGATATGGGACCCGGAAGACTTGATTGAACTTCGCCCCTGCATATCGAATTTTCGGCTTATACGGGCCCGTTGTCCAGAATCGCGGGAACCAGGGCAAAAAAAG
>JAPOUP010000022.1 GCA_026708635.1 Rhodobacter sp.
CGACCTGGGCGCGTCGGCAGTGCTCTGCGTGCAAGGCGTCCCGACAGTGATTATCGTCATGCTCGACGAATACGACAGGAGCCACGTCGTCGACCTGCAGGCCAATCTGTGGAACCAGGGGCTGGCGACGCTGCTGCTGGTCATATCGGGCGACGCCGTCAGGGCGTTCTCTCTGGTCCGGAAACCGTACCGGGACGACGGCGAGTTCGACGAAAGGTGCCTTTTGCAGGAGTTGAACGCCCTCTCGGACGCACTGGCCGTCAAGAACCTCATCTACGGCGCCGAGTCGGGCCGATTGTGGAGCGAACACGCCGACCGCTTCAATCCCGGCGAGCGAATTGACCGTGTGCTTCTGGAAAACCTTGCCGTCTCCCACAAGGCTCTTTGCGGCCAGGACCTGCCTGAGGACGCCGCGCAGGCCCTCCTGATCCAGGTGATGTTCATCGCATATCTGGAGGACCGCGAGATCATACTGCCGGAGTACTTCCATGCCGTTTCGGGCGGATCGAAGGCCACGTTTCTCGAGATTCTGGAGGCGAGAGACACAAGCGCGTTCGACCGGCTGTTTCGACGCTTGCGCGAGCACTTCAACGGTGATCTGTTCGTCGCGCCGTCCGCATTCGATCCGGTAGAGCCGCTTCCCCGCGTGACGCCCGCTCACCTCGAAATCCTTGCGCGGTTTCGAGGCGGGCACGAGGAAATCCTCAACGGCGGAGGCCAGCTGCGCTTCTGGGGCTACAACTTCAGGTACATCCCGATAGAACTCGTAAGCGCGGTCTACGACCGGTTCCTGGGCGCTTGCGAGCCCGAGTCGAAACTGTTCAACTACCTCTCCGCGCTCCCGAAACTCGAGGCATATGCCCTGGAGTACGGCAAGATCTATCGCGGAAAGGAGTCATTCGACGATCGATGGGTCATGGGCAATGGTTTTCAGCCGGTGAACGAGGAACGGCTTGGTGAGGAGAGCTACAGAACCTACTATAGCGAGATCGTGCCGAATGTTCCGTACCTTCCTATAGAGGAATTTCGGACATTGGCCCAGGATCGGGAGCGCCTGCAGCCCTTCAATGACGGCCACAAAGGCATGGTACGGCGCAAGGGATTCGAGCGCGGCTTCACCGGGCCCCGCGTTCTGGTGCCCGCGGAATCAGAGTTGGCGGCCAGAGACTCCGCGCAACATACGTGGAAGCACCCCTCGCGTTCCAAGACATACTGCTTGCGATTTCGGCACCGCCTGGAGAAGCCGCGCGCGCAAAGCTGCTGACGGCTCTTCTGAACAGCAAGCTGCTGTTCTGGTTCGCGTTTCACAATGCCGCCTCCTTTGGAGCCGATAGACCCGAAGTGAACCAAACCGAGTTCCTGAGACTTCCCTTTCCGATGCGCGGAGATGTCGGGAGAAATGACCGATCGGAAAGGGCCGCATCCTCCCTTGTGGCACTCGTCGACCAAGCGATGGCCTTCTCGACGGAGGTTCTCCCTACCGGGCAAATGGACGGGCGGGCATTCGAGGAGCTTGACAGCCTTTGCTATGCCTACTTCGGGCTGGGCGAAGAGGAGATCACATTGGTTGAGGACGCCGTCGACCACGTGATCCCGAGCATCCAGCCCCACGCCGGCGCGCCGATCCACCTGTGCAGGCCAGCCACCCAGGCCGACCGCAATGCGTATTCGAACACTCTGCTCGCGAGCATGTCGGAATGGTTCGACGAGGACGTTGCGATCAACGCCGTCCTGGAAGCGCGCAACGACGACCTCGCGCTTCTGCATCTGAGGCTCGTTGACCGAGGATCCGCGGCACCCTACAGGGAGCGGGACAGTCGCGCCCTAGGCGAGGCGATCAGCCGGCTCGGCGCGAAGCTAGAGGTTTCGCTTCCGGGCAACTTCCAGCTGGTTCCCGATTTCCGAATGTTCACCGGCAAGAGTCTCCGCCTCGTAAAGCCATTGCAGCGCCGCTTCTGGCTTCGGTCCGCGGCGATTACCGACGCGGACGCGCTGGCGATGGAACTGCACGACGCGCTCAGAGCCGGCCATTCCTCCTGATGCCGCTGGGCGACCCAAAGGACTGGACCGACAGGTTCAGGAGCGTGGACACGAGGTTCCTGGAACGAATATGGGCGGTATGGGCGCATTGCGTGGCGGTGCTGCCATCAGAACCCGACGAGGACGCGATAACGATCAACCTGGTGGAATTCTTATCAAGGGACGCCAAGGCCCGACGGCTGTTTCACTACGTCGAATATCAGTACGAACCGTTCGGATACACCGCCGATGGAACCGCATACAGCCTGGGAAGAATCGACATGGCCGTCCTGCTGGATCAAGACCGCCGGCGCTACCTGGCCTACGAGTGCAAGCGGCTGAACGTGATGTGGCGTGGGCGGAAGCGCTCCCTGGCGATGCCCTACGTGCAGGAAGGAATCCGCCGTTTCATGAGCGAGCGGTATGCGGCCGGTCTGCCAGTGGGTTGCATGCTCGGCTACGTAATGGACGGAGACGCGCGGACCGCCAAATCGAAGGTGGCGGCGGCGATGAGCGCCCAAAGGAGCCAGATCGGGATCGTGGCGGTACCGAAGCAAGACCGGCCGGCAGGCTCGATACTGCGGCTCTCCAGCCGTCACCGCCGCATTCCCAGCCAGGAACAGATCGAAATCCGCCACGCCTTTCTGCCGTTCCCGTAGAAGGCAAAGAGCCGATCCAAAGGACACGTTCGACGCCACAGGAGAGTCCCATTCAGTCGCGCCCCGCCGCACCTCGCCGCGGGTTTCGGTTTCGAGCGCATCGCCCAAGGCCTGAAAGATGCCCGATGGCGTCGTCCACTTGGCTCACTTCCAACACCCCGGCCCGGCAGCGCGTCCTTGCGGACCTCGCGACATGACATCACTCACTCCCTTCGCCGGATCAGGTTCCCCGGCCAAGCCGCGATTCATTTCCCCATTGTCCCGGGTGACTGGCATCGCCAGAATAATGTGAAGGGACGCGGCAATCGGGGAGGAAACATCATGGCCAAACTGCCAAAGGCGACAGGGCGGATCAGTTGAGTGAAATGCGGGCTGAGGCGGCGCAGCGTCACGGCGGCGGGCCTGAGGAGCGGATCGGGATTCGGTGACGGAGGGCGGCTCGCTGACCTTCCGGCTGACGGTGAGCGAGCCCGGTGCCGGCGGCGGACCTGGACGTGAGCATGACGGTGACGATCCCCTCGGGCCAGGCCTCGGCGGACTTCACGGTGGCGACGGTGCAGGACAATGCGGACGAGCCCGACGGGGCTGTGCGGGCGCTCGGGGGCGCGAGCGGACGCGGGGAGAAACGCCCCTTGCGAATTATGCGGCAATGCCGCAAAATGACCCCGATAAACCTCTATCTCACCAGTGCCTACGAGCGTGCCGTTCGCAAGCTGCTGTAGGAAGATGCCTGCACGGAAATGGAGGCGGCCATCGTCGCCGCTCCCGAGGCCGCGTCGGTCATCCGGGGAACGGGCGGCATCCGCAAGCTGCGCTGGGCCGATTCCGGGCAGGGCAGGCGCGGCGGCATCCGCGCGATCTATTTCTGGAACGCGGGCCCGGAGGCGGTCTACATGCTGATGGCCTACGCCAAGGCCGATCGCGAAGACCTGACGGCGGCGGACCGCAAGGCGCTGGCACGGCTGGTGGCAACCATCAAGCGGGAGGAAAGGGGATGACGATGGACGAACGCACCGAAACTGGACTGGAGATCGAGGCGGCGCTGGGCGAGGTCCTCGCCCACGTGCGGGCAGAGACGGCGCTGCCCTGCCGGATCGTGGACGATCCGGCGGCGACGCGGATCGTCGCCCTGCGCAAGCGGATGAAACTGAGCCGGCAGAAGTTCGCCGACCGGTTCGGGCTGGATGCGCGCGCGATCCAGGACTGGGAGCAGGGCCGGAGGGTGCCCGACCGGGCGGCGCGTGTGCTGCTGACCGTCATCGATTCCGAGCCGGATGCCGTCATTCGGGCACTTTCGCCGTCATCAGATTGACCCAATCCGGTTGCGGAACGATTACGCAGTGAGTCGGTTATCTGAAAATGCCCAAACAAAAGGGCCTGCGTTTCGGCACACCTTCAGGATCATCGAAGGGACCTACTCCAGCAGGGCGGATACCTAGGATATGATCATGAGGTTCTTGTGAAATCAAGAGGCCATCGCCTCTTTCATTTATTGCCTCCACGAGTTCGGAGATTGCCTTGTCAAAACTCATTTCGGCTTTCGAAATTTGAAATCAGCAGAAAAGCTGGTTCTAAACCGCTAACCTTCCGCCCCAAAAACAACTTCACACCATTTACTTTGCACCTTGAGGCGTACTCCCCCGGAAATCATATACGAACCTTTTGCTTCCACCATTACAGACATGGTTCATCAAGTGCAGCCCAACTTGGTTGGTGAGGCCATGACTGCCTGATTCTTCCGCCTGCGGGTTTGTTCAACGCTCTATCCGGCACGCCTTCCGGCAACATTGGTCAAAACGCCGGAGTCAGAAAATTGGGCTAAACCCGGAACCCGGCCAAGCCCGGCT
>JAPOUP010000063.1 GCA_026708635.1 Rhodobacter sp.
GTGTTCTGCTCGTTCCTCGCCCTGCTGATGCAGAAGGAGCTGTTCCTGCGCATGGCCAAAGCCGGCATCGAAGCGGAATGGGCCGACATCCTGCGCGACCTCGACGCGCTCACCGAGGTCGAGATCGAAAACGGCGCCAGGCGCTCAACCGTCGCCATCCTGCGCTGCGTCGAAGCCCGGCTGCCGATCACCATACGCCGCATCGACGACAGAGGCCCGCAGACGGGAAGGAAAGCCCCGCATTGGCCTAACGGTCGATATCGGGCCGGGCATGGCGAATCCCACAAACGTAGTGCCACGCGTCCGAAGTCCGTCCGCAACCCATTGACAATCAACAAAACCAAATTCCAAACTGTTGACGATGAGCCAAGCTTGTGAAAGGCGGGGAGAAAGTCGTTGGGTCGCGTCGTCACGATGGAGGAGGAGGTCGCAAAGCCGGGACACACTTCCATGTTGTCAGTGTCGATTCCGAAGCTATCCAGCCCGAACTTCCAGAGGTGCCAAGCGGGTTCTTCCCCAAAAGTGCCGTGATGTCAATGCGCTGCGTAGCTTCCGTCCGTCCCTGGGATCAAATACGGTCGCCGAAGCGTACCGAGATGTTGTCAGAGGTGCCTTGGTTCAAGCCGTCG
Organism: Rhodobacter sp.; assembly: GCA_026708635.1. GTDB lineage: Bacteria > Pseudomonadota > Alphaproteobacteria > Rhodobacterales > Rhodobacteraceae > JAPOUP01. The sequence goes on from JAPOUP010000063.1 coordinate 630, forward strand.
GCGTTCATCTTCAGGCACGCGTCGACGATGGCCTTCCGCTCCTGCATTCCCAATGCCATGTCAGCCTCCGTTGAATAATTCGGCCGATCGGGCCTGAGCGAGGTTGAGGCTTCGCACAAGGATCTCGCGAAGCCCAACCTCGAACTCCCTCGCATCAAAGGCGGGATTCACGTCGCAGGCTGCCCCAACGCTAGCGGGGTCGAAGGGCAACCCCAGTGCATGGTATGCGGGTCGCAGCGCGATTCGCGCCGCTTGCGAGTCCTGCAGCATCACGATGGCACCGAGGTGGTAGCCATTCGTCGTCAAACGTTGCCCGAGCCCTGCGATCTTGCAACCCCGTGCCGAAATGGACTGGGATCCGGGGCAGTATTCGCCCGGAATCGCGCCCAGTGCCGGTTCGAGTCCGCCATTGCGCAGGGCATTTGCCAGCAGCCCAGCGAAATTCGCTGACCGCCTGATGGCGGTCTTTCTGGGATCCGGGTGGGCTGCGACAAGGTCTATGACCAGGGTACCCGGACCATAGACCGCCAGATGCCCGCCGCTCGGTCGCAGGACCGGTTCAAACCCATAAGAGCGCACCACCGACCTGGCGATTTCATATCCAGGCCGCATGCTGTCCAACCGGGAAAAGGCAGCGGTCGCACGGGGACGGTAGAGCCGTAGCGCACCGCTGCCCCCCATGCCCAGACTGGCCAGCCGTTCGCGGATGAACCGCATATCACCGGCCGGGCTCCTTCCGGGAATATCCAAGGACTCGACCGGTCCGCCAAATTCGACCATCCCCTCAGGCCACCCACGGATGTGCCAGCGACCCCGCGATGCCGTACTGGCGCAGCTTTTCTGCTGTGGCGACGACCATGCGACGCCTACCCTCAGCCATCGCGTCTTCCAACTGCCGGTCGCCTTCGGACCAAACAGTCTCGATGCCCGAACGAAACGCATGGCGCAGGTCCGTGTCGGCGTTGAACTTGTGCACGCCCGCGCCGCGCGCGGCGGCGATTTCGGTCTCAGACAGGCCGGAAGCGCCGTGCAGCACCAGTGGGATGCCGGTCGCTTCTCGAATTGCCTCTATCCGGAGGATGTCGAGCGGGGGAACTTCGCCGTTCACCGTGCCGTGGACGATACCGGCAGATATCGCCAACGTGTCGACTCCGGTTTCGCGCACGAAGCGCTCGGCCTGGCCGACATCTGTGCAATACTCGTCCCAGTTCACGTCCTGACCCGCATCAGGGATTCGGCCCAGCTCAGCCTCGACCGGAATGCCAAAATCGTGGCAGATTTCGACCGTGCGCCGGGTCCGGGCTATGTTGTCGTTCAGTTCGAGATGCGCGTAGTCGCACATGATCGAGTTGAAACCGAGCCTGATCGCCTCCAGCACTTCATCCCACGGCCCATGGTCGAGATGTACGACGTACTGCGCTTCGGACGCCTCTGCGACGCGTTTCGTCATCTCGAACGCGCGACGCAGCCCCATGTGTGGAATGATGGCGCGTCCGACCTGAAGGTAAACGGGCGCACCGGCCTCGACCGCCCCCAAGAGAAGCGCCTCGGTCGTTTCCTCGTTGTGCATGTTGAAAGCGCCGATAGCGTAGCCGCCAGCCTGTGCTTCTTTCAGAAGTCTCCAGGGATCTGCAACCGGCACCGCGCGTCCTCCTAGATTTCGATGATGGCGACCGGCGTGCGAACGGGGATGGTCTCGCCAGGTTCGACCAGGATCTCGGCCAGCCTGCCGCCGGCCGGGGCGAGGATCTCGTCTTCAACCTTCTCCGCCTCAGCGGTCGCGAGCGGTTCTTCCTCGCTGACCTGATCGCCAACGGCCTTCAGCCAGCCAGTGATCGTGCCTTCGCTCATGCCCATGCCCCATTGGGGAAGCAGTACCTTAACACGTGGCATCATTGGGTCTCCCTTTCCTTTGGCCCGAGGCCGAGAACACGGTTCGCCGCATCTTCGATCCGCTTTGCGTTGGGGTAGAGTTGGCCTTCCAGAACCGGAGCAAAGGGGATCTGGGTATCGGGCGTCGCGACGCGGACGATCGGCGCCTTGAGGCTGTCGAACGCCTCCTCGGCAACGATGGCCGAAATCTCCGCCGCTGCGCCACAGGTCCGGTGCGCGGGATCGGCAATGACGAGCCGCCCCGTTCTGGCGACCGAGTCCATGATCGCCCGATGATCGAGCGGGACCAAAGTGCGTGGATCGATGAGTTCCGCCGAGATCCCTTCCTTGCGCAGCTTGGTTGCAGCCTTCCAGGCTTCGGGCACGGTGCCTGAGATGGCAACGATCGTGACATCGGATCCCTCGAAGACGGTCTTGGCCTGACCGAGGGGAATCCGGTATTCTTCGTCCGGGACATCTTCCTTCATGCCCCAGAGCGGGCAGGCTTCAAAACAGATCACCGGGTCATTGCTGTCAATTGCCGAACGCAGGAGCCCTTTTGCGTCGCGCGGGCTTGCAGGCGTGATGATCTTCAGCCCCGGCACGTTCATCAGCATCGGATAAGGCCGGTCGGAATGATGCGCACCGGTCGAAAGCCCGTAGAACATGGCAGAACGGATCACCAATGGGATCGAAGCCTGGCCGCCGAACATGTAGCGGTTCTTGGCGATCTGGTTCACCAGCTGGTCGAAGGCAAGGTACATGAAGCTTGAGTAGGACAGGTCAACGATCGGCCGAAGCCCCGTCATCGCCGCGCCCGCCGCCGCGCCAACGATCACCTCTTCGGAGATCGGCGTGTTTCGGATCCGGTTGGGCCCGAACAGCGTCAGGAAATCGCCCTTGTCCGCCCGGCTCTTGCCGCCGGTAGTACCATAGACGTTGGCTTCGACATCCTCGCCGATGATGATGACGTCTTCGTCCGCCTGCATCGCCTCGCGCTGCGCCGCGCCGATCGCGCCGAGGTAACTGAGGATGCTCATGCCGTTACTCCAAAGGGCTCGGTATAGAGGTCCCTGAAGGCGGTCGCGGCATCCGGGTCGGGGCTTTCTTCGGCGAACTCGACTGCTGCCTCGACCTCGGCCAGCACCTCTTCGTCCATGGCGTCGAGTGCGGTTGCGCTCGCAACGCCGTTCCCGATCAGCCAGGCGCGGAAGATCTCGATCGGGTCGCGGGAGCGCCAGAGGTCCCGTTCGTCAGCATTGCGGTAGTCGACGCCCAGACGGAGCCCTTCGGAATGTTCGTTGAAACGGTAGGTCATCACCTCGATCAGCGAGGGACCTTCGCCGGCGCGGGCGCGGCATATGGCGATCCGCACCGCCTCGTAGACCTTCAGCACGTCCTGGCCATCATCGACCCTTACGCCCGGCAAATCGAAGCCCGCGGCGCGCTCGGCCACGACGCCTGCGGTCACGGTGTGGGCCGGAGTCGAAAGCGCGTACTGGTTGTTCTCGCAGAGAAACACGACCGGTAGGCCCCAGACCGAGGCAAGGTTCATCGATTCGTAGAGCCCGCCCTGGTTCGACGCGCCATCCCCAAAGAAGGCCAGCGACACCCGACCCGTGCCCTTGACCTTGGCGGTCAGTGCGGCCCCGGTCGCGATTGGAATCGAAGAGCCCACGATTCCGCTTTCTCCAAGACTGCCCACCGAGAAATCGGCAAGGTGCAGCGACCCGCCCTTGCCGCCGCAGACCCCCGTCGCCTTGCCGAAAAGCTCCGCCATCAACGGTCCTAGGTTCGATCCCTTCCCGATTGGATGCCCGTGGCTGCGGTGGTTGCCAGTCATATAGTCCTCCGGCCCGAGCGCCACGGTCGCGCCTACGACCTGGGCTTCCTGGCCGATTGAGGTATGGACGGTGCCGGGGATGTGGCCAAACTTCACCAGCTTCGAGCAGCGCTCGTCGAACCGGCGGATCCGCAGCATCCGCCGCTGCATTTCCAGCAATGTCTCCCTCTCGATGTTCATCGCATGCCCTTCATCTCGCGGCCGCTTCCAAGGCATCGCTGTGACGTCGGAACCGCTTGTATGTTTCCTTGAATTCCTCAGTACGCTCAGGTCGGGGCTCGAATCGCCGTTCGACGCGGACCATGGCGGCGATGGCTTCTTCCATTCCGGACACCGCGCCGACGCCAATCGCTCCACACATCGCCGCGCCCTTGGCGCCGAATTCCGTTCCGTTGGTGATCTCAACCGGCAAATCGAAGGCATCCGCGAACATTTGCGCCCAAACGTCTGACTTCGACACACCTCCCGCCAGCCGGATCAAGGTAGGATCGACCGAACCGGCATCGCCCACCAGACGCGCGTAATCGTTCAGGTGCGCACAGGTCACGCCTTCGAAAACTGCGCGAAGCACATCGCCAAGCGCGTCCGCCGCCTTGACGCCCACTAAGCCAGCGGGCTGGCCAGTAAAAAGGTACGGCAGGAAGGTCATGGTCGTGGGACACTGCCGCGCTTCCTCGACCATGGCGTTCACATGGTCGTAAATTGACTGGCCGTCGGCCTCGAGCTGCGCCTGCTCCGCACTGAGGAAGGTCTTCAAGACCCATTCAAGATTGCTACCGGAGGTTGCCGAGGCGGCGCTCGCCAGGAAGAAATCTCCGACCGGATAGAGTGACTGGTGATTCGGAACCGGGTCGGCCAGGGGCGAAGCATGCAGCGTAGAAGCGATGGAGAACGTCCCGCCGATGATGCCGATCTGATCCGGCTTCGTGATGCCAGATGCCAGCGAACAGGTAATGATATCATAGGCCCCGCGCGCAACCGGCGTGCCCTGCAGCAGGCCCGTCTGCGCTGCCGCTTCGGGGCTGACCGTGCCGGCAAGCTCCGTGGCCACCCCGACTTCAGGGAGCTTCTTCGTCCATTCACCGATCCCGAGAACTTCAAGCGCATCGTGCGCCCAGTCATGCGCATCATAGTCCCACATGCCCGGGCAGGTGGCATCAGTGATGTCGGTCGAAAGCTTTCCGGTCAGGCGAAAGCGCAGGAAATCCTTGCACCAGAGCACATGCGCCGTGTTTTGAAGCGTCTCGAGCTCGTTTTCCTGCAGCCAGCCAAGAAGAGCCGTGGTGTGGCCAGGAAAGATCCTGGTGAAGACCGCCTTTTCGGCGACCTGCGCGCGGCCTTCGGCGTACCAGCGCGCGACGAGATCCGTGGACCGGCTGTCGGTCGACACAATGCCGTACCGCGAGGGATTGCCGGCTGCGTCCAGAAAGAAGGCGCCTGCGCCGAAGCCCGAAGGTGACACTGCGGCGACCTGGTCGGGGCGGGTTCCTGTGCGTTCGAGCAACGCGCGGATGGCCTCGGAGGTGACGGCCCACATCGCCAGGGGATCGCGCTCCGTGAAGCCAGGCGCGGGGATTGACATTGGTACCGCGCGGCCTTCGGCCCCAAGCTCGTTGCCGACCAAGTCGAAGAGCCCGACCTTGGTGACCGTCCCGCCGGAATCGATGCCGATCAGGCGGTCGGCCATTACTGGGCCTCCAGCTTCATCCGGTGTCGTTCGGTCAGCACTTTGGCCGTTGCCGACACCTCGACCATCCTGCGGGCGGGGTCCCAGCGAAGAAGTGGCGTGACAACATCCGCGATCGCCTCCAGGAGGTCGCGGGTAATCCGGCCCTCAAAGGCAAGCAGGGTCCGACGCTTGACGATGTCCTCCAGCCGGGTGACGCGCTCGTTTTCGACGATCCAGGCAATTTCCGCAGCCGAGTAGCCGGCGAATGCCGGTTCGCTGCCCGCCGCCGTTTCAGCTTCCGCGATCGCCTTGGCCGTACTGCCGTAGCGCCAGGCCAGGGCGGCGGCCCGCTCCACCGTGACCCCGGTCTCGGCGGAGCAGTCGCGCGCCCACGCCGCCTGCGCGTCATCGCTGCGGGGAAAGTCCCGCCCACCTCCGATCGCAACCGTCCTAGTGCTGGCAAGGCGCGGGGCGCCGAGATGGCGCAGTACCGCATCTGTAACCTGCTCGGCACAGGCGCGATAGGTGGTCCACTTGCCTCCGATCAACGTGAGGACGGGGAAGGGGCGACCTTCGGTCACCGGAAACTCATGCAGCTTGTGGTCACGGCTGATGAGTCCGGGTTCCACGCCTTCGGTTCGAGGCAGGGGGCGCACGCCGGCAACGGCATAGACAATGTCGTCGCGCGAAAGGGCGACGTCTGGCACGACGGTCTTCGTCACATCGAGGATGTAGTCGATTTCCTCGTCCGAACAGCACTTGTCCTCGGGGTCATCACAACGCAGGTCGGTCGCGCCAAGAAACAGCCGGTCGCCACCGAGGTGCAGCACGATGCATGCGCGAAAGTCGTCAGCCTCGAAATACAGCATCCGCCCGTCGAGCGCGTCGGCCAGCTCCTGGTTGCGCACGACGACATGACTACCCTTCGTTCCGCCAACCATACGGCCGGTGAATCCAAGCGCCGCCTGGACCTCATCAGCCCAGGCGCCCGCCATGTTTATGACGAGCCTAGGAGCGACCGTCGCCACATTGCCCGTGATCGTGTCGCGCAGTTCCAGAACACCGTCCTTGCAACCCATCGCCTCAAAGTACGGGATCGCCATCGCTTCCTGGCAATCACGTTCGCCATCGCCGATCATCTCCATCACGAGACGCTCGGGCTGCGTCATCAGGGAATCGTGGTACTGCGCGACGGCCCGGATGTTGGGGTTGAGCTGGTGAACGATCTGGAGCGCCGCGGCCCGCGAAAGCACACGGTGACGCGGCAAGGTGCGATGGATGTTGCCGAAACGGTCGTAGACGGTGAGTCCTGCCTTGACCGCAAGATAGCCCTTCGGTCCCGGCCTCTTCGTCAATCGGCCGAAGCGCAGCGGTGCCAACAGCGCGCCCCCCAACCAGCTTCGCAGCGGCACCCAGATCGGGAGGGGACGCACTTGGTGCGGCGCGTTAAACAGCAGGAGGTTGCGCTCTTCGGTGGATTCGCGGACCAGGGAAATCTCTCCGGTCTCCAGATACTTGAGGCCGCCATGCGCAAGCCGGGTCGGAGCTGCGGAGGTGCCGGAAGAAAAGTCCCCCTTTTCGACCAGCAGGGATGCAACCCCTTGCAGGGCGAGATCGCGAAAAAGCCCCGCGCCATTGCAGCCTCCACCGACGATGACGATGTCGGGGTGTCGGCCGGCCTGCAGGCGGTCGACGAGTGCTCGACGAGGTTCCATCGTGCTACCGAAGCCGTGTGCCAGTGGCCGCGTCAAAAAGGCAAAGCCGCCGCGTATCCAACGTCACGCTTTCGCGGTTACCAAGATCCGCGCGATAGTCGCGGTCGGTCTTGATCTCGACCAGCTTTTCGCCAGCACGAAGGCTGACATAGGTGATGTCGCCCGTCGGCTCGATCCCGTAGACCGTACCGCTAACCTGCGGCGCGTCGCCGCCGATCGTGCAGTCCTCCGGCCGGAAACCCAATTTGACCTTTCCCGAATGTGCCACAGGCAGTGCATCGACCCGGAATCCCGGGGCCTCGAATGTGCCGCCGGCAAGAACCCCCTCGACAAGGTTCATCGGTGGCGAGCCGATGAAACCCGCAACGAACGTGCTGGAAGGGTCGTTGTAGATCTCGTCTGGAGTGCCGATCTGCTGAATGAGACCTCCATCCATGATGACGATCCGATCCGCCAGCGTCATTGCCTCGATCTGGTCATGTGTCACGTAGACGGTAGTGATCTTCAGTTCTCGCTGAATGTGCTTGATCTGCACCCGCATCGCCTGCCGCAGCTTCGCATCGAGGTTCGACAGCGGCTCGTCCATCAGGAAGGCCTGCGGCTTGCGTACGATTGCGCGGGCGAGGGCCGCGCGCTGCCGCTGACCACCCGAAAGGGCGGCGGGCTTGCGGTCGAGAAAATCGGTCAGTTCCACAAGCGCCGCAGCACTGCGGACCTGCCTGTTCTGTTCTGACTTCGGGACACCGCGCATCCGCAACGGAAATCGGATGTTCTCGTAGATGGTCATGTTGGGATAGAGCGCGTAGCCCTGGAACACCATGGCGACGTCCCTGTCACGGGCATCGACGTCGTTCATGAGCTCGCCATCCATGTGGACCTCGCCCTCGGTCGGTTCCTCGAGTCCGGCGATCATCCGCATGGTCGTGGTCTTGCCGCAACCCGAGGGCCCCAGGAAGACGACGAATTCCTCGTCCGCGATGTCGATGTTGACGTCGCGCACACCCCAGAATTCGCCCCATTTCTTTTGAATGCCGGTCAGGCTGATCCGCGCCATGGCTTCTATCCTTTGACGGCGCCCATTGTCAGGCCTCGGCTCAGGTGACGCTGAATGGCGATGACCACCAAGAACACCGGCGTGAACGCGATGAACGCAACGAGGGCGATGGAATTGTAAATGACACCGTCAGTGCCGGCGGTGAAGTTCGCAAGCGCGACTGACAGTGTGTAGGCGTCCGGAGTCGACGCAATGAGAAGCGTGAAGAGAAACTCGTTGATGGCGAAGATCATCGCAATGACCGCGGCCGTGATGATTCCGGGCAGGATTGCGGGGACGATGATCTCCCATAGGATCCTGAGGTCCGAAGCACCGTCGGTCTTTGCCGCGTCCTCGAGCTCCTTGGGGATGTCGAGCATGTAGGACCGGATAATCCAGGTAACGATGGACAGGTTGATGGCGGCAAAGACGATCATAAGCGCCCAGATCGTGTCCAGCAGCTGGAGGTTCTTGAACAGAAAGAAGATCGGGATCGCGACGATTGCCGGAGCCATCATTCGCGTCGACAGGATGTAGAAGCCGATGTCGTCGCGACCGCGGTATTCGTAGCGGCTGAGAGAATAGGCTGCGGGAATCGCCAGCAGGAGGTCGATCAGGACCGACCCGAAGATCGCCGCAACCGAGTTTCGGAGGTATTTCGCCATCGGCCACTGTTCCCAGAGTTTCCACCATGCGTCGAGCGACCACGTCGGCCAGTAGATCGGCTGGGGCGTGATAATCTCGACCCGAGGGCGCAGCCCAATGGAGAGGAACCACAGGGTCGGTGCCAGGCAGACCACGGCCCAGGCGCCGAGGATCAGGTAACGGACGATCAGGCTTGCGGCACGGGATTTGCGCACTTTAGCCACGAGTCAGGTCCTCGCCGAAACAAACGCGCGCTTGACGACGAATTGGGCGATCACGATCGTGAGGATTAACATTATTACCGACATTGCCGAAGCGTAGCCGAAATTGAAGAACTTGAAGCCGGTCCGGTAGATGAGAAAGCTCATCGTTTCCGTGCCGAAGGCCGGGCCGCCCTTGGTCACGATGTGCACGTTCGTGAACATCGTCGAGATGTCGATGCCGCGCAGGATCAGCGCGACGGCGATGATCGGCCGCATGAGCGGCAGAGAGATGTTGAAGAAGATCGCGGTCCACGAGGCCCCGTCGAGACGCGCGGCCTCCTCGATTTCCTCGTCCTGCCCCTGCAGGGCGGCCACGAAAATGATGAACAGGAACGGCGTCCACTGCCAGACGTCGGCCAGGACAAGCAATGCCCGGCTCATCCAGATCGAGGACTGGATGGCAAGGTTCCGCTCGATCAGGCCAACCCCCATGAGGATGTCGGAGACGACCCGGGCATCGAGGAACCCGAGCTTGAAGATGAAGGCCACCGCGGAGGGCATGAACAGCATGGGGATCAAGAAGATGATGCGCCAGCCCTGCACCCAGGGATCACGATACGCGAAGAACGCGAGCGTCAGCGCGATGGTGCACTCCAGCGCAAGGGAAATCGAGCCAATGATGAGGGTGTTCCTAAGCGCGCCCCAGAACTGGTAGTCGTTCCAGAGTTTCGCGTAGTTGGCCCAGCCGACAGGGTTCCACGGGCCGAACTTCACCGCGTAGAAGCTTTGGACGGCGGCATAGACGCCGGGGTAAAGCGTTATGAGCAGCAGGTAGATGACGGCCGGCGCGACCAGAAGGTAGGGAAACCACTTCTTCAGCCACTTCGGGCGACGTTGGAAAGCCTGCATCCGCGTCCCCGGGGCAGATGTCTCCGCCCCGGGGCCTGACAGGGATGGGGGACTCAATTTCCCGATCCCTCGGGTTCCGCTGCCTTAGAAAGGCAGCGCCTTGCCCTCGCCCGTGTAGAGGCCGGGCGCCGTCGCGGCGTAGTCAACCGGGTCGCTGCCCGCGTAGAAGCCGTTCGACGCCATGATCTCGCGCACCGCGCGAGCCGCGTTGTCGAGCGCCTCCTGTGGCGCAATCTGGCCGACGACGGCGCGGTTGATCTCGTTGCCGATGGCCTGCTCGATCGGGAAGGCGCCGGGCACGCGCGGGCTGCACCAGGCGTGTTCACAGCTGTCAGCCCAGACCTTGAGCCCCTGACTGACACCGGCAAGCCTCTCGTTGTTCAGGACGGACTTGTAGCCCGGCGCGACGCCATTCGCGTTGGCCTCGTTCATCGCCATGATCGAGGCGGTGGTCAAGAACGCGAGCATCAGGAACGCCCCTTCGGGGTTCTGCGAGGTGGAAGTGACGCACGAAGTCGACCCCGCAACGTTCGGTGGCGCCCAGCGACCGCCCGGTACGCGCGGCTCGTAGATCGTGACGATGTCGTCGACGATCTGGCTCTGGTCGGGACGCATGGCCTGGGTGGCGCTGTCCTGCCACGAGATGTTGGTTGCAAGCTGGCCACCGAGGAAAGCTGCACGGTTTTCCGGCCACCCGGCACCCGCGTAGCCCTCGTTCGAATACGGGGCCAGGCGCAGGATCTGCTCCAGGCCAGCCATTCCGCGCTCGTCGTTGAAGATCGGCTCCCAGTTCTCGTCAAAGAGCATCATGCCGTGCTGCGCGGCAAGATGCTCCCAGGTATAGGTTGCCCAGAAGCCGGGGGCGCAGATCAGGCCAACGCCCGAGACGCCCGGTTCGACCTCGTGGAGTTCCTTCGCGACCCGCTCGAGCTCGTCATAGGTCGGAATGGAGTTCCACCGATCGACTGGGCCGCCCAGGATCGCCTCCATGTAGCCCTTCCGGACGTGGACCATCTGGATGTCGCAGTCAAACGGAATGCCGTACATGGCACCGTTCACAAAGCCGTAGTTCAGTCGGAAAGTGTCGTAGAAGTCGTCGAGCGGCAGGCCCCATTCCCTCGCGTATCCGTCGAGCGGAGCGAGGAAGCCCGGTGCGGCGAAGTCACCCATCCAGGGCGAGAAGAACTGCAGCGCGTCGAATGAAGCGTTGCCCGAAATGAACTCCGACAGGACCTTGTCGTAAAGGCTGTCGTCGGGGATCGGAACAAGTTCGACCTTGATGCCGGACAGGGCCTCGAAGGGGGCAAGGCCCTCGGCGGCCGAATCCTGGTCGGCGGCACCGATGGCGAAGCGCACGGTCTTGCCCGCCTGCGCGCTGCGCACGGCTTCCCAGTCGACTGTACGGATCCAGTCCTTGTCCGGATCCCACAGCGGCTCGTTCGACATGTTGTAGAGTTCGCGGTAGTCCGCGCGGACGTATTTCTCGACGGAAATGTCGTCCAGGACCGTCTGCGGATCCGGCAGGCTCTGGGCAAAGCTGGGGCGCGCCCAAGGCGTTGCGAGAACAGCCGCCGAAGCCGCGCCGTAAGCACCTGACTTGAGCAGCGACCGCCTGGTCATGTTACCTGAAGTTTTCATTAAGATCCTCCCTTGATGGTTCGAAGATTTCCCAAGGCGCAGATCGCCCCAGGGACGCGTGCACATGCGAGACGAACCCACACGAATCTGAACTAATGACTCACAATAACAACAATTGTTCAAGACAGGTTGGGAGTCAACTGTAAATTTCAGACATCGTGAACTCGGACCAGATTTCCTATAATGAGCATGTGCCTCTTGTCCGGTTGTCAGTGCGACTTCGGGCAGTTCGTAGACCATGCGCAGGCGGGTTCCGGCGAAGACCGTTCGGGTCCGGTTGAGCTCGTCGAGGAGCCGGGCGATGGCGGACATCATCCGGATCTCAGCGCGATAGGCGATCATCCGGACGATCTCGAGCAGCCCTTTCGCGGGACGGCAGGGCTTCGGGTCTCCGGTTCTTGTCGAGTTGGGCCACGGTGACACGCTTCGGGGTTTCCGAACGCCGGGCCCTGAGCGCCTGGCGCTCGGCGTCCAGCGTCCCGATCTCTTCCCGCAGCCTACCGGCCGCCGCGACGGCCCGGGCCAGTTCGGCCGCGCGATTGCGCGGCCTGCCGGGCTTATGGCGCACCTGCCGGATGCGGCGGTCTCAGCGGTGCCAAGCCGGATTGACGACGCGCGCCTCGGGATCCTGATCGACAGGGCCGTGCACGGCCAGTGCGTTCAGGCCGAACTCCTCGCGCATGCAAACTCCTCGCGCATGCACTTGAAGAAGTTCTCCTGGAACCGTCGCGAGAACAGCGCGCGCCCGCAACCCACCCGTTCCATGGACGCCCGCATGTCCGTGGTCACGAGCGGCACCTGCCGGCCCGTGTCCAGCAGGCGCCACACGCCTGATCTGGCGCACCTCGGAGCCGCCGGACCGCATGACCCGCCTCTGTGCGAGCCGCACCCCGGCGGTACGGACGCCGCCGGGATCGTGGAGCGGTGCCCGGACCATTCCGCCGTCTCCGCCGAGACCCGCATTTGCTAGACTCCTTGAATCAAGCAAAGGAGACAGAGAATGCCACTAGATGCAGACCTGAAGCTACGGACCCGCGCAACATGCCCCGGGAGCGTTGCCGCCGTGTACGCTCGTTGCATTGCCGTGCGGCAATGGAAGAGGCCGTGCCTCAATGATTTCAGGCTGAGCGGGGAGGAAGGCCCAGGCCTGCCACGACCGCTCAGGTCAGGCTTTGAGGGGAGCCGACCCCGGGTGTCTGCCCAATGACAACCTTGATCGCCTCGCCGCTCTCTGCGACTGCAAAGGCCTGCTTCACGTCGTCCAACGCGAAACGGTGCGTAATCATGTCGGAGAGCTGGATTTGTCCCGAGGCGATTATGTCGAAAGACCGGTCATAGTCCCTGCGGGACAGGCCGAAGGCACCCGTGACGGTTAGCTCTTGATAGTGAATGGCGTTGATGTCCATATCGGCAGTCTCGCCCCTCGAGAAGCCGGCGAACAGGCTGATACGGCCGCCATGGGCGGTCAGTTCGGTCGATTGACGCGCGAGCGCCGGAATGCCGATGGCTATGATGACCACGTCGGCTCCTCGCCCTCCGGTTTCGTCCATGACCCGTTCCCTGACGTCTTCCGATGCCGGGTCGATCGCGGTGTCTGCGCCGCTGCGAAGCGCGACGGCACGACGGCGCGCGTCGGGCTCCGACACGATGATGCATGCCACCCCGCGCAGCCGGGCCAAGCGGATGTGCATTTGCCCGATCGGGCCCGCACCCATGACGAGGACGGTATCGCCACTAGCGGTCGCAACCTTGTTCTGCCCGTTGAGGACGCAGGACAGTGGCTCGATCAATGCGGCAACCTCGAAGCTCATGCGATCCGGCAGCTTTCGGACGTTTCCGGCTTCGACCGCACGCGCCGGGATTCGTATGAATTCAGCGAACGCGCCATCGATCTCGTAACCAACCGCAGTGCCGTTGGTGCACAAGTTCTCCATGTCGGTCTTGCAGAGGCGGCAATGTCCACAGGAAATGAACGGGCAGACGCCGACCCGATCGCCGACCTCAAAGCACGCGTGCCCACCGGCTTCGATGATCTCGCCGGCAAATTCGTGACCAAGGACGGAGGGATAGCGAACACCCGCGGTCTTTTGGCCGCGGAAGATGCGAATGTCGGTTCCGCAGATCGTGGCGGCGCTTACGCGGACCAGGATGTCGCCCGGGCCCGCAACGGGGTCGTCGATCGTCTTCAGATCAATCCGGTTCGGCGCGAACAAAACGGCGGCCTTCAATGTCTCCTCCCCTCGACATTTGCGATTGCGGGTGCATTGCACTTGCCAAGTGATGGGAAGTTCCTGGCACAGGACACGGGAATGCCCCGGGACGCACTGAACTCCCCATTCAAAACGCCCCATCCTGTGCTCTTTTGTATCGTCTTAAGAACAAAAGTTCAACTAACTTCCAAACTCCTGAAGAAGCGTCTTTGCCAGTCAGACAAACTTCCCCAGGATGTTGCGGCGGGTGAACACTGGCTGTGCGGTACCGGTCCCGGTCGACAATCTGCGCGGAAGGGACTGACCATCGGCAATTCCTCTGATACCACTACCGCGACTGCCGTCGGCGACGGCGGCGGCAAGGGAGGCAAGCGTCGGATGAGCGAAGGTGGCATTGATGAAGATCTGAAGACGAGGGTCGCGTGGCTCTACTACGTCGAGGGCATGACCCAGGACGAAGTCGCGCAGAAGGTTGGGCTGACGCGGGCGAGGGTGCTGCGCATACTCGCCAATGCCCGGAATGACGGGACGGTGCAGATCCGGGTAACGTCCAGACTGTCGCTTTGCATAGAGCTCGAGCGTCAGTTGGAAGCGACATGGAAGCTCGAACGCGCGATTGTGGTGCCGACGCCGGAGGATGCGGACAGCCTTTATCGAATCATCGGATGCCAGCTTGGAGCCTTTCTTTCCTCGGCAATCGAACCCGGAATGAATGTCGGCCTTGGTTGGGGAAACACCCTGACCAACGCCGTTTCGGCGATCGAGCCTCGGGAGGCCGACGGGGTGAACGTCGTGTCGCTCCTGGGTGGACTGACGAGAGTCGCGGATGTCAACCCGTCGGAATTCGCCTGGCGGGCCGCGGACCGTCTCTCGGCCGCGTGCCACATGATGGCGGCGCCCGTCTTTGCGCCGGACCGGGTGACCCGCGATGCGCTGTTCCGACACGCGGGAATCGCCGAGGTGATGCGTCGGGCCCGTATGCTGGACATGGCAGTGCTGTCGCTTGGCGACCTGACGCCGCATTCGGTCTTTTCCGCCTATGACCTTCTTTCCTCGGATGAGATCGCGTCACTCGGAAATGCCGGGGTCGTCGGCGACATCCTCTGCCAGTTTGTCAATGCGGAGGGTGAGGTGGTTGACCACCCGGTGAATGACCGCGTGGTTTCGCTGAAGCCTGAAGGGATCCGGGAGGCTCGCCGGATCGTCATCGCCTCCGGCGGGTGGAACAAGGTCACAATCATGCGCGCCGCCCTGAAATGCCTGTCACCGTCGGTCGTCATAACCGACGAGGTCGTGGCAGAGCGGCTGGCGGCTGGCTGACGGGGCGGCAACGCCGCTAACCCAGCAGCGCCATCGGTCGTTCCAGCCCGGCAACGATCGCGCCAAGCAGATCCGCGCCGAGTGCGCCGTCTATCATCCGGTGGTCCACCGAGAGCGTGAGCCGCATGGTCGTGGCAGCGCGCGCCTCTTCGTCTTCGCCGACGACCATCCGTTTCCTGCCCGCGCCGACGGCAAGGATCGCGCCTTGCGGCGGATTGACGATCGCGTCGAACTCGTCCACGCCGAACATCCCCAGATTGGAAATCGAGAACGCTCCACCGGTGCAGTCGACGGGCATCAGTTTGCGGTCCCGGGCCTTCATGCCAAGCGCCTTCATCTCAGCGGAAATCGCCGAGAGCGGCTTGAGATCCGCGTCTCGGATGACCGGGGTGAAGATCCCGCCCTTGACCGCCACCGCGACCGAGAGGTCGGAGCGGGCGAAGTGAAGAATCCGGTCACCGGCCCAGGCGGCATTGGCTTCGGGGACCCGCTGAAGGGCAACTGCGCAGGCCCGGATGATGAAATCATTGACCGTGAGCCTGATCCCGCGCGGCGCAAGTCCCTCGTTGACCTCGCCGCGAAGCGCTAGCAGGGCGTCCACTTCGACCTCCCTGCGCAGGTAGAAGTGGGGAATTGTCTGCTTGGCCTCGGTCAGCCGGGTTGCGACGGTACGGCGCATGCCGTCGAGAGTGACCTCTTCGTAGTCGCGGCCCTGGAACATTTGCAGGATCGTATGCGCGGCGGGCTCCGCGGGCGAAGCCGACGGACCGGTCCCTGCGGGCATCGGTTCCGCTGCGGAAAAAGGCAACTTCCCCTTTGCAGCCAAAACGTCGGCCTTGCAGATTCGCCCACGTGGCCCAGTGCCCCGCACACCCACAAGGTCGATCCCGTTCTCGGCGGCGATCTTTCGGGCGAGCGGCGTTGCGCGAAGCCCGTCGTCGGAGGCGGCGGGCGCGGTGGCCTTGGGTGCCGGGTCGGGGGATGCCGCAGGGACCGACACGTCGGTGGGCGGGACAGTTTCGTTCGGGGTCGGGCCCACGACCTCGCCCTCGGCATATAGCCAAGCGATGGCCTTTCCGATCGGAACCTCGCTGCCGACAGCAAGGGGATGACGAAGGATCCCGCTGTGCGGCGCCTCGATTTCCATGGCTGCCTTGTCCGTTTCGATGTCCAGTAGCGGTTCGCCCCTTTCGACCTTGGCACCTTCTGCAATGTGCCAGACCATGACCGTGCCGGTCGCCATGTCCATGTCGACCTTGGGCATGATGACCTCGACAGGCATCAGATGCGCCCCCCGGTCAAGTCGCGCGCGGCGACGAGGATGTCGGAGACTTGGGGAACGACCGCCTTCTCCAGCTGCGGGTTGTAGGGTATCGGGCTATCGGCCCCGCCTAGGCGCACGATGGGCGCATCGAGAAAGTCGAAGGCGTCGCTTTCGGCTACCATCGCGGAGACTTCCGCACCGACACCTAGCGTCTTCACCCCTTCGTAGACACATATCAGCCGCCCGGTCTTCCGGACGCTTTCGAGGACCGTCTCCCGGTCCATCGGTCGGATCGACCGCAGGTCCACGACCTCGGCGTCGATACCCTCCGCGGCAAGGGTTTCCGCAGCCTCGATCGCCCTCCACACCATGACCGAGGTCGCGACGATGGTCAAGTTCGCGCCGGTTCGGCGCACCGCGGCCTTGCCGATCGGGGTGGTATAGTAGCCCGCGGGGACATGGCCCTTCATCTTGTAGAGGATCTTGTGCTCGAAGATCATGACCGGGTCGGAATCTTCTAGGGCGGCCAGGACCAGCCCCTTCGCGTCCTCGGGAACCGAGGGCTGGACGACCTTCAGGCCCGGCACGTGGCCAAGCCAGGCCTCGATCGACTGGCTATGCTGGGCCGCCGCGCCGGTGCCCGAACCCGCGGGGAACCGCATGACCACAGGGACCGACACAGACCCTCCCAACATGAAGCGCGCCTTGGCGGCCTGGTTGGCGATCTGTTCCATGGCAAGCGCGGCAAAATCGGCAAACTGGAACTCGAAAATCGGCTTCATGCCCGTCATCGCAGCACCGACCGCCACGCCCGCTCCGCCGAGTTCGGAAATCGGCGTGTCCATGACTCGGTCCGGGCCGTGCTTCTCAACCAGATCGCCGGTGACCTGGAATGCACCGCCGTAGACACCGATGTCCTCGCCCATCAGGAACACGCGGTCGTCGCGGTCGAGCGCAATGTCGAGAGCCTCGCGAATTGCCTCGGCATAGGAAAGCTCGCGGACCTCCGGTGTACCAAGGGCTTTCATGCGGGCACCCTCTCGGCGTAGACGTACTTGGTGGCCTCTTCAACCCTTGGATCGGGGCTTGCGGATGCGAACTCGATGGCTTCCGCGATGGTTTTCGCTGCCGCGTCCTCAAGATCCCTGACGGCCTTACGGGTAATTACCTTGTGTGCGATCAGGAGATCGGCAAACCGCGGGATCGGGTCCCTTTCCATCCACTGCGTGATCTCTTCCCTAGTACGGTAGCGGTTGCGATCGGATTTCGAGTGACCGCGCAAACGGTAGGTTCTGGCTTCGACGAGACTCGGGCCTTCGCGGGCCCGTGCCCACGCGACGGAGGCGTCGACGGCCTCGGTGACCGCATTGAAGTCGTTGCCGTCCACGATGGCGCCCGGCATTGAGTAGGACGTCGCACGATCGGCGATCCGCTTGACCGCCGTTGACCGCTCGGTCGAGGTGGACATGCCGTAGCCGTTGTTTTCGCAGACGAAAACGACGGGCAATTTCCAGATGGCCGCGATGTTGAGAGATTCGTGGAAGGCACCCTCGTTGCCGGCGCCGTCGCCGAAAAAGCAGATCGTTACCGCGCCGGTGCCCAGCTTCTTGGCTGAAAGCGCCGCACCGACCGCGATCGGAAAGCCACCGCCGACGATTCCGTTGGCGCCGAGATTGCCCTTTGATGGGTCCGCGATGTGCATCGACCCCCCTCGGCCTCGGCAATAACCGGTCTCCTTTCCGAAAAACTCCGCAAACATTCTGCCGAGATCCGCCCCCTTGGCGATGCAGTGTCCATGGCCGCGATGCGTCGAGGTGATCTTGTCCTCGTCGGTGAGGGCCATGCAGGATCCAACCGCAGAGGCTTCCTGGCCAATCGACAGGTGCATTGTACCGTGGATGAGGCCGCGCATGTAGCTCTCCTCGGCGCCCTCCTCGAACTTTCGGATGAGGTACATTTTCATCAGCGCCTCTTTCAGCGCACTCGGCCGGTAGGCGCGGATGACGTAAGGGATGTTGGTCTCAGGCATGGTACAGTGACCTTCCATAGATCATACGATACTGCAGGCGGCGCAGGTCGACGATGCGGACAGCCGCAGGGACGGTGACGTTATCGGTGGTGATGAGTGCGCCCTTCGCGACCGGCCCGTCGACGGTTGCGTAGGCCGGCAGGGATCGCCTTTGCCGACCGCGCGCGCGATGCGTCCATAGCCCATGCGCTATAGGAGAATTCGCTGATCTGATCGAGCATTTCGCCCGGCGCGAGATCCTTCTTGGTGAGCGCGCGAACCTCCACGACCGGCCTTCCATGGTGACCATGTCGGCCTTGCCGTAAAGCACCGCGCGGGCGCAGGTCAGCGGCACCTCCAGCGAGGTCAGGTCGTAGGGACAAATGAACTCGAGATAGGGCCCGTCGCCCATCTTGAGATCCTTCATCCGATTTTGCACGCGGGGATGTTCAGCCTCGACAATGACGAAGACCCCTGGCGACACGTCCTCACCGACGGAATAGTCGACCCGCCCGATGTCGGACAGTATCCCGCCGTCTCTTTGCGGAAACGGAACCTTGGCAAGCTTCCCTGGCCCAGCGGCCGGGCCATGCATTCCGTCAACGTTGGGGACCGGCCCGGTCGCGTTGGCGATCGCGGAAATTTCGACAATGGTCTTTGAGTCGTCGTCGAACTCAACCAGAAGGCGCGGGTTCATGTGCCGCGCCTTCGCCCCGGCCTCGTAGGCGTCCGACGTCTCGTCAACGGCAAGGGGGTTGTTCTTGCCCCTGCCCGCGCAGATGATTTTGTGGCGCATTGCGCTGACGAACTCGATAAGTTCCATGCACGACGACGGCTCGTCGCCCGCACCAAGCGAATGGACGACGCCCAAGCGGTCGGCCGCGCGCCTCGGATAGCAGCCTATGGTGACTTCTGCATCTATGTTCATCATCACGAGGTGCTTCCCACGCTCAATGGCATCGTTTAGCGCGTCGGCTGTCGCCACATCCACGCTGTGGCCCCCTTCCCGGAAAGCGATTTCGACAGAGCGATGCGCGGCCGCGTGATTGATTTCGGAGATGGCGGCGATATCCGCGCCATCCATCACTCCGGCGCGGGTCACGATGGCGTCGCCCATCTCGCCCGAACCGATCAAGTCGATGCAAACCGAGCGACTGGCCTCGGAGCGCGAACGAGGATCCCTGGCCAGTCCGGAAAGCACGATGTTCGATGTCATGCGGGGTCCTCGCGGATCGTGAGCGTCGTAAACTGCAACTGAACTTTCGTATCGTCACAAATTCAAATGTATGGACAAATGCCCCTCATCGCAATGCAAATCTTCACGAGGAAGACCGCTGACCGGCAGAAATCATGAACAATCATGTGGCGCGCTATGGATTTGACTCTAGAAATCACCAATACAATAGTCTTCTATTGCAAAACTATGTGCGAGCCGAGATCCAAGACCGGCCACGGACGAATCGGGAGACCGATGATGATCTTTGACTACACCGCTCTCGGATTTCACACCTTCGACGCGCTTTGTCGTCCGGTAACCGAGATCCCCCGGGGCGGCAACACGCATTTCGTGGAAGATTTCGCGCTCGCGGTGTCCGGCGCGGCCGGGGCGGCGGCCGTCGCCGCGGCCAAGTACGGGCTGAGAGTTCAGGCCGTGGGCGGCGTCGGTCCGGACTTGATGGGAGAATGGGTGCTGCGCAGGATGGCCGACTTCAACATCGACACCGAGATGATGCAGCTCTGCGAGGGCCACTGCACGTCATCGAGCATCGTCACGACCCGCTCCAACGGCCAGCGTCCGGCGCTGCACAAAAAGGGTGCGACCGGCGGGTTCTTCGTCGACGACAGCCAGATTGATCGGGTCCTCGACACGAAGATACTGCACATCGGCGGCGTCGGGCTGATGGACCGGATGGACGCGGGCCGCAATGCCGAAGTCGCCGCCGAGGCAAAGAGGCGGGGCTGCACCACAACGCTTGATGTATTTGCCTCGACATCCGACGACCTGAAGCTGGTGAAGCCCCTTCTGGAGAACACGGACTACTTCATGCCCTCCGAAGAGGAGGCCATGGCACTTTCCGGCCTCACCAATTTCGAGGACATCGCACAGTTCCTGCTGGACCAGGGCACGGGAGCGGTGATTCTGACGCTCGGCGCCGACGGCGCGATGTACCGCGACCAGAACGGAACTAAGGTCGACGTCCCGGCGTTCAATGTCGACGTGGTCTGCACCTGTGGTTGTGGTGACTGCTTCAATGCGGGGTTTGCCACGGGTCTTCATCTCGGACATTCCATTGAGCACTGCGTGCGGCTTGGCCAGGCCACCTCCGCGCAGAACGCCATGGGGCTGGGCAGCCAGGCAGTCGTCAGTTCGCTTGAGGCAACGATGAATTTCATGGAAGAAACACCGACCCGGGGCTAGATTCCGGCCCTGCCCGCTCAGGCTGGTTCGACGCAACCAAACGGCCAGATCTTCACCCTTTTCGCAGTGATGCCGCTCCAGTACATTTTCCGGCGGCTGGCGAGCCTTTCCGCGATGGGCGAGCGCAAATCCTCCAGACTGCCGGCAACGCCACGCCCAGACCGCTACGAGCCTATCGACATCCCACACCTATATAGATGATCCTATTCACGCCTTTTCTCACCGATGGCGTCAAGCATCTGGATTGCCCAGTTGAGCCTTTCGGGCACCTGCCAGACTTTCTTCTTGCCCGGCAAGGGTTGGCGGGGGTTTGGGGTGGGAACCGACGAGGCGCCCGAGATCGATGACAACGGCATGAATGTCGGGCACCTGCCCTACGACGTTCCGGTGGCCCCGCGATTCCAGCATCGCGTGAAGCGGGTCGATGTCTTCCTCCGGGAACACCTTGGTCGCCAGAGTTTCCGGGCGCTCCCGCGCGAGGACGGTGATGTCGGCGACATGGACAGCGGTGACCGCGTCGACGGCTAGGCACTTGCGCAGGTCGTCGGCGCTGTCCAGCTGGCAGTCCTTGATCCGGGTCCCGGTCTTCAGGGTCCGGAACCAGGTTTCCAAATACTGAAAGCATAGCGCGTGGCTACGGGAGTCGATCAATAAGGTTCAACCAGTGCTCTCACGATGGCCCGCGCACCGGGACTTGACCAGTCCGCGCCTCCTTGGAGACGGGCGACTTCCTGCCCGCCCGCGTCCACGATCACGCTTACCGGAAGGCCGAAAACCCCCATTTCGCGGGCAAGCGCCTGGCCATCGTCCCTGTAACGGGGTAGCGCGGTGACGCCTACGCTCTCGAAGAACCGACGGATCGCCGCGGGCCGGTGGCGGCCGGTGGCGACGGTGACGACCTGGAAGCGCTCGCCGCCGAATTCGCGCTGCAGCGCGTCAAGCGCGGGCATTTCCTCACGGCAGGGCGCGCACCAGGTGGCCCAGAAATTCAGCAGCAGGTGTCGCCCCCTGAACCCTTCAAGCGTCAGTTCCCGCCCGTCCTCGTCCCAAAACGCGGCCCCGGAGACCGGTTTTGGCTCGGCGTGTACCACCAGCTTCCGCATCTCTCCCTGCCGCAGGGCCTCCAGTCCCGAGATATCGGCCATGCCGGCTCCGGCCAGGCCGATGTTTGCAGCGAGCGGCAGCGCTATGTAGAGAATGACTCGGTTGATCCAGTCCATGAAGATGCTCCCGGGGGTTGCAGATGTCCAACGATAGCCCGAACGAAATGTGGGGCGGCAGGTTTGCGGAAGGCCCCGACGCCGTCATGAGGGCGATAAACACTTCGATCGGAGTCGACCGGCGGCTTGCCGGCCACGACATACGTGGCTCCCGCGCCCACGCCGCGATGCTCGCCGCCCGGGGGATAATCCCGCATAGCGACGCGCGGGCGATCCGGGAAGGCCTGCTCACGGTCTTGTCAGAAATCGAAAGCGGTGACTTCACGTTCTCGGAGGCCCTGGAGGACATTCACATGAATGTCGAGAGCCGACTGAAGGAGATCATAGGGGAACCGGCGGGGCGACTGCATACCGCCCGCTCACGCAACGACCAAGTGGCCACCGACTTCCGGATGTGGGTGCGCGATCAGCTGGACGCGCTGGACGGCGCGCTAAAAAGCCTGTCGCTCGCCCTGATCTCGCGGGCCGAGGCGGGCGCCGACTGGGTGATGCCGGGTTTCACCCATCTCCAGGTCGCGCAGCCGGTTACGTGGGGCCATCACATGCTGGCCTACGTCGAGATGTTCGCCCGTGACATGGGACGGTTTTCGGATGCGCGCAGGCGGATGAACGAATGTCCTCTCGGCGCCGCCGCCCTCGCGGGCACCTCCTTTCCCATTGACAGGGAAATGACGGCCAGGGCGCTGGGATTTGACCGGCCCAGCGCCAACTCCATCGACGCGGTCAGCGACAGGGATTTCGCGCTCGAATTCCTGTCAGCGGCATCGATCTGCTCGGTGCATCTCTCGCGTCTGGCCGAGGAACTGGTGATCTGGTCCACGGCCCAGTTCCGTTTCGTGGAAATGTCGGACAGGTTCTCGACGGGCTCGTCGATCATGCCGCAGAAAAAAAACCCCGACGCCGCCGAACTGGTACGCGCGAAATCCGGGCGCGTGCTTGGAGCGACGGTTTCCCTGTTCACCGTGATGAAGGGCCTTCCACTGACCTATTCGAAAGACATGCAGGAGGACAAGCAACAGGTCTTCGACGCGGCCGACTCACTTACGCTCGCTATCGCGGCGATGGAGGGAATAGTGCGGGACATGGGCGTGAACGCCGCAGAGCTGGAAGCCGCGGCGGCGACCGGATATTCCACCGCGACCGACCTCGCCGACTGGTTGGTCCGCGAGCGGGGCCTGCCTTTCCGGGATGCCCATCGCGTCACCGGCGCGCTTGTGGCCCTCGCCGAATCAAAACGGTGTGGCCTGCGGGATCTTTCGCTCGGGGACATGGCGTCGGTGTACGCGGATATTGATGAAGGGGTCTTCGACGTATTGGAACCCCGAATGTCCGTGGCCAGCAGAACGAGCCTCGGCGGCACGGCACCGGCGCGGGTGCGGGAGGAGATCATGCGGTGGAAAGAGGTTCTGGGATGAGAGCGTTGGTCGCATGCGCCGTGTCGGCCGCAATCCTATGCTCATGCGGAGCCGATGGCCCTCCGGTACCCCTTCGCTCGGGCGAGGTAGCGGCGGCGGCCTCCCATGACGGCGATGGCGGCGCGGAGTTTCCGGTCCGAAGATTAGGTCGGGCCGATGCGGACCGGAGCTTTCCCGGCGCCGGTTATCCCTGACCGCCTTGGGGTCGGCGCAATGGCCCATATGGCCGGTCCGCGGGATTACCCGGTCCCGATGGTCGTTACCTGATTTCCTCATCGACACGAAATCCCGTCGTCCGACCCAGAACGTCAAGGCCCTGCAGGTTCCAGAAGTGCAGTAAATCGATGAAGACCCAGTTCTCCGTGAGCCTGTCGGCCTCACGCCGGTACATGTCGATTACGCGCATGTCGGCTTCCTGGCCGTTGGCCGGCATCCCCATGAAGCCACCCCCATGAGTGAGCGTCAGGTTCGGCCAGCCGAAGAAGCCGCCGAAATGGCCTTCCGAAATACTCGCGACGTGCCCATTGAACCGTCGCGTGCCGAAGGCCTTGCGGAACGGTCCCGAATGCTGGCGGGCGTAACGCGGTATCGTGTAGGTCGCGCCAATCCCGGCTGGCCCCCACCAGATCATGTCCTCGTTCCAGCCGCGGCGAAGCTCTTCGACCAAAGGTTCCGTTCGTCCTCCGCTCCAACTGGCGATGTCCTGGATCATCGCGTCAATGGCGGCCTGGGTGGCCTCGCCCTCCTCCATCGGCTGCGGGTCGAACAGTAGACCGTCATGGGTCATCGGGCCCGGCTGGATCAGGTGCGCTCCGGTCTGCGGAGGGAACGGGTCCATACCGGCCTGGATCATCAGGTGCGGAATGTCGAAAAACATCGCGGTCTCGGCGATACGGTCTCCCTCCACCCGATGGAACGCGGCATATCTGAGCATCGCTATCTTTTCCGTGGCCCTGATCCCGAGCCATGCGGAGTCGAGAAGGCCCATCAGGTGGCCCATGGTTCCGACCCATACGGTCCGGCCGTCGTCGATCCGGTTGTAGCCCGCAAAAAACAGGTCGAGACGCCGTTGCATCGACGTGAGGGCGGCCTTCAGCGGTGCCCAGAACCTTTCGGCCACCGGTCCCGGTCCCCGGATCTCCCCGAAAGGATGGAACCCTTTCCATATTAGGTCCTGGGCGCAATGGTCCGTCATAACCCGAACGCAGTTCTCCGGGGCCGCCCCGTCGAGCGAGTCGTAGAATGTCCGGACGACGGATTTGGCGTCCTGAAGGTCGGTCATGTGCGCGAAACTTCCCGAAGCCGACCGAGAACGTCGAGGCCCTGCATCGCGAAGAAATGCAGTAGATCGATGAATATCCAGTTCTCGGCGAGCCTGTCCCCGTCACGCCGATACAGGTCGACGATCCTCATGTCGCCCGGACGGTCGCTGGCTGGCATGCCCATGAAACCGCCGGTGGCGCGCATGGTCATGCTCGGCCACCCGAAGAAGCCGCCGAAACAGCCTTCGGCGAGCCGCGTGACATGGCCATTGTGCCGAATGAACTCAAGTCCCGACTCGAACGGTTCGGTGTGGCCGCGATGGTATCCCTTAAAGAAGGCGCTGGCGCCGATCCCGCCGGGCCCGAACCAGCACATATCGGGAACCCACCATCGCTCGAGGTGATCGATCGGTGACCTCGCGCCGAGCGCCACGAGTTCGTCGATCATTCCCGCGATCAGTTCCATGGTTTTCCGTCCCTCCGCCGGATCCTGTGGATCATGGAGAAGCCCGTCATGGGTGCGCGGGCCCGGGGTCAGGACCGGCGCGCCGGTCTGCGGCGGGAACGGCCGCAGACCTGTCTGATGCATAAGCGAGACGAGATCGGTGAAGCAGGCCGTTTCGGCTATCCGGCCGCCCTCGATGCGATGGAAGTCCACGTATCGCAGGAACGCGATCCGGCGGCTTGGCGGCAGACCGAGGAAGTCACCGTCCCAGAGGCCCATGAGGTGGCCCATCTGGACAACCCAGAGACCGGAGGCCTCCGTCCGGTTCTCTCCGGCGAAAAAGATGTCGGGCCGGCGCTGGAGAGGACCCATGGCGCGTTTCAGCGGCGCCAGGAATGTCGCGGCGACCGCGTCCGCCCCCGTCCGCTCATTGAACGGGTGGATTCCGCGCCACAGAATATCCTGAGCCGTATGGCGGGCGAAGGCGGCGGCCGCCCCGTCCGGTCCGGCGGCATCCACGGCCCGATAGTGATCGATCACCAGACGCTTCGCCGCCTGAAGGGAATCAGCCATTGCCCGCCCCCGCTATCCGCATCATCACGTCAAACTCGTTGAACAGTTGCCATTCCCGAACGATCCTCTCGTTTTCGACAAGCCATTGCGTGATGCCCCAGATCTGACAGTCGACGCCCGTAGGATCCCGATAGAGCGTTCCGCCCGTATGCGCGCCCTCGGCGCTCCAGCGCGTGCTGATCAACCATCCGTCATCCCGGTTGCCCATCCAGTAGACCTCGTCGACCCGCAGCGCCACGTCGGGGAACGCCGAACGCAGCTCGTCCATGTAGGTGCGGTACGCTTCGGTCCCGACGAACTTTCGGTCGGTTGTCCCCTCGAACCGGAAGTCGTTTGCGTAGTGCGCACCAACCGCCGAGCGATCACCGTTCCAGATGCTGTCGTGGACGTCGCGGGCCAAGGCATCGGGGTCGAAGCCTTCGACCGGCTCGCTTTCCGACAGCGGTCGGGCGGGTGCCGCGGCGCGGCGTAACCCGTCCCAGACATCCCGGCTCCGGGGCCATCCCGGCGGAGGGTCGGCGGCGAGCCTCGCGGCTTCGTCCCAGATGTCGAAGCCAAGCTGCTTCAGCATCGCGGACGTGTTATAGAGTACGTGCTCGAGGAAAATATCGTTCTCGAGGGCTACGCAGTTGGCTATCGCGAGGACGTTCACCCGGGCCCCTCCCGGAGGCCCGTAACGGCTCGATCCGGTGTTGGTTCCGGTGATTCTGGTCAGGTGCGATGTATGAAAGCCCACCTCGTCGTCACCGGCCCAGATCACCTCTTCCGCATCGAGTACGATGTCGGGAAAGGCACCTGTCGTGTGGTCCGTGTCCGAGATGATCCTGGCATTGCCGGACTGCAGTCCGTAATCGTCGTAAACCATTGAGTTGGGCGAGTAGCAGGCACCTATGTAACCAACGTCCCGCGGCGCGGAGCGGTGGTCGGCGCTTTCCCAGATCCTGTGGGTGATTCTGACGATATAGTCGACGATGTTTCGGTAGCCGTCGAAGCCGCGAAGGCTCTGGGCGGGACCGCGGTCCTCCGGTATGCGCACTTTCCTTCCACTCGTGTAACGCCCGAGCGAAATGTCATGGTCGGTGGGCATGTGCCGGCGGGCGAGGGGCGCGGCCGGATGATGGTCGCGTAACATCCTGCCTATCCCTTCACCGCTCCCGCGGTCAGGCCGCTGACGATCTGACGCTGGAAGAAAAGGACGAGAAAAAACAGCGGCACTATGGCCGAGACCACCGCGGCGACCGCGAACATGACCTGCCCCTGCTCGCGGACGGTTCCCAGGAAGCCCGCGATTGTGGGTACCATGGTCTGGTTTTCCTGACTGAGCAGCATCGAGGTCACGGCAAAGTCGTTGTACGCGAGCAGGAAGCTGAACAGGCTGGTGGTGATGACGCCTGGCCACATGACCGGGATGATTACGTGGCGGAACGCCTGCAGCCGGGTGCATCCGTCGACCATCGCGCTTTCGTCCATGTCCTTGGGTATGTTAAGGAAGAACGAATGCAGCATCCAAAGGGTGAAGGGCTGGTTGATCGCGACGAGAACGATGATCGCGGTCGGCAGATGGCCCCAGACACCCCACTGGAAGAACGGTAGCAGATAGCCTGAAACCAGCGTTATGTGCGGCATCGCCCGACAAACGAGCGCCGCCATCAGGAGCCAGAATGCATAGCGGAAACCCGAGCGGGCCAGGGCGTAGCCGCCGAGAGTGCCGAAGGTCAGCGAGATGATCACGGTGCAGACGACGACGATCAGGGTATTGAGCGCGTTTCTCCAGAAACTCTCCTGGATCCAGGCGCCGAAATATCCGTCTCCGGTAAAGGCTTCGCCGGTCTCGATCACGGTCCGCACGCCGTATACGGCGTAGCGCCAGTCGGCTTTCGAGAAAAAGTCGCTCTCGACCTTGAATGAGCCCCAGACCGTCCAGACAAAGGGTCCGGCCGCGATCATCAGCCAGAACGCGACGAAAGCCGTGGCGAGGAAGGCAAGACCGGCCGGACGGCGGCGTGCGACGGATGCCATGGTTCAGCGAACCTTTCTGTTGAAGTCGCGCCATGTGCGGACCAGGACCGGAGACAGCAGGATCACGACCCCGAAAATGGTCAGAATCGAGGTCGCCGCCGCGCTGCCGAACAGTTGCACGTCTCCGCTGCGCAGGTCGTTGAAGATGATCCACGAAAGCGAGGTCGCCTTCGCGGAGGCGGAGAATCCCACGATCGGTTCGAAAACCCGGAAGTTATCCATCAGCTGCATAAGCGTGATGAAGACGACAAGCGGCATCATGTAGGGCACCACGACATGGCGCACGCGCTGCCAGCGCGAGGCGCCGTCGATCTGCGCGGCCTCCAGGGTCTCGGTCGGAACCGTCTGGAGGCCAGCGTAGAAGACGATGAAGCTGAATGGCGCCGAATGCCAGATTCCGTAGACTATCAGCATTATCCAGGTGAGCGAATGGGACGCCTTCAGCGATAGTTGGTCGTTGTCGAAAATCAGCTGCAGCGTCGCGCCGATGATTCCGTCGGCGTCGACCATCCAGAACAGAATGAGCGAACCGATGAGAGGCGTGACGATCATTGGCAGCAGCGAAACGAAAATCGTCGGCCCCTTCGCGATTCGGGGAAGGGCGTTCACGCCGAGGGCGATCGCCAGACCGAGAACGATCACGAAGGGTGTCACGACCGCGGTATAGGTGAGCGTGAAGGCCAGTGCCTTATAGAACGGCAGGTTCAGCAGCCTGGAACCGAATTCGATAAGGCCAGAGGACTGCCGCCATGCTTCCGCCACCTCCGCGAAGGCGAGGTGGCTGCGGTTGGTGTAGGTGCCGAGTCCGTTGAAACTTCCCAGCGGGCGTTCCTCGCGCAGCGCCGCCGTCGCCTCCGCGTCCACGGCCAGCGACGTTTCGCACTTGAAGGGAGTGCAGCTCTCCACCTCGATCATCACCTGGTCGTGCTCAACGAACAGGGACTGCACCGCTATCGATACAACCGGCAGCGCGATGAACAGCGACATCGCGGCGAGAGAGGGAAGTATGAACCAGAAAAAGGTTCTGTGCTTCACAATGGCGACCTGTCCATCGGGCTCCGCGGGTTCGGTGTCCCGCGGAGCGGTTTGATGTAAGCGGGGCCGGGTTTCCGGCCGGGCGGACTCTGCTTCGGGCCCGGGCCTACTGCAGGAAACCCGACTCCTTGGCCGACGTGATGTAGGCGGCCTCGATGTCAGCGAGCGTTTGTTCGGCGCTCTCGCCGCCCTGCAGGAAGTCAGGCAGTTCCGCGGAGAACGCGGAATGCAGGAGTCCCATATATGGCAGCATCGGATAGGGTTGCGCGCCTGCGGAGGCGGTGGCGGATATGCCCTTGGCCGCGGGGCCGGGTCTGAACGCGTCCATCAACCAGACCGCCTTGTCGTTGTTGTCGCCCTCCATGACCATCTCGTCGGAAATTCCGTGTACCATGGCGATGAAGGTCGCTTCAGCGTCCTCGTCGGAAATGTTCGTCGCGATGGTGAAGCCGTCCCACCACAGGCTCGAGGCCGGGGAGCTGCCGCCGGCGACGGTCATCGCGCCCAACGGAACGGTGTTCTCGATGACCTCGGCGGTTGAACCCTCGTCGTCGAGCAGCTGGCCCACGGACGATCCCCACATCTGCGCCATGGCCAGATTGCCGGCTTCCCAGATCGGTGCGACCGTGGCGGTGTTGTAGGTCAGGAAATCCGGATTGGAGTATTCCGCAAGTGACTTGAGCATGTTGAGCGTCGCAACGCCGGTTTCGTTACGGACATTCGGCTCGGCCGTGCCCGGCTTGAAGAACTGGCCTCCGTGACCGAGATACATGTTGACGAATTCCTCGCCGAGGTTCCAGTCGGACTTGGTCAGCATCGCGAAAGGATGTTCCATGATTCCGGCGTCCCTGATCGCTTTCGCCGCGGCGAGCACCTCTTCATAGGTGGACGGGAACTCGAGTCCGACCTGTTGCAGGATGTCGTTTCGTACCACCAGGTGCTGGGCATTCGCCATGAAGGCGATGGCCATCACCTTTCCGTCGATGGTGATCAACTGATTTTTCTTTAGATGCTGGCCATGTTTGGAGACCAGATCATCGAGCGGACGGATCAGTCCGTCATTCAGAAGCGGCACGATCGAGGAATTCGCCACCACGACGGTGGTGTACTCCGCCGGATCAGCCGTCAACGCCGCCACCTGGATATCGCGGTGCTCCGCGGTGTGGTTCGTTGAGAAAGTGACATCGCCGCCGGCGCACTCGGCGGCTTTGTCCACGACGGCCCTAAGCGCCGGAAAGTCGTTGGCCAGCACACTGATGTTGCCGGCGGCGATGCCGCAGTCAGCGTGGGCCGCACTGCCGGCCAGGATTGCGAAAGCGGTTCCAGCCGCCAGTCCCTTGAAGATATCCATGGATTCCTTTCCTTTCATAGAACGTCCAAGTTTCACCCGCCACGCCATGCCGGGTGATGCGCGGAGGGCTCACCGTCCGTGGCGCCCCGCGCCGACCCAGCCCTCATGGAGGACGGCGGGGCGTCTGCGGATGATGCATCGATCGGCGCGGTCCTGAATACGCTTGCAAAGGGTAATGGAAAACCCGGATCGTTGGCAAGACCGCTCTCGA
>JAPOUP010000056.1 GCA_026708635.1 Rhodobacter sp.
CCGACACCCCGTTCTCGAACAACAGGGCGGAGCGGGACATCAGGATGGCCAAGGCCAGGCAGAAGGTGTCAGGCCGCTTCCGCACCGTGGCATTTGCGGAAGCGTACTGCTGAATATCGAGCTACCTCCAGACCATGGCGGCGCTCGGATACAACCCCCTCGTCGCAATCACCATCGCCCTGCAGGGAAAGGCCGTTGACTGCCTCAACGAAGGTAGCTGATAACGGGGCAAGTAGTTACGCGGAAAGAACTGAATCATCGATCACGGAGCGGCGTATGAGCATTGCGAAGACGAGAATCCATCCAATTAACACCGGTTGGCTTCACGGGGATCTTGGGACCTACATTTTCTGGAAAGGCCCCGCCGGAAAGAAAAAATGGCAGCCGGTCTACTGTCATTTCGTAGATACCGGAGAGCACAAAATCCTGATAGATACCGGACTGCCGGATCAGGAACGCGCCAGCAGGTACCACCATAACTGCGAGAAACGCGGCTGTCTGCAGGTCCATGAGCACCTTGAGCGGAAACTCGGCCTGCATCCCGACAGGATCGACGCGATTATCTTCACGCATCTTCACTGGGACCACGTACAGAACATGAAAAAGTTCAGGAACGCCCGCTACATCGCTCCGAAAGCCGAGCTGGAAATGGCTTACAATCCCCTGCCTCTCTACTACCGCACATACGAATGCGGCATTCTCGACATCGAACCCGCCTATGCGGGATGCGTTTTCGAAGCCGTGGAAGGTGAATGCGAGGTGCTGCCCGGAATCACGATGTTCCCGACGCCGGGACACTCGGTCGGACATATGGCCGTTAGCGTCGCCACGAGTGCGGGCGACATCGTGGTTTGCGGCGACGCGATCTTCGAGGAACGCAATCTGGAGCCGAATCCGGCCGAGAAATGGCGCTACTGGGTGCCCGCGAGGTTCGTCAACTCGTATGAAGGCTGGAAGTCGGTCGAGGAAATCGACAAGCGTGCGGACTACGTGCTGCCGTGCCATGATTACGCGGCGAACGCGCGTTCGGATGTCTTTCCCTATCGCGGCATGCCGATTCGCAAACGCCGCCAGGCGATTCCGGGCTACCCGTTCTATTTCGGTGACATGCCCGCCCACGCCGCCGGAAAGGAAACGCCCGCAATGGCGGCTGAAGACGTCGATGCCTACATCTCCGGGCTTGCCAGACTTGAGGACATGGAAAACTGATTCCGGATGACCCGCGCCATCAAGAGCATCCTGGATGTGGCGATGGAATACGACGCCATCGTTCTGGATCAATGGGGAGTGCTGCACAACGGCAGCCAACCTTATCCCGGTGCGGTCACGGCGCTTGAGGCGCTTAGGAATGCGGGAGCGCGGCTTGCCGTGCTGTCAAACTCCGGGAAACGGGCATCGGTAAACGAGGCGCGGATCGCGGCTATGGGGTTCGCTCCAGACCTGTTCGATCAGGTAATGACGGGCGGCGAGGCGCTCTGGCGGGACGTCAGGTCCGGCCGCGTACCGGAACGGCGTTATTTTTTCGTCGAGCGGGGAAACGGAGACGCTGAAGCGTGGGCCGACGGGCTGGAGATCACCATCTGTGACGCGCCGGAGGAAGCCGATGCGATCCTGATCATGGGCCTTCCCGAAAACGCTGCCGCCGGGGACTGGCTGGATTTTCTGGATCGCGCGATGACGGCCGGGATGACGGTCTATTGCTCGAACCCGGATCGCGCAAGCCCGCGGGAAGGGAACCGAAACATACTGGCCCCCGGCGCGCTCGCGCGCACGTACAAGGCAAACGGAGGCAACGTGGTCTTTTACGGTAAGCCGCACCGTCATGTTTTCGCGGCGGTGGAGCATTACCTGGGCGGCTCGCGCCTGCTGATGGTGGGGGATAGTCTGGAGCATGACATCGCCGGGGCACATGACTCGGATTGGGATAGCGTGTTCGTGCAGGGTGGTCTGCTGCGCCGGAATTTCACGGAGGGCGATGCGTCGGATGTCCTTGCCGCCCTATGCCATTCGGGGGCATTGCCCACACCCACATATCAAATCGAGCGGCTCGTATGAATGAATGCCTCGAACTTTCCGATTCCGAATTTCGGTCTTTTTCGGCGCGCATCGGTAGGGATCCGCTTCAGGTTCAGGGCCCGGGAGGGAACACCTCCGTCAAACACGGCGACGTCATGTGGGTCAAGGCTTCGGGCGCGGAACTCGCGCACGCGGAAGGGCGGGACATCTTCGTCGCGGTGGACCGCGCGGCGGCGCTGAAGGAAGCGCACGGATCCGCCGGGGACGGCAGCTGCCGGGCGACCGTTCTGACTCCGCACACTTCGCTTCGACCGTCGATCGAGACGACGTTTCACGCCGCGCTGCGCCATCCGGTCGTCGCGCACACACATTCGGTCGCGGCCCTCGCGCACGCGATCGGTCCCGAAGGTTGCGCCGCCGCGCGGGACAAGCTTGAGGGCCTTCCCTTCGTTATGGTGCCTTATGCCAAGCCCGGCCTTCCGTTGACGAAATCGATCATGTCAATGGTGAGGGCCGAAACGTCCGTAATCGTTTTGCGGAACCATGGCCTGATATGCTGCGGAGGTTCGGTGCCGGAAGTTTCCGACCTGCTCGGCGAGGTCGAGGAAAGGCTCGCCATGCCACACACGGCGGTGCCTTACACTCCTCCGAAGGCCGACCCGGGCCCCTGCATGGAATGGGTGGACGAGGGATGGATGGCGCGGCATCCGCGAACCTGCGGGCTGGCGGTCTCCGGCTCCTACTATCCCGACCATGTTGTCTTTCTGGGGCCCGGAGGATTGCCCGCCGCCGGACAGGCCGGCGGGAGGCCGGCCATCCTGCACGAGGGCGTCGGTATCGCGCTTCGCACCGATGCGTCCCCAAGCCAGCGGGCCATGCTGCGATGCCTGTCCGAGGTGTTGGGTCGAGTCCCGGACGAATGGTCCGCAAGTCCCATCGGGCCGCGGGCCGAGGCGGAACTCCTGGACTGGGACGCGGAAAGATATCGTCAGGCACTGGCCGCCCGGACATGAGTCTGTCGCTCGGGATTGACGTCGGCACGGGTGGCGTTCGAACCGCCGTCGTGGACGAATGCGGGACAGTCCTGTCAATGGCGCGGTCGACGCATGCGCCGCAGCGTTCCGACCGCATCGACGCGGAAATGTGGTGGCATACGGTGGAAACCTGCATCCTGCGGCAGGTCTCGGCGCTTGAGGGCTGCGGTTACGCGGGAGGCGAGATTTCGCGGATCGCCGTTGACGGCACCTCGGGTAGCATGGTGCTATGCGACGTAGCGCTTCGCCCTGTCGTCCGGGCATTGATGTATGATTCCGGCGGTTTTGAAGCCGAGGCCGCGGAGATCGATAGGCACGCCCCGCCGTCACATATCGCGCGAGGGCCAAATTCGGCCCTCGCGCGCGCCACGCGCCTCGTGGCGGAAGACATGGACGGACTTGCGTGCCATCTTCTTCATCAGTCTGATTTCATCGCCGCCCGGCTGATAGGGAGTGGCGGGCATTCCGATCGCAACAATTCCCTGAAGACCGGACTCGACCCCGTGACGGGACGCTGGCCGGACTGGATCGGCGAAGTGATTGACGCCGCATTGCTGCCAGTCGCGCATGCAGTCGGAACGCCGATCTCGGAGGTGGGCCCCGACGTCGCCCGCCGACTTGGGCTGGCGCCGAATGCCGTTGTCTGCGCAGGCACGACGGATAGCATCGCGGCCTTTCTTGCGGCGGCTCCTCCTGAGACCGGAACGGCCGTGACGTCGCTTGGTTCCACTCTGGCGATAAAGATGCTCGTTCGTGAGCGAATCGATGATCCCGCGATCGGGCTGTATTCCCACCGGCTGGGCAATGCATGGCTGGTAGGCGGTGCGTCCAATTCGGGCGGGGCTGTTCTCGCGCGTTTCTTTTCGTCCGAGGACATTGCCCGCCTGAGTGACCGGATTGATCCGACCGTACCCTCCGGTCTTGACTATTACCCACTGATCCGCGCTGGAGAGCGATTTCCTGTCAACGATCCCGACCTTGCGCCGCGTGTTTCGCCCCGGCCCGCCGACGACGTGACTTTCCTGCAGGGCCTACTGGAAGGCATGGCGCGGATCGAGGCCCGATGCTATCGAGAGATCGAGAAGCGGGGCGGCGGCTTCCCGGACACAATCCGTTCTGCGGGTGGCGGTGCCGGAAATCCCGCGTTCACAGAAATTCGGGCGAGGGCACTCGGCGTTTCTCCGATATGCGCGAAGGATGTGGAGGCGGCGGTCGGTGTCGCGCGAGTTGCGGCGGGCGTGCCCTGACGGATTGTCACGGTTACCCGGTTTCCGTTGATCAATTGTAACCGCTTCGCGCAGGCGAAGCCCTGGAGGAGGGAAAGAAAGGAAAGGAGGCGTTGCATGGCTCGCGGGACGCGGGTCGTGAAGCGTACGCAGGGGACGACGAAGCGGTGCCATAGAGCCTCGAAAAGGGAATTATATTGACATTTCGCCGCCCGGAGGTGCCG
>JAPOUP010000330.1 GCA_026708635.1 Rhodobacter sp.
CCGCCCCGACAACTCCTGAACCCGAGGCCGAATCGGAACCGACGCATTGATCGGATCGTAAAACCCGTGATCACACGGAATTGCCTGGCACGGCAAGTCACCTTTTGGCGGCATAGTATGAAACCCTGCGTTCAAGATAGGCCAGAAACTCCGAAATCGTGAATGCGAGTGCGAAAAGGACGATCAGGACGGCCCAGAAATGCCCCATGAGGAAATTGGCCGAGTAGAGTTCGAACAGTGCGCCGAAGCCAACGATGGAAATCAGCAGCTGTCCGATGATGACGCCCTTGACGGCGCGAATGACGCCGATTCGTACGCCACCCAGAATTTCCGGAAGGGCGGCCCAAAAATACACCTTGAGAAATGCGTCTACCGGCGAGGCGCCGAAGCTTCGCGCCATGTCAACCAGTGACCTGTTGATCTGTTTGACGCCCGCGCGGGCATTCAGGATGATGATCCAGATCGCGAACAGCGTTGTCGTGATGATTATGGCTCTCATGCCAAAGCCGAACAGGACCATGAGAACCGGTACGAGAGCTGTCAGCGGTGCGCTGAGAAACACGTTCACCCACGGCAGCAGCAATTCGTCCACCAGTCGGTTCTTTCCCATCAGGATACCGGTCGGGATGCCGATGCAAATGGCGGACAGAACGCCAACGAAAAAAGCATAGGCGGTTTCGGCGAGGGCTTTCTGGAAGGCGTCAGTGCCGATCACGCTGAAAAGCGTCGCGATGACCTCCGAGAGGGGGGGCACGAAAAACGTCAGTCCGGATTGACCGACAATTTCCCAAAGAAGTCCCCAGATGATGAGTGAGGACATTCCCGGTAGGCGGTATCCCAAAAGAGTCATCGTTCATTCCACATAGCGGCGCAGGGATGCCCAGATCTCGTCCACAATGTCGAGATATTCAGAATCGCGACGGATGTTGTCGATTCCCTTGCCGCGGAAACTGGAAGGGCGGATGATCTCGGAGACACGACTAGGTCTCGGTAAGAGAATCGCCACCTGATCCGAGACATAGACCGCTTCCTCGATCGAATGGGTCACGAAGATAAAGGTCTTTCTCTGGTCCTGAACGAGACCGAGAAGATCCTCCTGAAACTTCCGTCGGGTCTGCTCGTCGACCGCCGAGAACGGTTCGTCCATCAGAAGGACTTTGGCGTCGACGGCAAGGGCGCGCGCCAGTCCGACGCGCTGGCGCATGCCGCCCGAGAGTTCGTGGGGATAGGCTTTCTCGAAACTGGCCAGACCGACCTGCCTTATGTAGTCTTCGGCGACCGCCTCGCGCTCGGAGCGGGCCACGCCGCGCAATTCCAGTCCGAAGGCAACATTGCGGATGACACTCGCCCAGGGCAGCAGGGCGAAGTCCTGGAAGACAAATGCCCGATCGGGTCCCGGCCCGGTGACTTTCCGCCCGTTCACCTCGACGTCGCCGGACGTGGGTTCCAGCAGACCCGCGATGATCTTCAGGAGTGTGGTCTTGCCGCAGCCCGACGGGCCGAGCAGCGATGTCAGTTGACCACGCGGAAATTCGAGTGAGAGGTCGTTCAGGGCCTCAACGTCACCGAAATTCTTGGAGATTTTTCGCGTCGAGACAGCGATCTCGGTCGCGGTGTCTCTGTCGGCGCCGGATCCCGCTTCGGTAGCGCTAGTCGGAGACATAACCACGTTGGTTTCCCTTGAATAGCACGGCTTCGATCCTCTCCAGAAGGTTCAGGAACAGGACTGCCAGAAGGATGATGGAAAAGATGGCCGCGTACATGCTGGGATAGTCGGCGATGGACCGGCTGTAGGTGATGATGTCGCCGACTCCTGTGGGCGTGATCTTGAGTTCGGCCAGGATCGCGCCGATGAAGCCGGCGGAGATGCCAAGACGCAGTCCGGCGAATATCACGGGCGATGCGGCCGGAATGATGATCTTCAGGATGATGTCAAGATCCGTGGCGAGGTAGGCGCGCCCCATTTCCTTGATCGAATCCGGCGTGTTGCGAACGGCTCCAGCCGTATTAAGGACGATGACGGGCATCGCCATGATGCATACGACCAGGATTTTGGACGTCAGGCCGATGCCATAGGCGAGGACCAGCAGGGGAATCAGCGCCGCAAGCGGTGCGGCCTGCATGACGATGAAGATTGGCGAGAACAGCCAGTCAAAGAACCGGCTAAGCCCTACCCATAGACCTATGGCTATACCCAGGAACGCCGAAATAGCTATGCCCGCCGCCAAGGGCTTCAGGGTCTCGGCATAGGCTTTCAGCATCGTGCCGTCACCGATCATACGAAAAAGCGCGCCGATGGACTCATGGAAGGTCGGAAAGGCGAAGCTGACCGGGATGTGCCCCGCGATTTCCCAGGCGCCGAAAAGGATTGCCGCCGAAAGTATCTTGAGCGTCAGCGAGCGTTTCATCATGGTGCTGGCATTCGATATCAAGGTTGGATGCCGCCGCGCCGGCCGCGAAGCGCGGCGACCTAACCTTTCTTACCGCATCGCCGCGTCGAGCGGTTTCAGGTACCAGAAGTCCTCGATGTCCAGCGTGCTTGGATCACCCTCAAGCTGGCCGGCGGCCGAGTACCATTCCATATCCGCCATCGCCGCTTTGCGACCGCCGCCGTCGGGGTCATAGAGACCCGCCGAGACCGCATCGGTGTAAAAGCCGTCAAGCTCGGCAAGGATTTCCGGTGGCAGTTGGCCAATCGGTCCATCCGGGTCGGTCTCGCGGCGAACGATGGTCGGATCGTCGTGCATGTCGCGGTAGACGCTGATCAGCGCATCGACAAAGATCTGCACGTCGCCCTCGTTCCGCTGGATCCAGTCCAGATTGCCGAACAGGGCTTCGTCGCTGGCCTCGACATCAAACATCTCGAGCACGTTGAAATTGTCCCCCGCCTCGCTGCGTATCAGCTTGTTCTTGTTTGAAAGGTCGATGATGGTTGCGTCGGCGCGCCCTCCAAGAAGCGCCGCCACGCGGTTTGCCGAGCCTGGCACGTAGGACCGCTCGCCGAATGTGATGCCCAATCGGTCCTCTATCACGTTGGCGATCGAGTCCGTGCCCCCGCCGCGCGAGTGGAGCAGGATCGGTTCTCCGTCGAGATCCTCGAGCTTGCCGTAAGTCTTTGTCGTGACCGGAAAGAACTTCAGCTTCGAGAGCTGAAACAGGATCCGCAGAGGGGCTTTAGAGCGCTGCATGGCGGCGTATGGAGTGCCAAAACCTATATGCATCTGTCCGCTGAGCACCGCCTGTATGGCAAGCTCCTCGTCGGAAAACGCGGTCCATTCGTAGTCGAGGCCGTTCGCCTTGGCACGGTCCAGCGCCACGAAGAACGCGGCCAGTTCGTCCGATGGGGTTTCCGCCAGCGCGATGCGGACCGTGTCGGCATTCGCCATCGACAGACCGAGCGTGAACGGCAGCGCCACAGCTGCGGTTATGACTCTCTTCAGGATGTGTCTCATTGTGCTTCCTCCCTTGGATTGATCGACAGGTGTGCCTGATTGTAGCGATCCAGGCACAGGTTCATTCGCACGCCACATGTGTTTCGCCGTCAGTCCTCCCCGAAAAGGCGGCTTGAGACGGAACTGAGGTGCACCCGCATCGCCGCGTGGGCGGCGAGCGGATCCCGCGCTTCGATCGCCGCGACGACAGCGCTGTGCTCCGCGAAGCTGGGATGTTCATGTGCGGGCTGTGGCGACTGGCGGATAACGGTGCCCCACGCCACCGCCCGCCGCACCTGGTTAAGCTGGTTGAACAGAGACAGAAGCAGTACGTTGTCCGTAGCTTCGGCGATTGTCCTGTGAAACGCGTCGTCATGGGCCTCATAGGCTTCCCAGTCCGCCGCTTCGGGACAGCGGCCGCACGAAAGCTTCAGACGGATTACCGCTGCGTTCGAGGCGTTGAGCGCCGCTTCGCGGGAGATCGCCGGCTCCAGCGAAAGGCGCGCACGCATAAGCTGTATCGGTGTAACCTGTCTGGTCAGTTCCGAGAGGCTGCCGGTGTCCGCGCTGTCGCCGCGGGCCGCGACGAACGTACCCTTGCCGACATGACGCCAGATCGCCCCTTCGCGTTCCAGTGCGTCCAGCGCACCGCGAAGCATGCTTCGGCTCATCCCCAGAATGACCGTCAGTTCCCGCTCGGGCGGAAGCCTGTCCCCGGGACGGAAGCTGCCCGTGGCGATGAACTTCCAGAGCGCGGCGACAGCGTCGTCTCGGTAGGGGAAGCTCGGTTTCGTCAGCATGGACTTACCAAATTGGTTGATCAATTGACCCATATTGGTCTATTGGTTCAGTTCTGCCTGAATTTTCCGTTCCCTGCAATGAGTTTTCGCAATTTGGTGAATTTTCCCTTTCTTGAGAAATCAGGATTGGTTGAGATTGATCTGTCGCGATTGCCGCGCTATGTCGTGTGTAACATGACGACGCCAGAGAGGGTGCCGAATTACAATGCCGCAGTATGCAATCGAAATTCCGCCCGTCGTGG
>JAPOUP010000104.1 GCA_026708635.1 Rhodobacter sp.
CGATACCTGATCCGGCCGCCAAACGACACGCTTATCCTAGCGTGGGAAAGTCCTGCCCCGGTACCGGCGACGGCCCCTTCATCCCCCGCCCGGTCATTGCGGGACCTTGCGGACCTATGTCTCGCCCATGTCGTGGGCACACGTCAACATGCTCGGCGAGCACGACTTCTCCGACGGGAGGCTGAGGGATTCCATCGGAATCCTCCCCCTGAAACCGGCCGCCTGAACCGCTCCTGACTTCAGGAGGAGCCGAAACGCCGAAAAGCCCGTCATGTCAGCTCAATGCAGGAAATCCTGTGGGACTTTCGGGACCTTTGTTGGAATGAACCCAACTCCGGTTTCATGCGGCAATTCACTTTGGCGCGCCATGGGGCCAGCCGTATGGTCTACAACACCGTCAGTCCCGTAGGGCTCGATGGACCTCAACGTGCAGGTTTGGGCGAATGTCCGGGCAATCGGAAGCGGTGGATATTGGCGCGCTGGGGAGGATTCGAACCCCCGACCCCTTGATTCGTAGTCAAGTACTCTATCCAGCTGAGCTACCAGCGCATCCAGCGTGACGGATCTATCCCTGGAGAAAACGCGTTGCAAGCGCGAATCTCCTCTCCGACGCCCCGCGCCGTGACGGCCGTTAACCGACAAACCCGCCCGGTCCCGGCAACGCCGAACCACCAATGGCGCGGCATCGGGACGGCGGCCTTTCGAAGCACCCCAACCGCGCCCCAAAGCGAACGAGGCTCCGGCAACCGACCAGCACCCGGTTTTACGTCACCTGCGTGGCTGGAGGCCGATGCCGCACGGGCCGTCGCTTCGGACGTGGGCGACAAACCGCGACACGCGTTCAAAGTTCGGTCACCATAGACCCGATTGACGCCCTCACTCCGGGAGATCGGCGAGAACGGCCACGGTCTTCGGCAGGAATACGGCGAAAACGGATCCGTCCGGGCCTGACGAGAGAAGTTCAAGCCGCCCTCCATGCCCTTTGACCAATTCAGACGATATCGCCAGGCCAAGCCCGATGCCTCCCCTCCGCACGCTACCCTGGAATGGCCGGAACAGGTGCTCCCGCGCCCTCGCGGGCAGTCCGGGCCCGCTGTCCTCCACGTCAATCCTCCATTCATCGCCGGTTTCACGGGCCGTGAGCGATATCCTGCCGGGACAGCCGCTCGCATTGATCGCCTGACGCGCGTTACGGACCAGATTGCCGATTACGCGGTAAAGCTGCTCAGGGTCCGCCCGTACGGACATTCCAGCGGGAACGTCGGCGGTCAGTACGATTCCGGCCCCTTCGCTCGCCAGGCGCTCCTCCTCCATGACGTCATCGACAATGCCCGCGAGCATGACGTGATCCAGACGTGGGGGAGGTTCCTCAGCCTTTCCGAAAGCCAGCGTGCTTTCACAGAGGTTCACCGCGCGGGACAGCGAGTTTACGAGCCTTGGCAGTGACCGCTTCACGCCCGGATCCTCGCTGTCCTGGAGCCTGTCTGAGGAAAGCTGCGCCACGGACAGAATGTTGCGGAGATCATGGCTTATCTTCGCCACGGCTCCACCAAGCTGCGCCAGGCGCTCTTTCTGCCGCAGCGCCGCGGTCACGTGTGTCTGCATCGAGGCGAGGGCCGCTTCCGCCTCACGAAGCTCGGATATACCCGCCGACGGCTCTATGATCCGGCGCGCGTCCTCGGGCGCTTCCGCATAGGTCGACATCGCGAGAACCACGCGCCTGATGGGTCTCACCATGAAGCGCCTCACGGTGACGAACAGAAACACCGACGCGATCATCAGGATACCGGCCGACAGCACGGAAATCCTTTTCCCGTAGTCGATCATCGCCGACCTGAGCGGCGCGGTTCCCATGGTGATCTCGATCTGCTGGCCCGCGCCCCGCACCGGTCGACCGATCACGCGGATCACGTCATTACGGGGATTTACAAGACGGGTCACGGCATCGCCCATGAGTTCGAGGGCTCCGTAATGGCGCAGATCGAACGTCTCTACGACCGGTGACGGAACGTCCGATGACAGGACGAGCTGCCTCGCCTCGTCGCGGAGCAGGACCACGTTGAAAACGCCGGCGTTCTCGAGAAGTTCCGCCTCCAGCTTCTCCGAGAGCATATTGTCCGCGAGTAGGGCCAAAGAGGCTATCTGCGCCTTTTCGAGGTGACGAAGCAGGTAATCCTCACGGAAACGCGCGACGGAAGGAAGGAATATCAACACCTCGGCCAGCAAGACGAACACCGTCGTCAGTACCAAAAAACGTCCCGAGAGCGACTTCAGGAACATACGCTAGGGTATCCAATTCTGAACGATCCGCACAACTCGTTTGACCAAAGGGTTCGCGAACAGTCTCGGAGCGAAATAGGCGCCCGCCGCGCGCTTGTTCGCCTCGCCCCGCGTCGGATAGGGAGCGACCATGGCCGCAACCGCACCGATCTTCAGTCGGTTCGCCATGGCCAGCGCCCATACCTGGATCAGTTCACCTGCGTGGCTGCCGACAATGCCGACGCCGACCGGACGCCCGCGAACCGCCATGACCTTCACCAAACCATCGGTGTTGCCTTCGGCAACCGCCCGATCGTTATCGCTGAACGCGAAACGGACGACCTCCAAGCCATCACCGTATTGATCACGCGCCTGGGCTTCCGTAAGTCCCACCTGGGCAAGTTCGGGATCGGTGTATGTTGCCCAGGGAACGTGAAGGTACGTCGCTCTGGCCGGCAGGCCGAACAGCATCGAACGGATGATGACGCCGGCATGGTAGCCGGCGACATGGGTGAACTGAAGTCCGCCGGCCGCGTCTCCGATCGCGTATATCCGGCGGTTAGTCGTTCTCAGTGACGCATCAACCTTCACGGCGCGGTCATGGGCGACCCCTGCCCTGTCCAGGTCGAGACCCTCGATGTTGACCTTACGTCCCACCGCCATAAGCAGATGGGTTCCTGAGTAAGAGGCGCCGCCTTTGGTCATGACCGAAACGCTGCCCCGCCCTCCGCTGACCTTCTCCACGGCTGCGTCCTCAACGATCTCGATGTTCTCCCGCCGGAGCCTGTCCAGCACCGTGGCCGCCAGTTCGGGATCATCCTTGCCGAGCGCCTTGAGCCCTTCGAGTACGGTAACCTCAGAGCCAAGCCGTCTGTGCGCCTGGGCCATTTCAAGACCGATGGGCCCGCCACCGACGACAATCAGGTGCCCCGGCCGTTCCCGAAGGTCGAAAATACTCTCGTTGGTTAGGTACGGTATGTCCTCCAGACCCGGAATCGGCGGCACGAACGGGGATGATCCGGTCGCGATGACGAACCTTCGGGCCTTGACAACGGTTTCGCCGGCCTGAACTTCGGTCCGGGATACGAAGCGCCCGTACTCGCGGATCACGCGAACGCCGAGCTTCTCGAACCGCTCCTGGCTGTCATGGGGTTCGATGGCGGCGATCGCCCCGGCGACATGGTCCTTTGCCGCGGCGTAATCCACGCGCGGCTCGACCGGCGCGACGCCGTAGCGGGATCCAGAAGTCATTCCGTGCGCCGCCCTGGCCGCGGCGATCAGCGCCTTGGATGGAACGCAGCCGTAATTCAGGCAGTCACCACCCATTTTCCCGCCTTCGAGGAGCACGACCCTGGCACCCATCTGAACCGCCCCGGCGGCCACGCTGAGCCCGCCCGACCCACCACCGATCACGCAGATATCCGTCGTTACGCGTTCCATCATCATATACCCTTCTTTCCGCGGATCGCCTTAATCAATACCGGCAGTAGGGCCAGGGCACAGAGACCTAGAATCGGAAGCAGGATATCGGGCTCGAATATCACGCCAAGATCCGGCGTCTCGCCCCTGGCGAAGATCCCGCCCAGTCCGGCTCCGACCGATGTATATACAACCGTTCCGGGAATTATGCCAAGAAAGGTCGAGATCACGAAACGATGGGCCGGCACCTGCATGAATGAGGGAACGAGATTGGCCACGACGAACGGAACGGCCGGCACCAACCTTATGAGAAAAAGCATTGACCACTGGTTCTCGTCGATTCCCCGCTTTATCCTCTTCACCGCCCCCTGGCTCTGCTGGAGTTTCGCGCCGAGCCGCTCACCGAACCCCCAGCGCGCCGCAAGGAAGATCGCGGTCGCCCCGACCGTCGCCGCGATAACGTTGAACAAAGCGCCCGGAAATGTCGCGAACAGAAATCCACCCGTCAGGGTGGCGACGGTCGCCCCCGGAAGCGAGAACGCGACGATCACGGTGTACAGTCCGACGAAAAGGAGCGCGGTGAGCAGGTAGTTCATATCCCGGAACGCGATTAGCGCCTCCCGATTGTCGCGAAGCGCCTCAAAACCCAGATGGTCCCTAAGCGTGAGGAAACC
The DNA here is from genome assembly GCA_026708635.1 of Rhodobacter sp. GTDB lineage: Bacteria > Pseudomonadota > Alphaproteobacteria > Rhodobacterales > Rhodobacteraceae > JAPOUP01. The sequence goes on from JAPOUP010000104.1 coordinate 4,353, forward strand.
GACCACCCCAACCGTCAGTATCACCGCGAGCGGCAGCAGCCGCTT
>JAPOUP010000213.1 GCA_026708635.1 Rhodobacter sp.
CGGTCAACGTCGGACCAATTACCTATCCGGGAGAGCGGACATGGCGTCAACCGAACGTGAATCAATGGAATACGATGTGGTGATCGTCGGCGCGGGCCCGGCGGGGCTGAGCGCGGCGATCCGTCTCAGGCAGCTCGAACCGGATCTTCAGGTCGTGGTTCTCGAAAAGGGCAGCGAGGTTGGTGCCCATATCCTGTCAGGTGCGGTATTGGATCCGGGCGGACTGGAAAGGCTCCTGCCCGACTGGAGGGAGCGCGGGGCCCCGATTGACGTGCCCGTCCGCAAGGACGGCTTCTATCTGCTTGGCGAGGCCGGACAGATCCGGTTGCCGAACTGGATCATGCCGCCGCTCATGAGCAACCACGGCAACTACATCGTCTCGATGGGCAACGTCTGCCGCTGGTTGGCGGAGCAGGCGGAGGCGCTTGGCGTGGAGATTTTTCCGGGAATGGCCTGTTCGGAGGTTCTGTTCGGAAGTGACGGGGAAGTCAGGGGCGTCGTCGCGGGGGAGTTTGGGAAGAATCCGGACGGAACGCATGGGGCGGGATACGAGCCGGGAATGGAACTCCTCGGGAAGTATGTCCTGTTCGGCGAGGGCGCGCGTGGGTCGCTATCCAGACAGTTGATCGCCCGATATGAATTGGACGCGGACAGCGACGTTCCTAAGTTCGGTATAGGAATGAAGGAAATCTGGGAGGTCAGTCCCGAGAGACATCGCGAGGGAGAGGTCTTCCACTCGTTGGGCTGGCCGCTTGGATGGAAAAGTTCCGGCGGCAGCTTCGTATATCATGGTGACCGCAATCAGGTCTATCTGGGGTACATCATCGACCTGAATTACAGAAACCCGCATCTCAATCCCTACATGGAATTCCAGCGCTTCAAGCATCACCCCAGGATCGCAGCGCTACTGGAAGGCGGGCGACGGGTCGCCTATGGTGCGCGGGCCGTGACCAAAGGAGGGCATCAGTCCATTCCGAAGGCGGCGTTTCCCGGTGGATGCCTGCTTGGGTGCTCCGCGGGACTGGTCAACCTGCCGCGGATCAAGGGCAACCACAACGCGATGCATTCCGGAATTGACGCCGCGGAGGCCGTGCATGAAGCCGTCCGCGAAGGCCGGTCGGGAGATATACTTCTAAAGTACGACGAAGCTCTGCGTTCCGGTCACGTGGGCAAGGATCTGAAGCGTGTCCGAAACGTTGCGCCCCTAAACGCCAAACTGGGTCCTCTGGCCGGGATGGGACTTGGCGGTTTCGACATGTGGTTCCAGACCCTGTTCGGGGTTTCGCTTCTTGGTACGCTAGGGCATGGAAAGGACGATGCGCGGTCTACCGAGCCGGCGTCAAGGCACAGGCCGCCCGACTATCCCAAACCGGACGGGAAACTCAGCTTCGACCGGCTTACCAACGTGAGTTTCTCGATGACGAACCATGAGGAGCGCCAGCCCGTGCATTTGCGGCTCTTTGACGATAGCGTTCCGATACAGGTTAACCTTCCGCAATATGCGGAGCCGGCGCAGCGCTACTGCCCGGCGGGTGTGTATGAAGTCATCCGGGACGAAGGCGGGGAATCTCGTTTCGTGATCAATTTCCAGAACTGCGTACACTGCAAGACCTGCGATATCAAGGATCCAAGCCGGAACATCACCTGGACGGTTCCCCAGGGCGGAGACGGCCCGAACTATCCAAATATGTAGCGTGGAAGGGCTCCGGTCTTCCGTGGACGGCCGCATTATGCGTCCGTGACGCCGTCGCGTAACATTGTCTGAAGCCTGGAAGTGCTTTAGGGTGCGCTGCATCCGAATGATGGGGCACGCAAATGCAGATGCGATCCTTACTGTATTCCCTCGCTCTCGCCGCACTCGGTGTTGGTATGGCGGTTCCTGTGCAGGGCCAGAACGGGCCCGTCCCGATCGATAGGCAGGACTGCGCGTATTCCGACGCTCCCGGATCGGCTGGGACAGCTCCGTCACGGATTGCCGCGGGGTCATATCTTTCCGCCCACCACGCCTGTCTCTTCGCCGACTACCGAACGGCGGCGGATCGGTATGCGCTTGCTTTGACGGAAGATCCACGCAACCCGGTGCTAATGGAACGCGCCGCCATGGCGTACCTCGGACTTGGCCAAGTCGACCGGGCGGTCGCCGCCGCACGTCAGCTGGCGGAGCGTTCCGGTTCAAACTCGGTTGCGGGTATGGTGCTTCTCGCCGAAGCTTTCAAGCGCGGTGACTTCCAGAGGGTGCTTGAGGTCCTCGAGTCCGATGGGCAGGAAACCCTTATCGACGGCCTTCTGGTCGCTTGGGCGAAACTGGGGCAGGGCCGGATGTCCGAGGCTCTCGAGAGCTTCGAAGCCACTGTCGCCAGCCAGGGAATGGAAGTGTTCGGGCTCATGCACAAAGCGCTCGCTCAAACGCTGGTGGGTGACTATGAGGGCGCTGAAGCCATACTGTCGGATCTTGATCGGCGTGGCGAGCTGGGCCGCGAAGGTATCGTGGCATTCGCTCAGGTGCTGAACCAATTGGGGCGCGGTTCCGAGGCGCTTGATCTTCTTGAGCGGAGTTTTGGCGGGGCACTGGATCCGAAAGTGGAAAGACTCAAGAGCCAGCTGGTCGAGGAGGACGTCGCCGGATTCGATGCCGTACGCAATGCGACGGACGGAGCGGCTGAGGTTTATTTGCATATCGCCAATCTGCTGCAAATGGACGGAAGCGTGCGCGCCCATCACATCCTTAAGTACAGCCGGGTCGCCGAATACCTAAATCCCGACAATGTCGATGCCATGCTGCTGAGTGCCGATCTTTTGGTAATGCTTAACCGCTATGAACTCGCCACGGAAACCTACAACCGGGTTCCCCGCGACCACCATTCATTCACGACAGCGGAAATCGGTCGTGCGGACGCGCTTCGCGCGTCCGGCAGGACCGAAGCCGCCGTAGAGGTCCTCGAGCGGCTTGTGGAGGTCGAGCCGCAGGCGGCGAATGTCCGCATCGCTCTCGGTCACACACTTCGTGGCTTGGAGCGTTATGACATGGCAACGGATGCATATGACGCCGCCGTGGCGCTCTATGAGGAGGCCGGCAAAGAGCCGAGCTGGCGCCTGTATTTCGTTCGCGGCATCACACACGAGCGCGAAGGGCGTTGGGAGCAGGCTGAAGCCGACTTCCGCGGGGCGCTGGAACTGGAGCCCGGCGCTCCCGATGTTCTAAATTACCTGGGCTACAGCCTTGTCGAGATGGGCATCAATCTGGACGAGGCTCTCGCAATGATAGAGGAAGCCGTCGCCGCAAGGCCGGAAGCCTACTATATAATAGATAGCCTGGGTTGGGCGCATTACCGCATGGGGCGGTATGAGGAGGCGGTGATGAATTTGGAACGCGCCGTTGAGCTTGGACCGGTCGATCCCGTTGTCAACGACCATCTCGGCGACGCTTACTGGGCTGTGGGCCGCAGATTTGAAGCTGAATTCCAATGGAGACGGGCGCTTTCGTTCGATCCTGAGGAGGAGGACGCCCGCCGCATCCGGCGTAAGCTCGACATAGGGCTGGACGCGGTCCTTGAGGAGGAAAGCGTATCCTCGCTGGAACCTGTGGTCAAGGATGGATGAGTCATTCGCATACGCCAAAGTAAATCTAACCCTGCACGTAACCGGCCGGCGGGCCGATGGGTATCATCAGCTCGATTCGCTTGTGGTATTCGCCGATATCGGTGATCGTCTATGGTTTCATGACGCGCGTGAACTGTCGGTTGAGGTCACCGGGCCATTCGCCGAAGGCGTTCCGGAGGACCACCGCAACCTGGCTTGGCGGGCGGCATGCGCCGCTGAAGCCAGATGCAGGATCGTACTGGAAAAGAACCTTCCCCATGGCGCGGGGCTTGGCGGCGGATCCGCCGACGCCGCGGTGGTGCTTCGCAGGTTCGGTCGTCGTGACGCGGCCGCGTCGATTGGGGCGGACGTACCCGTCTGTCTTTGGGCCGGACCGCAGAGAATGCGGGGTGTGGGTAATGATCTGGATCGTTTGATCGGGGTTCCGGCCTGTCACCTGGTCTTGATCAATCCCGGTCTTTCCATCGCGACCGGCGAGGTTTTTAGGTCGCTTCGCCGGACAGACCACTCAAGCATGGGGGTTCTCCCCGACTGGCCTGATCCGGCCAGTTTCGCGGCTTGGCTGGGTGAACAGCGCAATGACCTGCAGGAGGCCGCCGTTCAACTCGTTCCTCAGGTTGGCGAGGCGCTGTCCGCGCTGTCCGGCGCAACGGTCGCGCGCATGACCGGTTCGGGAACGTCCTGCTACGGCCTTTACCCCGATCGGGACGCGGCCGGGCTGGCGGCGGCGGAAATCTCGGCGGCCCGCCCGCACTGGTGGGTGCGCGATACC
>JAPOUP010000199.1 GCA_026708635.1 Rhodobacter sp.
GAAGATTTTCGGAATGAATAGCCTTGGCTTTTGGTTGTTTGAAAGATAGAGTCCTGATTTCCCTGTGAAAAAGAGGCGGCCCGAAGGCCGCCCCGCGCATGGCCGTTAAGTCGGGTCAACCGCTTCCTTCCGCGCAGCCTAAGCCGGTGTCGCTCCAAGTCCTGCCGTTGCCGGTGCATTCTCGCTCCCGAGCGGCAATGCGGGTCGCGTAGCCTCTCGGATCGGCGAAGCACCCTGTGTTGGATGGGTGAAGTCCGAGGTTGGGAGTTGGCGGGCAACGGGCTGGCCGTGCGCGTCAAGGTGCGCCCGTGTTAGCCGCCGTCGGCTACCCGTCGCAGGTGGTACCATGCGCGAGGGTGCGGTGTATGTCGGCGCCACCCATGTTCACGATATGGTTTGTGACCCCGACTCACCACGCAGATAAGGAAGATGGGGAACATCCCGATAGGTTACCGGACCGTGCACCGATTGAGGGACACGGTTATTGGCACAGTATGAAACCCGCGAGGTGACTACCTCGGCGCATCAGGCCTTAACTTCGGCGACCGGAGGCGACGGCTGGGATTTACTCAGCCGGTTCGAATTTCCCGGCCCGAACTGATCGAAGGCGCGAGAAATCTTCACCCGCATGATAGCTCGAACGGGTGAGCGGGGTTGCGGAAACCATCAGGAAACCCTTTCCGTAAGCTGCCCGCTCGTAACTCTCGAACTCGTTCGGCGTAACGAAGCGGTCAACTCGGTGGTGACGTGGTGTCGGCTGCAGATATTGCCCGACGGTCAGAAAATCCACGTTCGCCGTCCGCAGATCATCCATAACCTGCAGAACGCTCTGCCGATCCTCTCCGAGGCCAACCATGATACCTGACTTGGTGAACATCGATCGGTCAAGTTCCTTGACGCGCTGTAAGAGACGTAACGAATGAAAATAACGCGCTCCGGGACGGACGGACGGATATAGTCCCGGGACGGTCTCGAGATTATGGTTGAAAACATCCGGTCTCGAGTCAACGACGGTTTCAAGCGCGGCCGGTTCGCATTTCAGGAAATCCGGCACCAGAATCTCGATCGTGGTCACCGGCGATTTCCTCCGCACGGCCCGGACTGTCCGGGCGAAATGCTCCGCTCCGCCATCTTCCAGATCGTCGCGGTCAACGCTGGTAATCACCACGTGGTTTAGGCGGAGCCTGCTTACGGCATCGGCGACCCGCCCGGGCTCAAAGACATCGAGATTGTCCGGCCTTCCCGTCGCAACATTGCAGAAAGTGCAGCCGCGGGTGCAGATACTGCCCATTATCATCATCGTTGCGTGACCTTGGGACCAGCATTCACCGACGTTCGGGCAGCCGGCCTCCTCACAGACCGTCACCAGCGAATGATCTCGCATGATCCTTTTGGTCGCCAGATATTCGGGTGAATTCGGTGCCTTGACCCTGATCCAGGCCGGCTTCCTGGGCTGGGGGTTTACCGGTCGGTGTGCCTTTTCGGGGTGGCGCTGTTGGGGTTTTCGCAGGTCGCGCACTTGATCCATCCTTCCGGAACGCAGACGCTGGATAGGCCTACAGCCCACCTCCGGCAAGTCAATTCGTTCCATGAAGGCGATTCCATGTCACACGGACCAAGATTCGCGTTGCGCGCTCGGGAACACGGATTAGAATGATTCCGGATAGCGGCTTTGCTATGATGAACCGATTTCCCGCCGGTTAACCGGTTCGGGCAACACTACATCTCCGGAGAGGAATATGGACGGAAACGACAACGGCACCGCTGCCAGATGCCCGGTCATCCACACGAGTTTCGATGTTCAGTCGAACCGTGATTGGTGGCCCAACCAACTCAACATACGGATATTGCACCAGAATCCGCCGCTGGCAAGTCCAATGGGAAGGGAATTCAACTACGCCGAGGAGTTTGGCAAGCTTGATCTGGAGGCGCTCAAGGGGGATCTCCATGCCCTGATGACCGACAGTCAGGACTGGTGGCCCGCTGATTACGGACATTACGGCCCCCTATTTATCAGGATGGCCTGGCACAGCGCCGGCACGTACCGCGTCGGTGACGGACGGGGTGGTGCGGGATCCGGCTCGCAGCGGTTCGCGCCACTTAACAGTTGGCCGGACAACGGCAACCTCGACAAGGCGAGAAGGTTGTTATGGCCGATCAAGAAAAAATACGGAAATAGGGTCTCCTGGGCTGATCTACTGATTCTGGCTGGAAACTGCGCCCTTGAATCAATGGGTTTCAAAACACTTGGATTTGGCGGTGGACGCGAGGATGTCTGGGAGCCGGAGGAGGATATCTACTGGGGCTCCGAAGACGAGTGGCTTGGCGACCGTAGATACACGGGTGAGCGTGATCTCGAGAATCCGCTGGCCGCCGTCCAGATGGGTCTCATCTACGTGAACCCGGAAGGGCCGAACGGCAATCCCGATCCCCTGGCATCGGGGCGGGATATCCGCGAGACCTTCGCGCGGATGGCGATGGACGATGAAGAGACTGTCGCACTCGTTGCGGGGGGCCACACGTTCGGCAAGGGACACGGTGCCGGAGACACAAGTCTTGTGGGACCGGAACCCGAAGGCGCGCCCATCGAGGAAATGGGACTCGGCTGGAAAAACACCCATGCAAGCGGCAAGGGTGTGGATTCCACAACCAGCGGCATCGAGGGTGCCTGGACCCCCACCCCGACCAAGTGGGACATGTCCTACTTCGACATGCTCTTCGGATATAAATGGGAACTTACGAAAAGTCCGGCCGGAGCCAACCAGTGGCGTCCGTTGAATCTAGCCGAGGAGCATCATGCGCCCGAAGCGGACGGTTCGAGCAAGCGGGTTCCCATCATGATGACCACGGCCGATATGGCCATGAGGATGGATCCGGCATACGAGAAAATCTCCCGCCGTTTCCACTCGAAGCCGGACGAGTTCGCCGATGCGTTCGCGAAGGCCTGGTTCAAACTGACCCACCGTGACATGGGGCCCCGCGTCCGGTACCTCGGAACGGATGTTCCCCGGGAAGTGTTCGTCTGGCAGGATCCCGTTCCCGCGGCGGAAGGCGAATTAATCGATTCGGGCGACGCAGGAAAACTGAAGGATCGAATTCTGGCGTCAGGGCTTACAATCGCGGAACTCGTCTCGACGGCCTGGGCCTCGGCATCGACATTCCGCGGTTCGGACAAACGCGGCGGTGCCAACGGTGCCCGCATCCGTCTGGCACCCCAGAAAAACTGGGAAGTCAACGAGCCGGCAAAACTTGCGAAGGTACTGAGAATACTGGAGGATATCCAATCCGAATTCAATCGTGCGTCCGGTATGAAGAAGGTGTCTCTTGCCGACCTGATCGTTCTGGGCGGCTGTGCGGCGGTGGAGCGGGCGGCGAAGGAAGCCGATGTCGACGTGAAGGTCCCATTCACACCGGGACGCACGGATGCGTCCGAGGAACAGACTGACGCGGAGTCCTTCGGTCATCTCCAGCCTCTGGCTGACGGTTTCCGCAACTACCTGAAAGATAGGTATGGAACCTCCGCCGAGCGGTTGCTGATCGACAAGGCGCAGTTGATGACGCTGACGGCACCTGAGATGACCGTTCTCGTCGGCGGGATGCGGGTGCTCGGAGCGAACCATGGCGGATCATCGCATGGTGTGCTCACCGACCGTACCGGCGTTCTGTCAAATGATTTCTTTGTAAACCTGCTTGACATGGACACCGTATGGAGAGCGGTATCACCCACGGAGGAGGAGTTTGGAGGATTCGATCTTTCCGGTGGCAGAAAGAAGTGGACCGCGACGCGCACGGACCTGATTTTCGGCTCCAACTCCCAGCTTCGGGCGATTTCGGAGGAATACGCCTCTGATGATCGGCGGGAGGTATTTGTAAGGGACTTCGTCGCCGCATGGAGCAAAGTCATGAATCTCGATCGGTTCGACCTGAACTGAGATCTCGCTACCGCGGTCATTGCATTCACCGCATCGTCGTAGCCGACCGGAAACGGATCGGCTGCGCGACGCTTGGCGACACCCGGGAAGATCACCGAGCCGCATCCAGCAGCCTGGATCATCTCGGTAACTTCCGCACGGACCGACTCGCGATTCGGTCGAAGTTCTTTCCGCGGGAAAGTCTGTGCGTGCCAGTTGCATCTGGCCATGGATCTTTGGCGGACGTAAGATTCCGGCTGGAGATCGGTGTAGACGAGTTGCCGAAGGTGCCGGCCGAATGCCAGGCTTTCTTCTGGCATCGGGGTCGCCCGGACTTCGCCGGATTTGCGACCTGAGCGGGTTCAAGCCCAGACCCGAAAGCCGTGATTTCCGTATGGTGAGCCACGGTCCTCCTTTCCTTGGGCACGGATTGAATCACGAACGTCAGCTACCGCTCCGCG
>JAPOUP010000133.1 GCA_026708635.1 Rhodobacter sp.
TCGCCTGATTCGGAAACGACGGCTGGCACGAGGTCTTACGGGGACGGCGGATTGTTCGGGAATGTGTTGGGAAACCGGCGGATTGTGTGAGCCCGTCAAGGCGAGTTTACGACTCTCGGTATTGGCTTGGATATGGTCCTGGGTTGACCGGGAGAAACCCAAAGCCGGGGCAGGGGCCGAGTTTCTTTGCCCTACCTTATCGATTTCTCGATGAAACCGAGGGTGTTGGCGTTTTCTGTCACCGTCCGAACCTTCTCACTGCTTAGCCCGGACGGTATGTCGGCATCGATCTCGAGCTTCAGTCTGACCTCACTGTCGGGGATGGTCGTGAGCTGCTCCACGATGGCCTCTACGATCTGTTTTATATCCCTTGCGGGCCGTTCCGAAGAGATCATCACGGTACCCGTGAAGCGGGTTGGGTCTGGAGGGAGATTCTTGCCGTCTGTCGAGGTTATTGATCCATTATCCGGGGTTTCGTCAGACTCATGCGGTTCGGGGCGATGCTCCCGGGCGATATCCGGTTTCACAATGACACTTTCATTGTCGATGACCGCATGGATTTCGGTCTTGTCGATCGCAAGGCCTTGATACGTTCCAGATGCTTCATCCCAGCGTTCCGCATAGGCGAAGGGGCCGGGCAGTAAGCCGCCAACGGCCGCGGATACGGTCCTGGCGAGTACCGATCGGTCCTTCATCCTTGGAAGGTAAAGATAACGATCAAGATATTCCTGAAGGTCTTTCAGATGGATGTGGTTCCGGTCCCGCCAGATGTATTTCCGGAGTTCATGGTCCAGACGGGTCGGACCAAGTTCCGGGAGAAGGCCTTCCTCCTCCACCAGACGTTTGCTCGCCCGCCCGAGAAGGCCGTCACGCGCCGGAATCCTGCCTTGTATCCAGGTAACATCGGCCTCCGCACCGTCCTGTTTCGGATAAATGAGGTAGCACCAGCCTTCCCTGATACATGTCTTCACGGCATCGTTCGCCTCGGTGAGTTTCGTGTTCGCGAAGGCTATGTCGCGCTGGGTCAGGTTTAGGCTTTCAGTGTCGCGAACGATTCCGTCCCATGCCAAGGCATGCCGCATGGCCCCAATCAGGTTGTCGACCTGACGGGTATCGGCGGCAAGGAAGACCAGCACATTGCGGTAGACACGCGGTGTGTGGCCCCGCTGCGTCAGGATTTCCCCAGCGGCCGCCATCGCGTCGGACTCGTCGCGGCCGTTGTGGGGATGCCGGACGCCGAGCACGACGGCGCGGACGCCGTTCGGCTCATCCGGCACATCGGCGGAACTGCCGGGTGTTACCTGCACGGCATCGAAAAGTCCGCGGTCACCGAGGCTGTTGACATAGGTCGCCAGACGCCTGTCGATCTCGATCAGCGCTGCCGCCGCCTCGATCTGCTCGGCCCGGTCGGCTGCCAGACGGTTGAGGCTAGCGGACATGGAATACCAATAGCGATCGGAATCAACGTGCAGGAATCTTGCCCGATTACCGAGCCTCCTGAGCGCATCACCGAAAATCGCCGGTTTTTCCCCGGGCTGCACTACGGCGAGATTGATCTGCCTGTCGTCGAGTCCCTTGTTCTGCATCTGCTGGAACGGAGCCGTGCCCATGAACACGGCACGGGCAATTCGCCGTGTTGCGGAGCAGCGGTTCAGATTGGGGACTGACCGATCGATCCCATAGGGAATCGAATCCGGCCCGTCTATGTCTCCGGCGATTATCGATTGCCAGCTTACGTCAAGATAGTGAAGGAGTTCGGATTCGACCCGTGCCGAACCCACCGCCATGCTTCCCGGCATGATCATCACGGAGGGATCGTTGTTCATCCACAGTTCGTGAATTGCCTGGGCCATCAGCCGCAGGACACCGCGGGTGCGCTGAAACCGCTCCAGTGAGCCCCAGCCCGCGTAGAGCTGGTCGAATAGTGCGGGATGGATCGGGTAGGCTTTCTCCATCTTGTGCCGGTAATCCTCGTCGGCCGAGCCCGAAGGGAACTCGTTCGCGTTTTCCCGGTAGAGTTTGGTGAACTGTTTCAGGGCGTTGTCCCTGTGATGGAACCGGTCACCGGGTATGTCCTTGAACAACCGTCTGCGGACGATCTCGTAGCTTTCTTCCTGCGATGCTGGCCTCCATGACGACTCGACACGGGAAAAGGTCTGCTCCAGCCGAACCAGCGCTTCCTTTCCACCTTCGCCCCCGACCTCTATCTGCGATGCGGGAAGCGCTGCCACGAGCAGTGTTCCCGGGCTGGTCTTGACCGCTTCCGTCAGTGACTGAACGAAACTCAGGTTGGCGTCAAACGATCCGGACGGAAGGCCCTCGACCCTATAGATTTGGCGCAGGTAGGCGACCCACTCATCGATCAGGATCAGGCAGGGCGAGCATTTCCTGAAGACCGCTTCGAGAAGGTTCGAGCCCGGCGCCACTCCTCTGGCATCGCTGTCCGCGACCATGCCGAAGGCCTCCGTACCGCCGAGCTGCCAGGCCATCTCGCCCCATGTGGTGCGGATTTCGGGCCAATCTTGCCTAACGATGACGTCCTGTGGTCCGCGCCGCGTGCCGACCAGAACCGCACGGTTCACACCTTTGGGTACCGCCACGCCGTGCGCCGACAAAAGTTGATCCAGACCAGTCAGATCCGGCGCCGGTGTTTCGCCCGCCATATGGTAAAGGGCCAGCATGGAGTGGGTTTTCCCGCCGCCGAAATTGGTCTGAAGCTCGACCACCGGATCGCCGCCGGTACCGGAGAGTCGTTTAGCGGCTCCGACGAGGAGTGCGCCAAGGCCTTCCGTCAGGTAGGTGCGGGCGAAGAACTCCCTTGGATCCCTGTATTCGGATGCGGCGCTGCCATCGTGCACCTTGCCAAGATCGGCCGCGAACTCGGCCTGAAGAAACTCTCCTGTCGCGACGTCCCGGTGCGGTTCGATAACCTCCCGCCAAGGCAACAAGCCCCTAACCGTGTCGACGGAGATCTCTATGAGCTGCCGGGACTTGCGGCGTTCCTCGTTTCGCTGCAGTTCCGTGAATCGGGTTCTTAATATGGTGTCGCGCATCCTGCCGAGCTGTTCTGCGGAGATGCCGGCACCGACGGCCTCAAGCAGGCGGCGCATGGAGTCCAGCGCACGCTCCGCGTCGTCATACGTGAATTTCCCACTGTGCGAGAGCTCGTTCCGGACAGTGATCAATTCATTCACGATCGCGCGCTCGGCACGTCCCAGAACGGTCTTGAAAGCATCATCCCAGTAAAGGTTCATCGCGTTGAGCAGCGATGCCTGATCCCAGCCGATCGCCCCATCGGAGTTGGGGCGAAGCCGGAGTCTCTCGGCGACCTTCACCTGCCAGTGACCGGTCAATGCGTTTTCCAAACGCCCTTCCACGAAAGGGGTCAATGCCTCCGGGAGCACTTCCATGCCCTCGAATACATACTGGCGGGTGCTCTTTGCCATTGCCTATGCCTCCGCGCCGCTGGGACGGCTGTCGTGACGTCTTTCCGCGAGTCTATTGCGCGCGATCACCGCCGTCATGACGTGATCCCGCGATATTCGACAAGAGCGGATCGACCAAAGATATCGATGATTCTCACCTGCAGCCGCTTTCCATCGGCGTCGGTCAATGTCATCGCCTCGCCCGGAATGAAGTGAACCGGCTGCGCTTTGCCATCATCAATCGCGATGTTGGATGCGTAAAGATACATCCGGCCGTGGGGGTCGCGAACCGGGTTGAGCCTACCTCTCATCTCCGGAAGTTCACCGGCAGCCTCCGGAAAGATGACACTCCCGCCATCTGGCAAGGCTTCCAGATCGACCGAAAGCGCACGGTCGCACGGCATCCAGTCCCGTTCGATGCACGCCGCATAACCACGGGTGGCCGCGTATACGGTCATAGGCAGCTGCGTGGTGTATAGATCGACCGCTGCCTCGCCTTGTTCGTCGCTTGTCGTGCGTTTCCATGTTTTGTTCGGGAATAGAATCAAAAGATCCACTCCCGATACCGGCTGGTTTCCCGATCTTACCGAGATGACGGTGCGTGCGGGACTTGCTTCGTTTGTGGCGGCGGGAATGACGAGAAGGACTTCCGATCCGTCGATTACCCGGAATTCGGGAGACTTTCCGCACAGTTCCCGGGTTTCACGGAGGATGATGGGAACACCGTCGCCACGGCGCTCCATGAAATACATCCGGTCCTGACCGCCGGTCGTTCCCCTGACCGGCATCCGCGCGAAAATCGATGCCAAAGCTTCATTGCGTGTCGATTGCCGTGAGGCCATGCTTTCAACGGTCAGGTTGTTCGGCAGGGATCCGGGGGACTGGATTTCCAGCCGGTCGTCGAACATGGACAGGCGAATCCTGCTTCCCTTCATGGAAT
>JAPOUP010000201.1 GCA_026708635.1 Rhodobacter sp.
ATACGCCTTTGGTCGAATATCCTGCCTTGGACCTCGGGACTAACATTGATACAAATCGATCAACCACTATGGCGGAGGGGGGCATGCCATGGAGTTGAGCAAAACGAAGGTGATCGCGGCAAGCCAGTCACGCGTGTGGGCCGGTCTGCTCGATCCAAAGGTGCTTATGGCCTGCATCCCGGGCTGCACGGAATTCAGCGGTTCGCCGGAGGAAGGCTTCAAAGCCACCGTCGTGCAGAAAGTCGGACCGGTAAAGGCGACCTTCAGGGGAACCGTCAGGCTTTCGGACATCGACGCGCCAAACGCCGTCAGGCTCGAGGGCGACGGAAATGGCGGACCGGCAGGTTTCTGCAGGGGTGGCGCCAACGTGCGTCTGGTACCGAAGAACGACTCTACCGAAATCGCTTACGACGTCGACGCGAAAATCGGCGGGAAACTTGCCCAGCTCGGAAGCCGGGTCATAGACAGTTTCGCCAGGAAGATGGCGGATCGGTTCTTCGAGAATTTCCAGAAAGAGCTCGAGGTCACCGACGTCACCGAGCCGACAGCTTCCGGTGAACGTCCACCCGAACCCCCGGCGCCTACGGCGGAGCCCCCGAAAGGTGGTTTAAGGAAGCTTTTCGGTTAACCTTATGAATATGACAGCATCCAATATACGGGAGGTAGGATATGAACCCGATCAATCTTAAAGTAAACGGCAAGGAGGTGGCCCGGGACGTTTCCGGCGAGACCCTCCTGTCAGATTTCCTGCGGGAGACGTTGCGACTCACGGGTACCCACATCGGCTGCGACACCTCACAGTGCGGTGCCTGCGTCGTTCACGTGGACGGCAAGGCGGTGAAGGCCTGCACGATGCTCGCGGCGGAGGCTGACGGAACCGACGTCACGACAATAGAGGGCATCTCGAACGGCGAGATGCATCCGATGCAGCGGGCCTTCAATGACAACCACGGGCTGCAATGCGGCTTCTGCACTCCGGGCATGATCATGTCAGGGATTGACATGGTTAACCGCTACCGCGCCGCCGGAGATGACCTGACCGAGGCCGCGATCCGTCGCGAGCTCGAAGGCAATATCTGCCGCTGCACGGGATACCACAACATCGTAAAATCCATCCAGCAAGCCGCTGGCGAAATGTGATCGGGCGAGGGAGAGACCAGACATGTCGACAGGAATCGGAGCCCGCGTAAAGCGGAAGGAAGACAAGCGCTTTATCACCGGCAAAGGTAAGTACACCGATGACGTTCGCAACGAGAACCAGGCCTATGCCGCCTTTGTTCGCAGCCCCCACGCCCACGCTCTGGTCAAGGGCATCGACGGAAGCGAGGCTTCGGGTATGCCCGGAATCATCGCGGTTCTTGACGGTGCGGAACTGTCCGGCGACGGGATCGGTAACCTGATCTGTGGCTGGGCCATAACCTCGAAGGATGGCTCCCCGATGAACATGGGCGCCTGGTCGGCTCTCGCCACGGATAGGGTTCGCTACGTCGGCGACGCCGTCGCCGTCGTGATCGGCGAGTCCGATGAGGCCGCGCGGGCCGCGGCCGAGGCTGTAATGGTCGATTACGAGGTACTGCCCGCCGTCACCGCCGCGGACAGGGCGCTTAACGGCGACGCTCCCCAGATTCACGAGAACGCCCCCGGCAACCTGATCTACGACTGGGAAATCGGCGATTCGGCGGCCTCCGATACCGGTATCGCTCAAGCGGACCACGTCACCGCGATCGAACTCACGAATAACCGGCTGGCGCCCAGCCCGATGGAGCCCCGATCGGCGATAGCCACCTATGACGAAGCGGAGGATCACTACACGCTTTACACCACAAGCCAGAACCCGCATGTGGCGCGTCTCGTACTCTCGGCATTCTACCAGGTCGCGCCCGAACACAAGTTGCGGGTCATCGCGCCGGATGTGGGAGGCGGATTCGGCTCCAAGATCTACATATATCCTGAAGAGATTGTCTGTCTCTGGGCGTCCATGAAGACCGGGCGGAGCGTCAAATGGACGTCGACCCGCACCGAGGCCTTCATGACTGACGCCCATGGTCGCGATCACGTCACGTCAGCCCGGATGGGTTTCGACTCCAGCGGCAGGATCACCGGTTTCAAGGTCGATACCATCGCCAATTTCGGCGCCTACATGTCGCTGTTCTCGTCAGCCGTGCCGACCTATCTTTACGCGACGCTGCTCTCCGGGCAGTATGATATCCAGAATATCCACTGCAATGTGCGCGCGGTCTACACCAACACCGTTCCCGTGGACGCCTACCGTGGCGCCGGACGGCCGGAGGCCTGTTACCTCGTCGAGCGCCTCATCGAAAAGGCGGCGCGTGAGATGGGCATGGATCCGGCCGAGCTCCGGCGCAGGAATTTCATCAGGGAGTTTCCGCATCAGACCCCGGTCATCATGGCCTATGACTGCGGCGACTTCGCGGGCAATATGGACAAGGCCCAGGCGGCGGCGGATGTCGCCGGATTCCCGGCCCGTAAGGCCGAATCGGCGGCCCGCGGCAAGCTCCGGGGTTTGGGCTATTCCTCCTACATCGAGGCCTGTGGAATAGCGCCGTCGGCCGCCGTCGGCTCGCTCGGCGCTGGCGTCGGTCTCTGGGAATCAGCCGAGGTCCGCGTGAATCCCGTTGGCACGATCGAGATACTCACCGGTTCGCACAGTCACGGTCAGGGCCACGAGACGACATTCGCCCAGATAGTGGCCGAGCGGTTCTCGGTTCCGATCGAGAACGTCTCGATTGTCCATGGCGACACCGACAAGGTTCAGTTCGGCATGGGTACGTACGGCTCCCGCTCGGGCGCAGTCGGCATGTCGGCCATTGTCAAGGCCATGGACAAGGTCGAGGTCAAGGTTCGCCAGATAGCCGCGCACAAGCTTGACGCGAACGGGGATGAACTGGTCTTCGAGGACAGCCAGGTGAAAGTGCCGGGCACCAACAAGAGCATGGGCTGGCACGAGGTCGGGCTGGCCGCCTACACCGCGCATGACCTTCCCGACGGCATGGAACCCGGTCTCAAGGAAGGCTCTTTCTACGATCCCGTGAATTTCACTTTCCCGGCGGGCACGTATATCGCCGAAGTCGAAATCGACCCGGAAACGGGTACGGTCGAGCTTTGCCAGTTCGTGGCGGCCGATGACTTCGGCACGCTCATCAACCCGATGATCGTCGAGGGGCAGGTTCACGGGGGTGTTGCCCAAGGCGTCGGACAGGCGCTTCTGGAGCGCGTCGTCTACGACGATCACGGCCAACTGCTGACTGCATCCTACATGGACTATACCATGCCGCGCGCCGACGATCTGGTAAATTATCGGATTGAGCACAACGTGACGGCATGTCCGAACAACCCGCTCGGCATCAAGGGCTGCGGTGAAGCGGGCGCCATCGGTTCGCCGCCCGCGATCATCAACGCGATTACGGACGCGATCGGAACCGAGGATCTGGAAATGCCGGCCACACCGGCGGCGGTCTGGGAAGCCATCCAGTCAAACAGAACCGCGATCGCGGCCGAATAGGGGAGATACTTTACATGTATGCACTGAACTTTCGGAAAGCCGCATCGGCGGACGATGCCGTCGCGAAACTGGCGGCGGCGGTGGATGGCCGGTTTCTTGCCGGTGGCCAGACACTTATTCCCACCATCAAGCAGCGCCTCGCGGACCCCTCGGACCTGATCAGTCTCGCGGGTGCCGGTCTGTCCGGTGTCTCGATCGCGGGTACCGATGTGACCGTCGGGGCGATGATGACCCATGCGGAGGTCGCGGGCGACCGAACCGTCCAGATGAATATTCCCGCCGTCGCGGCGCTCGCCGCCGGGATCGGCGATCCGGCTGTCCGGCACCGGGGAACGATTGGCGGTTCCATCGCCAACAATGACCCCGCGGCGGACTATCCCGCCGCGGTTCTGGGCCTTGGCGCCACGGTCAGGACCAACAGACGGGCGATCGCGGCGGATGACTTCTTCACCGGCCTCTTCGAGACGGCGCTGGATGCTGATGAGCTCATCAAAGGCGTCACTTTCCCAAAGGCCGAACGCTCCGCTTACGCCAAATTCCCGAATCCCGCCTCACGTTACGCAATGGTTGGTGTTTTCGTCGCCAGGAACGCCGGTGGCGTACGCGTCGCGGTGACGGGCGCGGGGTCGAACGGGGTGTTCCGCCACGCGGGTCTGGAAGCCGCGCTGTCCGCTCGTTTCTCCCCTGACGCCGTAGACGGTGTCGACGTATCCTCCGATGATCTGATGGCTGATATTCACGGCTCCGCGGATTACCGGGCGAACCTTATCAAGGTCATGGCGAAACGAGCCGTTGCGGCTGCGTGA
>JAPOUP010000078.1:0-7378 GCA_026708635.1 Rhodobacter sp.
TGGCGGAGACGAAGGGATTCGAACCCTCGAGACGGTTACCCGCCTACTCCCTTAGCAGGGGAGCGCCTTCGACCACTCGGCCACGTCTCCGCGGACATCTGTAAATGCGGAATCGATGGCAGGCAACCCCGGCGCCAATATCATTCGCGCCCGCCCGCGAAGCGTTTCTGCCAACTTTCGCGTTCGGCATCGGAAATCTTGCTGAAAAGGTTGTCCGGAACGGTGAATGACCGGCCGGGCGGAAGGGAAGCGAGCGCCGCCGCGATATCTTTCGGCCAAAGGCCATCCTCGGCTCGCATCGCTTTCATCATTTTCGTGGCGGTGTCGGGAATGAATGGCGCGGAAAGTACGGCATAGAGCCGGATCAGATTCAGCGAAAACCGGATAATGGCGGCGGCCCTCTCCGGACGCTCCCTGAAAACGCTCCAGGGAGCCGCGTCCTGAAGGTACTCGTTCCCGCCGGCCCAGATGGCGCGGAGCTCGTTGGCGGCTTTGCGGATCTCTATCGCCTCCAAATGTCGCTGATACGCGGCGACACGCGTCTCCAGTTCGGCGATGAGCGCCCTTTCGCGGTCCTCGGGCTCTCCGCCCCCGGGAACGGCCTCGCCGAATTTCGAGCGGCAGAACTTTGTGACGCGGCTGACGAAATTCCCGAGAATATCCGCGAGATCCTTATTCACGGAGACCTGAAAGTTTTCCCAGGTGAACTCGCTGTCGGAATTCTCGGGAGCGTGCGAAAGAAGCCACCAGCGCCAGTAATCCGCGGGAAGGATATCTAGCGCTTGGTCCATGAAAATACCCCGGCCGAGTGACGTGCTGAACTGACCGCCGTCATAATTGAGGTAATTGAATGACTTGATGTAATCCACAAGCTTCCAGGGCTCCCCGGATCCGATGATCGTCGCCGGAAAGCTCAGCGTGTGGAACGGTACGTTGTCCTTGCCCATGAACTGGACATAGCGCACGTCGGAAGCGCCCTCGTCGGTCCGCCACCAACTGCGCCACGCCGCATCCTCCAGACCCTCGCCGTCCGCCCATTCCTTGGTCGCGGCGATGTATTCGATGGGAGCGTCAAACCATACGTAGAAAACTTTGCCCTCCATCCCCGGCCAGGGCCTCTCTCCGCGGCGGACGGGTACGCCCCACTCAAGATCACGGGTGATGCCGCGGTCCCGCAGGCCGTCACCGTCGTGAAGCCATTTCCGGGCGATGGATGTGGTCAGGATCGGCCAGTCATCCTTTGAGGCAATCCACTCCTCCAGCCGCTCCCTCAGAGCGGACTGGCGCAGGTACAGATGCCTGGTCTCCCTTATCTCAAGATCGGTTGACCCCGAAATCGCCGAGCGGGGTTCGATCAGGTCCGTGGGATCGAGCTGTCTCGTGCAGTTCTCGCATTGGTCTCCCCGTGCGCGGTCATAGCCGCAGTCGGGACAGGTGCCCTCGACATACCTGTCGGGCAGGAACCGGCCGTCGGCCTTTGAGTAAAGCTGGCTTTCGACGACTTCCTCGATCAGCCCGTTTTCCGCCAGCCGCTCCGCGAAATACTGCGTCAGACGGTGGTTCTGTGGCGACGACGAGCGTCCGAATTTGTCAAAACTGAGCTGGAACCGGTCAGAGAGCCGCTTCTGTTTGGCCCACATATCGGCACAGTACTGGGCAACGGGGATGCCGGCCGCGGCGGCGGCCAGCTCCGCCGGAGTGCCGTGCTCGTCCGTTCCGCAGATGAACATGACCTCATGACCGCGCGCGCGCATGTAGCGGGCATAGAGGTCGGCGGGCAGCTGACTGCCGACGAGATTGCCCAGATGCTTGATTCCGTTGATGTAGGGAATCGCTGAGGTGATGAGGATGCGTTGCATACGTTCCTGACCCGCCGTGTCATGATCGTCCGGTTCGGGGAATTTTCGAGGGAGCGTCGTATCGATGAACCCCGGTTTCCAAACTTCCTCCGGAGCCGATCCCTCGCGTTGACACGGAGATCAATTCCGGCACGGGCGAGATTTAGTCGGAAACCGATGGCGTTCGCAAGCGCGGAGAATTCCATCCGGCGAAAGTCCATGCGCCTCGACGTGCGCCGCCGGTTCGGAGCCCGACGGTTTCCGGGTGGCCTCAGTTATCGAGGCTCGTTTCCGGTTCCGGTTCGCGTCGCGAGGATGCCCCATGGGTTTACCGATAGGGAATGACGTACGGGGAAACCGGACATGGAAGGTGCGCCGCTCCGTTGTCGGTCGCGCTCCTGTGCGGGCGAGACCGAGGGCGATCAACCCGATATGGCCGGGAGGGCCACAATAGCGAATGGCGCGCCCGGACCGTGGAACCTCACCAGCCTCGCCACCGGATAGGGGCTGGCGATGGCGCCAGGCACGAAAAAGAAAATCAGCGCGGCAAAAAGCTCGACCCGCTGGTTTGGCATCGCGAAGTCATGCGCGCGCCGCCGGGAGCGGGAGGACCGGGTGGGTGTTGAAACCGAAAGGGACGGCGGCGACCATCACCTCCCCAGTGCCGCGGTTACCTATCGCCACGGTAAGGACTTATGACCGGACCGCTGCCGCGGAAAGCCACACCGATACCCATCAATGGTAGGCGGATCCCCGACGTCCGCGCCGGAGGCGCCGCGCGACTGCTCCACCGGAGGACGAGCTCGTCGGGATAGCGCCTGAAACGCCTCCTGAGCGTGTCGCGGTACACGCCCATGGCCCGGCGCTTCAGGTTGGAGAACGCCCGGTGGGTCCAATTCAGGACCTCATGGGGCACGCCACGACAGAGACGGTCCTGTGGACTCACGACACATCGTCGTCACGATGCGCCCTTGGCCGCGGTTGAGCTTTCGCCGCTCTGTATATACACCTTGCCCGAAATGGTCGGGGAGGGAGCGCGGATGTCACTTGCCATGAATCGGGAGGTGTTCATCACCTGTGCCGTAACCGGTGCGGGCGGCACTCAGGATCGCAGTCCGCATGTGCCCCGTTCGCCAGCGGATATCGCCGAAGCCGTCATAGACGCTGCAAAAGCGGGCGCGGCGGTGGCGCACTGTCACGTGCGTGATCCCGAAACGGGCGCACCTTCGCGGCGGCTGGAGCTGTACCGGGAGGTTACGGATCGCATTCGGGCCTCCGATGTTGACGTCGTACTAAATCTTTCCGCCGGAATGGGGGGCGACCTGGTCTTCGGGCCAACGGACCGCCCGCTGCCGCTCGACGAACGCAGAACCGACATGGCGGGCGCCGCCGAACGGGTCGAGCACGTCAGGCAGTGCCTGCCGGAGATCTGCACGCTTGACTGCGGCACGCTGAATTTCGCCGAGGCGGATTACGTGATGTGCAACACGCCAGCCATGCTGCGGGACATGGGGGCCATGATGACCGGTCTGGGGGTAAAGCCCGAGATCGAGGCGTTCGATACCGGCCATCTCCGGTACGCCAGGCAACTCGTGGAGGAGGGTATCCTCGACGCGCCGGCGCTGGTCCAGCTCTGCATGGGGGTGCCCTGGGGCGCGCCCGACGACCTGAACACCTTCATGGCGATGGTTAACAACGTGCCGGCAGACTGGACATTCTCGGCGTTCTCGCTGGGTCGGAACCAGATGGCCTTTGTGGCGGCGGCGGTGCTTTCCGGGGGAAACGTCCGGGTCGGCCTTGAGGACAACCTGATGCTTGATCGCGGTATTCTGGCAACGAATGCACAGCTGGTTGAGCGCGCCGTCACGATTGTTTCCAACATGGGCGCCCGGGTCATCGGGCCCGGGGAGGTGCGCGGCCGACTGGGTCTGGTCAAGCGCGCGCCGCGGGCGGCTTGATCCGTCTGGATGTGGTGGCACATTCCGGGCCGAGTATCTTTCCGAAGCCCGCGGGGGTCGGTACCGATGTGACGCCAAGGCAACTGGAAGGGCGGAAACGGGTATGGGTAAGGTAGCTGCGATTATCGGTTGTGGTGTGATTGGCGGCGGCTGGGCCGCGCGATTCGCGCTGATGGGATGGGAGGTCCGGATTTTCGATCCGGATCCCGAGACGCGGTTTAGGGTGGAAAGGGTGATGGCGGATGCCCGGCGCTCATTGCCCGGGTTAGTCGACGCCGCCATGCCGGAGGAGGGACCGGTCATCACCTTCCAGTCATTGGAAGCCGCCGTTGGCGCCGCTGACTGGATACAGGAAAGCTTACCGGAGCGTCTCGAGCTTAAGCGGGAAATCTATGGACGGATTCAGTCACGGGTGGGTGGACGCGTTACCATCGCTTCCTCGACTTCCGGGTTCAGGCCGTCCGAGCTGGCGAAGGAGGCCCGATATCCGGATGCGATCCTGGTCGCCCATCCGTTCAATCCGGTCTACCTGCTGCCATTGGTGGAACTGGTGCCGATGGAGGCTGTTTCGGATGAGCGGGTGGAGGCGGCACGGACTGTCCTCTCCGGAATTGGCATGTATCCCTTGCTGTTGCGCAGGGAGATCGACGCCCATGTAGCCGACCGCCTTCTCGAGGCTGTCTGGCGGGAGGCGCTCTGGTTGGTGAAGGATGGAGTCGCGACGACGGAAGAGGTCGATGACGCGATTCGCTACGGCTTCGGTCTACGCTGGGCGCAGATGGGCCTGTTCGAGACCTACAGGATAGCTGGCGGTGAGGCGGGGATGCGCCACTTCATCGAACAGTTTGGTCCCGCGCTCAAATGGCCCTGGTCCAGGTTGATTGATGTCCCGGAACTGACACCGGAATTCGCTGGCATGATCGCGGAGCAGTCCGACGCGCAATCCGGGGCGCGCTCCGTCCGCGAACTGGAAGGGATCCGTGATGGCAATCTCGTCGCTTTGATGCGCGCGCTGAAGGCGCGGGGCAGGGGAGTCGGCAGGATCCTTCGCCAGACCGAGATGGAGCTGAATGACCGCAACGGCGCCGTGCTCGACTATTCGGACATCAGTGAGATCGGCGCGCCGATCGAGACGGTCAACCAGGCCGTGCCGCTAGACTGGACGGACTACAATGGGCACATGAACGAGGCCAAATACCTTCAGGTTTTCGGAGACGCCACCGACCGTTTCATGCGCATAGTCGGATGTGACGCCGACTACGTCGCCTCGGGGGGAAGCTACTTCACCGCCGAAACCCATATTCGCCATCTATGCGAGGTCCACGCGGGAGCGCGGATTCGCGTAAGCACGGTCTGTCTGGAAGGCCGCGGCAGGAAGATGCATCTGTTCCATGAGCTTTGGAACGACGGGCGGGTCTGCGCGTCGGGCGAGCACGTCCTGGTTCACGTTTCGCTAAAGACACGTCGTCCATCGAAGCCGTCCGCACGGATCTCCAGGCGACTGGGTACGATTGAGGCCGCCCACGCGGCTCTGCCCAGGCCTTATGGAGTCGGGAGATACGTTGGCGCGCCGCGATAGGGATTGGCGGATCCCGGCGCGGCGGGCACGATCGGGATAGTGGCCGTTCGTCGCCGCGGCGAAGGCCGTTAAGCCGCGGAGCAGGATACCGGAACCGCCCTGGCGGTCCGTCGATGTCGCTGATTTTGGTGTGGCCCTGACCGCTTCGGTTAGATAGGGTGAGCGGTGTGCATCCATAATCCTGACCGCTTGCGCTAGGTCGCCAATCTGTTGGGGTGGCTTTACGGGAATTATGGCGAAGGACCGATATAGGGTGAATTTAGGTGTGACTTCACGGCGATTCGTGGAATGGCCAACGCTGGCGGTGATTCTCGGGTGCCATGGGATCTGGGCCCTGGGTACCACCTGGCTGGCCGCGGAGTCGCTGGCGGCTGGAATCATGGTTACCGGTGTTGCGGTCGCGCTCGCCTCCTCGCTTCAGCATGAAGCCATCCATGGCCATCCATTCCGTAACGTGGCGCTGAACACCGCGCTCGTCTTTCCATCCTACGATTTTCTCATTCCCTACCAACGGTTTCGCGACACGCACCTTGACCACCATATGAACGCCAACCTCACCGACCCTTATGACGATCCGGAGTCAAATTACCTCGATCCGGCGGTCTGGCGCGGGCTACCCGGCGCGGCGCGGGCTTTGCTGATGTTCAACAATACCCTCCTGGGAAGGATCCTGATCGGGGTTGCGGTGTCCCAAACGGCTTTTTTACTCGGAGATTTCCGGGCCGCCGTCGCGGGCGACCGGCGTGTGATCCGTGGCTGGCTTTGGCATATCCCCGCCGTCGCGCCGGTTGTTCTGTGGTTGGGAACCGTGGGACAGATGCCGGTCTGGGCTTACCTGACGGCCGTCTACGCGGGCCTCTCGCTGATCAAGATCCGTACGTTTCTGGAGCACCAGGCAGACCGGCGCGCGGCCGGGCGTACGGTGATAATCGAGGATAGGGGACCCCTGTCATTTCTTTTCCTTAACAATAACCTGCATGCCGTTCATCATGCATACCCGAGGATTCCATGGTACAGGCTTCCGAAACTGTATAGGGACAATCGCGAACGTTTCGCGGCCCGCAACGGAGGTTACGTCTATCGCTCCTATGCGGAGATCTTCAGGAAATACCTCCTGCGGTCTAAGGATCCGGTTGCCCATCCTCTCCGGAACTGAGTTTATGTCCACTCGGTAATCCGCCAATGGAGCCATGGGTATTCATCACGGTTGCGGCGGCACTGGCGCAGACATTCAGGTTCATGCTGCAAAAGTGGCTCACGCTCGCGGGGCTTTCGGCGGGTGGCGCCACGTTCGCGAGGTTCCTCTTCTCGGCGCCGCTCGCGATACTTGTGGTCTGCCTGTATTCGGAGGGCTCGGACCAGGGCATCCCGTCGATGCCGGAGCGTTTCTGGAAATTCGCCATAGCGGGTGGCGTGGCGCAGATCCTCGCGACCATGTGTGTCGTCTCAATCTTTTCGCACCGAAATTTCGCGGTTGGCATTACATTCAAGAAGACCGAAGTCGTGATGACCGCGATCGCGGGCTTTCTGATTCTGGGGGAAGGTGTGGGCGTGGTCGGCGGAATCGCCATCGGGCTTGGACTTCTCGGCGTGCTCCTGATTTCCGATCCTCCGGCCGGTACGGGCCCGCCCATTAGGCGGATAGTCAATCGGGCCACGGGCCTGGGTCTTGCCTCAGGAATGTTCTTCGCAGTCTCGGCGGTCGGATATCGGGGAGCTTCGCTCGCGCTCGAAAGCGGAGACACCGCCCTTCGTGCGGGGACGACGCTTGCCGTGGTCACGACATTTCAGACGATTGCGCTCGCGATCTGGCTTATGTGGCGGGAACGGGGGCAGATAACGCGTGTCCTGCGTGCCTGGCGAGTGACCGGAATGGTTGGACTCGCGTCGATGATAGGCAGTTTCTGCTGGTTTTCGGCGTTCACGCTTCAGAACGCGGCCTATGTCAGCGCTTTGGGCCAGATCGAGTTGATATTCTCCATCGCCGCGTCGACGCTCTTTTT
>JAPOUP010000078.1:7579-30266 GCA_026708635.1 Rhodobacter sp.
GAATCCGGTGGACCCAGGTCCGGCAGGGAGGCGATGACCTTGGCCAGCACCACTTCCGTGATGAATGGCATCTCGAACCCCCGCAGGTCTCCGAGCGCAATCCATTGGAGGTGGCGGAGCTCGTCGGAGGCCCCTGAAAAGTCGTCGGGATCACCTCTGACGACATCCGCGTTTCCGAGAAAGAAGCGGGCATCGAACCGGCGTGGACGGCCCGGGGGCGTGACGGCGCGGAACACGAAGCTCAGGGCGCGGGGGTCGGGAAGAAGTCCCGCTCCGGCAAATTCCCTCCATCCCTCCGGGGCTTCACCCGGCCAGTCCCCGTCAGCGCCGATCATCAGCCCGGTCTCTTCCCAAAGTTCACGGACCGCCGCGGCGAACAGGCGCGCACCCAGACCGGCGGCACAGCCCTCCTCAAGCCTTGCGGCGCATGGTTCCGGCAGGTCGCCAGCGAAAGGAACCGATCCGTCCCGGGAATCGACCGCACCGCCGGGAAAGACGAACTTGTCGGGCATGAAGGCCGCGCCTTCGCCACGCTGGCCCATCAAGACTTTCGGTTCGGTCGCGGGGTCGCGGACCAGAATTACCGTCGCCGCATCGCGGATGGTCCCCTGATCCAAGGATTCGTCCCCATATGAGAAAGCCGCTCGGGCGTCTCCCCGAAGCCATGCAGGCGCTTAGCCCATTGGATCGCTACGATCACGCCTTTCAGTCGGGGTAGCAGGTACAGGGAAAGCCCGATGCATCCAGCCGAAAATATCGAAGCCAGGACCAGAGGATCCGGTCTGTAGGACACGTAAGCCCAAAGGATGAGCGGTGCCATCAGGTGGCCAACGATAAGAATTGTGAGATATGCCGGTCCATCGTCGGCGCGATGGTTGTGCAGCTCCTCACCGCAGACGGGGCAGGTGTCGCGAACCTTGAGATAGGCATGCATCATCGGGCCGGAACCACAGTTTGGGCAGCGACGACGCCAGCCGTTCCGCATCGCCGCCATGATCGGCCTGTCCGTTGGAAGTTCGCTCGCGGAATGCATGCCACACCGTTTCGTGTTATCCCAGAGCAATATATGGGACGCCCGGGCGGACGCGAGGGCTCTTTCCCGGATTGCGGCTCTCTGCCGCAACCTGGGGATCCGGCATTCGCTGGCTTGGGTGACGCGACAGACGATATCTGCCCGGGGCGCAAGCGCCGGTGCGGGCGGATCCGTGCGCCGCTCCAGTTTAGGTCGACGCCGGTTAGCGCCGGTTTTCGTCCATGCCGGTCGCGTCCGTACCGGCGACGGGCCGGGGTGAGATGCAGGGACTAACGGGCGCGTCAGCGCCTTACGCGACGGAATTCTCCAGTCCGTTCGTTTGAGGTGCGAGGGAAACGGGCCAGGCCCGTTTGCCGGACATCACGATCGAAAGGGAGAAACGACATGAAGGACACTATATCCGGGGCGGCGGCCGCATTGGCGGCCCTTGCGGTTCTGGCGGGGCCGCTGGCGGCGCACGAAGTGGATAGGGGACCATTCGGCCGTGATGGATTTCACGCGGCCCTATTGGGGTTTCTTGACGGAAATGACGATGCAGGGATCACGATCGAGGAAATCAACGCCACCTGGGCCGCGCTGTTCGGCGATGCCGACTCCGATGGGGACGGACGGCTGTCGGCGGAGGAACTGGCCGACGTAACCGAGCTCTGGCGTACCGAGCGGAGACTTCGTCGGGTCGAAACCTGGATCGAGGGTTACGACTCGGACGGTGACGGTCTGCTCAGCCTTGACGAAGCGACGGCGGCCGCCGGGTCGGAACGCGTCGAGCGTATGTTGAGGCGGCTTGACGGCGACGGTGACGGGGTGGTCACCAGAGCCGAGATGGATGCCGGGGACCATGGTCGCTGGCACAGGCGCTGGAAAAAGCGCGGGCACTGACCCGCACGATACATCCTGGCGGAATGCCGGTTTCCGTACAGACCGCCATAGTCCCTGTCACTGACTGTTGGCGCATTCCCTGCGGAATGGCGTTACGGGATCATGGAAATGGCTTTTGACGCGTCCGGTGACATACCGAACGAAGCCCTGCTCGTCGCCTTCTCCAATGGCGACGGGGAGGCCGCCCGTGTACTTGCCCTGCGTCTGACACCAATCGCGCTGGGATATGCCTTGAGGATGCTGGGCGGCGATCGGGCTGAGGCCGAAGATGTCGCGCAGGAAGCGATGCTGAGGCTGTGGCGGCAATCCCGATCATGGCGTCAGGGCGAAGCGAAGGTGACGACATGGCTTTACCGCGTGGTCTCGAATCTATGTACCGACCGGCTGCGACGGGGACGAACGGTCGGGATCGACCAGATTCCCGATCCGGTGGACGGGGCGCCATCGATGGAAACGCGCCTGATGCAATTGGCGAGGAAGCGGGCGCTGTCGTCAGCGTTGGCGAATTTGCCGACACGCCAGCGACAGGCGGTTGTCCTGCGGCATCTCGAAGGGCTCTCAAATCCGGAGATCGCCGAAATAATGGGGATCGGCGTCGATGCGGTCGAGAGTCTGACCGCACGCGGCAAGCGCGGGCTGGCTACTCAGCTGGCCGCCCGCCGCGATGAACTGGGATATGGAGATGACTGAACGGCGACCATTGGACGATGAGGAGCTTGAGAGCCTGTTCGCCGCCGCGCGACAGTCGCGGCCGTTACCCTCCAGCGGCCTCATCGAGCGGGTTCTTGCGGATTCGGAACGCCAGGCGAATGCGGTTGCGCGCGGTGCGGCCACTTCGGGGCGAGGCGTTCCGGATGCGATTCCCGAAACGGTCCGGGGTATTCCGGCGGCGCTGGGCCTCATGGGCGCGGCGGCCGCCGGGCTGGCCATAGGCTTCTTTGCGGCGTTGCCGCTCGACGGACTGTCCGGCGTGTATCTCGAGGTCAGCGCGGACTTTTCAATCGAGGATATCATGCCGTCGTTCTTTGACCTGATGAGTGAGGTGTAGGGCAAATGACCGACCGGAACTTTACATGGAAAGGCCTGAAGGACATGCGCTGGAAAGGAGTCCTCCTCTTCGTCTCACTGGCGATCAATCTGCTGGTTGTCGGACTTGTCGTCGGCGCGTTGCTCGCGGGGCCTCATGGACGCGACCGCACCGCGTTGCGTGGTCTTGGCTATGCACCGTTCGTGCGCGCGCTACCGAGCGAGGACAGGGTCGCGTTGCGCGAAGCTCTTGCCAGAGACGCGGAAAGTTTCCGGCATAACCGTTCGGAACTGCAGGTTCAGTTCGAGTCCTTACTCGCCGCCCTACGCAAGGATCCTTTCGACGCCGGGGAGGTGGAACGACTGTTCGCCGGGCAGAGGGAACGTATTGTGGAGCGCCAACGACTGGCACAGGACTATCTGCTTGAGCGCATCGCCGCGATGGCTCCACAGGATAGGGCGGCTTATGCGGACGCGCTTGGCATGAAATTCAGGCGTCACTCCCGATGAGACGACTTGACGGAGACTGGGGCGATGCGTGAGATTGGCTCTATCACCTGTCCGGAAGTGAATGCCATGCTCTGCCAACAGCGTGCCCGCGAACTGCCGGAGAGGTTGGCGGGCGGACTACACGAGGCGGATGCAGGAGTGTGAGCCATGGCGCGGAACGGGGGAATCGAGAGCGCCGGCATCCGGACGCCGCCGGGTACCCGGAGGGATTTCCGCGAGATGGGGCGTCCGTGCATCCGCCGCTGGTCCACGGGCATTGCGGAGGGTTCACCGGATAATGGATCAGGGGCGCGAGGTGCGGAGCGGTGACGTCGCGGGCAACGGCACACCCGAGGCGCTCTGAGCTTTCCTTCGGGAACCAAGTGGATTACACGATGTCGGTAGCGCGGGCTTCCTGAACCGGAATTCACGATGCCGGTGCCGCTTCGGCAGGATCCGGGAATGGAACCTTTTGAGTCACGTTTGCTCCGGGAAATCGAGCGTCGCAGTGAGGATCTCGTGCGGCTGACGCAGGATCTGGTGCGTATTCCAACGACAAATCCACCCGGAAACCTCTATCGGCGGATTTGCGAGTTTCTCGAGCGGCGGCTGGCGGCAGCGGGCTTCGAATGCAGGTTGATCCGCGCCGTGGGATCTCCCGGCGACAGCGAGACGTACCCGCGTTGGAACATTCTGGCGCGGCGGGACGGCACCTCCCCCGGCGAGTGCGTCCATTTCAGCAGCCATACGGATGTCGTCGAGGCCGGACACGGCTGGACTGTCGATCCTTTCGGCGGAGAGGTGAGGGACGGCCGGGTCTACGGGCGCGGCGCCTGCGATATGAAAGGCGGTCTGGCGACGTCGATAATCGCGGCCGAGACGTTCGTTTCGGTGTGCCCGGAATTCTCCGGTTCGATCGAGATCAGCGGAACGGCTGATGAGGAAACCGGAGGTTTTGGCGGCGTGGCCTTTCTCGCGGAGCGGGGACTGTTTCATCCGGACCGCGTCCAGCACGTCATAATTCCCGAACCGCTCAACAAGGATCGTATCTGCCTGGGCCATCGCGGCGTCTGGTGGGCCGAGATCGAGACGAAGGGGCGTATCGCACATGGTTCGATGCCGTTTCTGGGGGATTCCGCGATCCGGCATATGGGTGCGGTGCTCGAGGAGATGGAGCGGTATCTCTACCCCCTCCTCGCGGGCCGTTCCACGGCGATGCCCGTCGTTCCCGAAGGCGCAAGGCAATCGACGCTGAACATCAATTCCATCCATGGCGGAGAGGCGGAACCCGACGCCGTTCACACCGGATTTCCGGCGGCCTGCGTGGCCGACCGCTGCCGTATTGTCATAGACCGGCGTTTTCTGATCGAGGAGGACATCGCGTCGGTGAAGTCCGAAGTGGCCGATATGCTGGAGCGGATCAGGGCGAAACGTCCGGGCTTCGAGTACGAGATTCGCGATCTATGGGAAATCACGCCCGTGATGACCGAGCGCGACGCCCCGGTGGTGCGGTCCGTTGCGTCGTCGATACGGCGCGTGATGTCGCGGCGACCCGCCTATGTGATATCACCGGGAACCTATGACCAGAAGCATATCGACCGGATAGGACGCCTGAGCAACTGCATTGCCTATGGGCCGGGCATTCTTGACGTCGCGCACCAGGCCGACGAGTGGGTTGGAATCCAGGACATGGTCGACAGCGCCAAAGTGATGGCTTTAACGCTCTCGGAACTGCTCCCGCGGACGGGGAGGGCGCGGTAGCGCGGCTCCCGTCGCCATCCCGGATCCCGCCTTCACGTCCGTGTTCGTTATGCGGTCAGTCCCGGATAGTTTGGCGTGCGCGGAATGATACCGAATGGGGCGATCGCGTTTGAAGGCCGAGCCGATGAATTTTCATTTTCCCGGGCGTGAAATGGGAGCGAAAACTGGACGAAAGGGCGCTTCCCGCCGTTCTTTCGGGCCGTTCGGGGCATTTTCGGGGTTGACCGCAATGTCCCAGGCCCGAACGCGATAGCCCCAGGATACCGAAAGCGGATCCTTTCCTTGGGAAGCCATCCGCGCTAGCATGGATCCGGACCGAAGCGGGTAATGGGGAGACCAAAGTGAGATATGGATCAAGAGTTGCCGCCGCCATATTGGCGCTTGGCGTCGGGGCCGCCCAGGCGCAGGATAGGATTGTCATTGGAATGCAGCTTGAACCGCCAAACCTTGACCCGACCGGAGGTGCGGCGGCCGCGATTGACGAGGTCGTCTACGCCAATGTCTTCGAAGGACTGACACGATACCGTTCGGACGGGACGATCGCGCCGGGCCTGGCGGAGAGTTGGAGTGTCAGTGATGACGGCACCGTCTACACCTTCCACCTGCGGGCTGGCGTCAAATTCCACGACGGCTCCGAAATGACGGCGGATGACGTGAAGTTCTCGCTGGACCGGGCCAGATCGGATGGTTCGACTAACGCCCAGAAGTCCCTGTTTGCCGGAATCACGGACGTTGATGTCGTGGACTCCGTAACGGTGAAGATCACGCTTGCGGCCCCGAACGGCGGGTTCATCACCAACATGGCGTGGGGCGACGCGGTCATTCTGGCACCCGAAACGGCGGAGCGGGCCGCCACCGAACCGGTTGGAACCGGGCCGTTCAGGTTCAGCCGCTGGGTTCAGGGCGATAGGATCGAGTTGGTCCGTAATCCCGACTATTGGGGCGAGCGGCCGGCGCTGGAAAGCGCCACTTTCAGGTTCATCAGCGATCCAACGGCGGCGTTCGCCGCGGTGATGGCGGGTGACGTCGATGCGTTTCCGGCGTATCCAGCACCGGAGACGCTTGCCCAGTTCGATGCGGATCCAAGGTTTCAGCTCCTAATTGGGTCGACCGAAGGCGAAACCATCCTGTCAATCAATAACGGATCCGGATCGCTGGGCGATGTCAACGTGCGCAGGGCGATTTCCCATGCGATCAATCGGCGGGAGATCATTGACGGTGCGATGTTCGGATACGGTACGCCGATCGGAACGCACTTCGCGCCCCACAATCCCGATTATGTGGATCTGACCGACATTTCTGCATACGACCCTGAACTGTCCAGAAAGCTTCTCGCCGAGGCGGGAGCGGAGGATCTGACACTGTCCCTGAAACTGCCACCACCGAGTTATGCCCGCCGGGGTGGCGAGATAGTGGCGGCGCAGCTTCGCGCGGTGGGTATTGCGACGGAGATCTCGAACCTTGAGTGGGCCCAGTGGCTGGAGCAGGTATTCAGGGGTAAGGATTACGATCTGACCATTGTCAGCCACACCGAACCGATGGACATAAATATTTACGCGCGGCCAGACTATTACTTTCAGTATGATAACCCGGATTTTCGGAATCTCATGAAAGATCTGGATCTTGCCAGCGATCCGGCTGAGCGCTCGGAGATATTGGCCGCGGCCCAGCGGATAATCGCCGAGGACTACGTCAACGGCTACCTTTTTCAGCTAGCGCGGACCGGAGTGGCTGACGCGAGGATTCAGGGGCTATGGCCGAACGCTCCCACCCAGGCGAACGACTTGACGGGTGTAAGCTGGCGGGAATGACCCGAACAGGCCGCGGCCGGCCCGGCGCGTGGCAAACCAGGCGCCGGTATGCCTTCCGGTAGCGCGATGAACGGCCTCATGCGGCCGCTTCGTTTTCCGCGGCGGGCCCGGTAACGATTGCATATCGCCAGACCGCGGGCTTAACGTTCGGATCATGATCGGATACGCCTTCTTCCGTCTGGTTTCGCTCTGTGCCAGTCTGGCAGCGGCAAGCATCGTCATTTTTGGCGTGATCGAGGTGATACCGGGCGATCCAGCGGCTTTCATGCTAGGGGTCAGCGCCACGGATGACGCCGTGGCGGCGCTGCGTGCGGAACTTGGTCTCGAAGGCGGCGTGACGGCACGGTATTTCTCATGGGTCGGTGGTATGCTCGTGGGCGATTTCGGCACATCCTATACCTACCGGGTGCCCGTGAGCGAATTGGTTCTGGCCCGCCTGCAGGTATCCCTGCCGTTGACCCTGTATGCGCTCGCGCTGTCCACGGCCGTCGCGATTCCGGTAGGACTGGCGGCCGCCGCACGGAGAGGCGGAACCGCCGATTACGGAATAATGGCGGCGACGCAGCTGGGGATCGCGGTGCCGAATTTCTGGTTCGCGATGCTGCTCGTTCTGGTTTTTTCGATTGGCTTGGGCTGGTTCGGAGCGGGTGGTTTTCCGGGCTGGGAGGCCGGGTTCTGGACGGGTGTCAAGGCGCTGACGTTGCCAGCGGTGGCGCTCGCGCTTCCCCAAGCCAGCATATTGGCCCGTATCATGAGATCGAGCCTGCTCGAAGTTCTGGGCCAGGACTACATGCGCACCGCGCGTGCCAAGGGTCTATCCGGCCGACAGGCGGTGGTAAGCCACGGACTGCGGAACGCCTTGATTCCGGTCATGACGATTCTCGGTCTGCAGTTCTCCTTTCTTCTCGCCGGCGCGATCATCATCGAGAACGTGTTCTTTCTGCCCGGGCTGGGGCGGCTGATATTTCAGGGAATCATACAGCGTGACCTGATTGTCGTCGAGTCAGTGGTGATGCTTCTGGTATTCGCGGTGATCATGGTGACCTATCTGGTTGATCTCACCTATGCCGCCATCGACCCCAGGCTGAGACGCTCGATATGAAGGTTCCGGCACAGCTATGGTTCGGAGCCGCGCTGTCGTCCGCGTTCGTCGTCGCGGCCTTGGTCTCGCTGGTCTGGACACCCTATCCGGTGGATGAACTTTCCATAGACCAACGCATGAGGCTTCCCGGTGACGGATATGTGTTAGGGACGGATCAGTTCGGACGGGACATGCTCTCGATGCTGATGGTTGGCGCGCGGACCTCGATTGCCGTGGCTATCGTTGCGGTGGGCATCGGCATGGCATTCGGCGTGCCGCTTGGTCTGTTAGCGGCGGCGAACAGGGGGAAGCCGGTCGACGAGATTGTCATGCGCACCAACGATCTTGTTTTCGCCTTTCCTTCTCTGGTCATAGCAATCCTGATCACGGCGGTATTCGGCCCTTCGGCTTTCAACGCGATTCTCGCCATCGGGATATTTAACATTCCGGTGTTCGCCCGGGTAACCAGGGGCGGTGCCCTTTCCCTGTGGACACTGGATTTCGTGCTATCGGCCCGCGTTGCCGGCAAAAGCCGTCTGCGGATTTCGCTGGAACACATTCTTGCCAACATCACGAATCTGCTGATCGTTCAGGGTACTATACAGTTCTCGCTCGGAATTCTGGCCGAGGCGGGGCTGAGCTATGTTGGCCTCGGTGCGCAGCCGCCCACTCCTTCCTGGGGGCGGATGCTGGCGGAAAGCCAGACGCTCGTCTCTCTGGCTCCCCATATCGCGGCGTTTCCGGGCCTGGCGATCGTGCTGACCGTGCTCGGACTGAACTTGATGGGAGACGGGCTGAGGGACATTCTGGATCCCCGACTGAGGTCAACCCGGTAATGGAGAGGCGGCTACCGCCAAAAAGGGCGAGTGACTCCCCCGTGCGGTCCCGTCAAACCCGGTTGCCCGATGCGGCTGAACCCGTCCTTGAGGTGGAGGCGCTGTCGATGGACATCCACGGCGTTCCCGTCGTCAGGGACGTGTCGTTCGATGTTCGAGCCGGTGAGGTGTTTGGACTGGTTGGACAGAGCGGTTCCGGCAAGTCCCTAACCGCGCTTGCGGTAATGCGGCTCGCTCCCGGCGGCGCGGTGACGCGTGGCAGGGTGCTGCTGTCGGGCACCGATCTGACAGCGCTTTCCGAACGCCGCATGTGCCAAACCCGCGGCCGAGACATTGGAATGATATTCCAGGAACCGATGACAGCGCTGAATCCCCTCAGGAGCATAGGAGACCAGGTCGCCGAGACCCTGCGGGTTCACGGCGTAGCCTCGCGGTCCGAGGCGCTATGCGTTGCCCGCGAAAAGCTCGCCCGCGTGGGGCTGCCCCAGGAGCGTTTCGGACTCGACCGGTATCCTCACGAACTCAGTGGAGGGCAGCGCCAACGTGTCTGCATCGCGATGGCGATCGCGTTGCGACCCAGGCTCCTGATCGCGGATGAGCCCACAACGGCGCTCGACGTCACCAATCAGGCGGAGATTCTGAAACTCCTGAGCGACCTCGCGGCAGATGAGGGAATGGCGCTCGTGCTGATCACACATGATCTCGCGGTGGTTGCGGGCATGGCTTCACGGGTTGCGGTGATGCACGAAGGGCGCGTGATTGACGTGGATGATACCGAAACACTGTTTTGTGAGGCAAGCCATCCATATACCCGTGATCTGCTGCGGGACTCCTTGCATCAGCCGTCACGGAGGTCGGGTTCGGGCGGGACTCCGGTTCTTGAGGCGCGGAACGTGATACGGGATTACGCAATCCGGCGCCGGTCACTGTTTGGCGCTCGCCGGATACATAGAGCCGTTGATGGTGTCTCACTCACCATACGTCAGGGCGAGAGCGTAGGGCTGGTGGGTGAATCGGGTTGCGGAAAATCGACGCTGGCGCGCGCGGTTCTCGGTCTGGATGCCATGCAGGACGGAATGATTCAGGTGGACGGGGTCCCGGTGAATCTGGTTAGGGCGAGAATGCAGGCGGTGTTTCAGGATCCCTATGGTTCGTTCAATCCGCGCCAAAGGGTCGGTAGGCTTATCGCGGAACCGTTCCACCTAACGCCTCTGACGAAGCCAGTGCGGCACGCGCGTGTGATCGAAGCGCTTGAGGCGGTCGGGCTGTCAGCCGAAGATGTGGACAGATATATCCATGAGTTCTCCGGTGGACAGCGGCAGCGCATCGCGATCGCGCGGGCGATCGTGGTCAGGCCGAGGCTGGTCGTTCTGGACGAGGCCGTTTCCGCGCTGGATGTTTCAATCCGTGCCCGTATATTGGATCTGCTGACGGATCTGCAGCAGCGTTTCCGGTTGAGCTACCTGTTTATAAGCCATGACTTGGAAGTCGTCAGATCAATCACCGACAGGGTGCTGGTCATGCACTCCGGCCGTATCGTGGAAGAGGGCGTGACCGACCGTGTCCTGAGCGCTCCGGAGCATCCTCGCACGCAGGAACTGATAGCGGCGGCTCCAAGAATTCCGGAAGAGTGGCTCCGTGCCGGGATCAAGGCCGGGAAACCGGATTCCGATACGCCATAGCGGGTCATTTTGGCCTTGATGGGATAAGGCGTCGATGCCGGTAACACGCGACATCCTTTCCGCCTTCCATGTCGGCTACAAAGAATCCATATGGAGCCGCCTTAGCGCGACCATAGGGGGAAACCTCTGGCCTGTCACGGCAAGCCACGTCGTTCTCTCGATTCAAAGGAGACGAAGTATACGGATCGGTTCGCTCAAGAGGCTCTGTGGAAGCCGTTGGATGCCAGTTCCGGTTGGTCATTGCGGCGGGACCGGGGGCGCGACCGTTCTGGAATCCTGTTGCCCCTTTCTATTGGCACGATCTTGATCCCCATCTGGCTTTGAGTGGGCGTATTTGTTTCCCCGGCCTCCCCACCCCTGATCTGGAAGCTGATTACGAGGGAGGTGATGCGGGGTTTGCGATGCCCATCGCCAGAACCGCGGGAGAATTCCCCTCGCGGGTGGTTTATAGGTCAGCTTTCCAGCCAGATGGTGACGGGACCATCGTTGATGAGCGCGACTTCCATCTCCGCGCCAAACCTGCCGCGTTCGGTGGAGACGCCTTCGGAACCTAGCGCATCGGCGAATCGTTCGTAGAGTCGCTCCGCTTCAGCGGGAGATGCGGCGTCGGTGAAGCCGGGTCGGTTACCACGACTGGTATCCGCGGCCAACGTGAATTGGCTGATGACCAGGACTCCGCCGCCCGTCTCGCGGATAGAGCGGTTCATTTTCCCGACCTCATCACGGAATATCCTCAGTTTGGAGATTTTCGAAGCGAGCCTGTCCACGTCGCTATCGGTATCACCCCGCATCGCGCAGACAAACGCCAGCACGCCTGGCCCGATTTCACCGACGATCTCACGGGAAACGGTGACTGAAGCGCGGGTAACTCGTTGCAGGAGGATTCTCATATGCCATGATTCCCGTCTTTATGGGGCAATTGTAACCCAGACGGCGCGGATGCCAAGCTTGAGAGGTGGATGGTGGATTGAGGGAGTGTGGCTCTGGAAAATATGCGTCGGTGCAGCAGTGTTCCATTAATAATCAAATATATTCAAGTACTTAATTTGGCCATCCGGCTGGATGCGATGCTCCGTCGTATCAAGCGGTTGGTTCAAGGGAGTTTTCCCGAAAATCGTGAGGCCCGGAATCAGTAGAATTGTGTGAAGGCTCTCCCCGATTCCAGGGCGCTTCCGTATGACCGCAACGATCACGTAGACCGACACGGCGATCCGGATCCGGCTCTTCAAGGCGTTCTCCGGGGCACCGAGGAACGGCTTTATCCGAAGGCGCCGCCTGATCCACCTGAAAAAGGGTTCCACCCGCCGTCTGGAACGGTAGATGTCCGCGACCGTCATGGCCTGTGGGGCGAAGCTGTCAGTCAGGAAGGCCGGGGTCCTGTTCTGGCAATCTGCTCATCTGACCGGTTCGTTCCGACCGGAAGTACCCGTTTTGCCGGCCAGACGGGGAATGCGAAGGGCGCAACGCGAGCATGCGTCAATAATCTGGGCCACACCCCGCTTCCAGTTCAGGCATTGCCCTGCGTTGATTGCCATGCGAGAATATACGTTAACGTTCAGGAATAGGGGATGGCCTGATTTGTGCCGCCACTTCGTTTTCCGGCTCCGATGCTCCCCAACATGCGCCGCGGATTGTTTGCTTTCCGGATCGTCCGGGGTCGGGGGGCGTCCTCTAACGACGGTCCCGGGAGGAAATTCATTGTTGATCTATGGTGACTCCCGTCTTTGTGTCTCCGTTGCGTCGCCGGTTACCGCTGGGGGAAGAGAGGTTTGAACCGCCATCCGATCATAGAAGTTCGCAACCTCGATAAGTTCTACGGGACGTTTCAGGCACTCAAGGACATAAGCATTACCGTTCACCAGGGCGAGCGTGTCGTGATCTGCGGGCCGTCCGGGTCTGGAAAGTCGACGCTTATCCGCTGCTTCAACGCGCTTGAGACCCACTCCTCCGGCTCCCTGACGGTCGACGGTGTCGATGTCTTCGAGGGATCGAAGGAAATTCGCAGGCTGCGGCAGGAAGTTGGCATGGTTTTCCAGCAGTTCAATCTGTTTCCGCATCTAAACGTTCTGGAGAACCTGATGATCGGACCGATCAAGGTCCGAAAGATATCGAGGGCCCAGGCCGAGCGAACGGCGCGAAAATATCTTGATAGGGTCCACATTCCGGAGCAGGCCGAAAAATACCCCGCCCAGCTTTCAGGTGGCCAGCAGCAGCGTGTGGCAATCGCCCGGTCGCTCTGCATGGAGACCAGGATCATGCTGTTCGATGAACCGACGTCGGCCCTGGATCCGGAGATGATCAACGAGGTTCTCGATGTCATGGTCGAGCTCGCCGACACGGGCATGACCATGGTGGTGGTCACGCACGAAATGGGTTTTGCGCGCAAAGTCGCCGACACTATGGTGTTCATGGAGGACGGGCGTATCGTCGAGGTTGCCCCACCCGACATGTTTTTCACCGCGCCGGCGAGCGAACGCTGCCGAATGTTCCTCTCGCAGATCCTCGAGCACTGAGCAAGATGCCGGATGATTCAGTCGGATCCGGAGGCATTCCGGTCCCCAAACCCCCGGTGCATCAGCGTTTCCTGAATTCGGTTCCCGTTGCCATTTTGATATACGCCGTCGTTGTCGGACTCATTTTCTACGGGTCTTTCGCCGGCGCCCAGAACATGGGCTACAACTGGCAGTGGTATCGGGTACCCCAATACCTATACAGTTTCACGGACGATGGATTCCAGTGGGGCGAGATAGTAATTGGCCTCTTCGCGACCATAAGACTCTGCGTTGTCTCGTTTCTGCTCGCGACGGTTCTAGGGTTGTTGGTCGCGCTTCTGCGTCTGTCCGGCCTCGTGATGGGAACGGCCGTATCCGTGGGATTCCTTGAATTGATCCGCAACATCCCGCTTCTGGTACTGCTTTATCTTTTCTACTACGTGCTCGGGCCGATATTCGGGTTTGATCGGTATACGGCTAGCGTCCTGACTCTCGCGGTATTCCATTCCGCGTTGATCTCGGAGATTTTCCGGGCGGGTATCAACGCGATTCCCTTAGGGCAGTGGGAGGCGGCAAAGTCCATCGGGATGTCCACGGCGCAGTCCTATCGATATATCATATTACCGCAGTCAGTCCGCTTCATGCTGCCGCCGATTACCGGTGAGATGGTGCATCTCGTCAAGTCGTCCGCGATCGTAAGCGTCATTGCGGTCGCGGAACTGACGACAGTTGGGCGCAATATCATCTCCGACACGTATATGAGCTTCGAAATCTGGTTCACCGTCGCGATCGTCTACTTGCTCGTGACCCTGATCCTGTCTATTGGTGTGTCGTTTCTCGAAAAGAGATATGCCGTTGACCAATGATCAACCCCGAAGACCAATCCAACAAGGAGGAATAGAGATGAAACCGAAACGCGGAATCCTCGGATACGCGGTTGCCGCTGTCGCGGCGCTGGGCCTTGCGTTGCCCGCTGCGGCGCAGCAGGCCACTCAGGCGCTCGCCTCGGAAAGCGTTATCGAACGGATCAAGCAGGATGGCGTGATCCGGATAGGACTGTCACTGTTCGTGCCGTGGTCCATGCGCGACAGGAATGGCGAACTCATTGGCTACGAACTGGATGTGGGACGAAAACTTGCCGAGGACATGGGCGTTGAAGTGGAGTTTGTGCCGACCGCCTGGGATGGGATCATCCCGGCACTTGTCGCCGGTACCTTCGATGTCATCATCTCCGGCATGTCGGTGACGGCACAGCGAAACCTCACGGTGAATTTCACCGACCCATACGCCTATTCGGGTCTCGCGATCCTTGCGAACAGGGAAATGACGGCAGGCATGGCAATCGATGACCTGAACTCACCCGACGTGACCTTCGCCGTCAGACGGGGCGCGACGCCCGCCGTCGTGGTTGCCGAAAACTTTCCAAGGGCGCAGGTCCTGCAGTTTGACGAGGACGGCGCTTCGACGCAGGAGGTCCTGAACGGCAACGCGCACGCGACGATGGCGGCGCAGCCGACACCGAATCGCGAAGCGGGCAGAAACCCCGAAACGCTGGTTGTGATGCAGGGTGAGCTATATGATCCGCGTGGCGAGGCTTTCGCGCTTCGCAAGGGTGATCCGGACGCCGTCAATTACTTCAACAACTGGATCGCGCAGCAGTGGCGCAGCGGATGGCTTGAAGCGCGGCACAACTATTGGTTCGCAACCGAGGATTGGGCTGATCAGGTCGCCCAGTAGGCCAATATCCCTTGGCCCGGAAACGGTTGTTTTCGGGCCGGCGAGGAGTTGACGTTTGCGGACGTTCATTGGCCGGATGCGGTGGCCCGACTATCTGATTCTGGCGGTTCTCGTCTTTTTTTTCGGGTATATTTGGTACACGATCGAGGGGACGCTTAACTACAAGTGGCGCTGGGAGCTGATTCCCGGATATATCATCGGCTATAATGCCGATCGTGAGGCATACTTCGCGAATATCCTGCTCCAGGGTCTGGCCGCCACGATACGGATCAGCATTTACGCGAGTTTACTTGCCCTGGTCTTTGGCACCGCCCTCGGTATCGGTCGATGCTCGAAGAATCTCACGATACGGATGCTGGCGCGAACATACCTGGAGCTCCTTCGCAACATCCCTCCGGTTGTCGTTGTATTCATATTCTTTTTTTTCCTCTCGCAGCAATTGATCGACGCTCTCGATCTGGCGCGGTGGT
Organism: Rhodobacter sp.; assembly: GCA_026708635.1. Lineage (GTDB taxonomy): Bacteria > Pseudomonadota > Alphaproteobacteria > Rhodobacterales > Rhodobacteraceae > JAPOUP01. The sequence continues at coordinate 22,877 of JAPOUP010000078.1, forward strand.
CCCGTGGTATAGCACGCCAGGAAGACATCTGGCTTTGGGAGTTTTTCTTCGGCGACATGCGCCGGTTTCCTTCGATAATATCCGGAGTGATCGTGCTCGCGTTGTTCGAAAGCGCGTTTGTGGGGGAGATAGTCAGAGCGGGAATCCAGTCCATTCCGAAGGGTCAATGGGAGGCCGCCCGATCCATCGGCATGAACCGCTTTCAGGAATTGTGGTATATCGTGTTGCCGCAGGCGATGAAGAAGGTGATTCCCCCCCTCGCAAATCAGTTTATAAGCCTCATCAAGGACAGTTCGATCATATCGCTGATTTCGGTTCAGGAACTTACATATAAGACGGTTGAGATGGTAGCCTCGTCGAGAATGATCTTCGAGGCCTGGATTACGACCGCTGGTTTCTATTTCGTCATTTGCTTTGGGCTGAGCCAGCTGTTTTCGCGTCTGGAGCGTAGACGCGAGGGACAGGGCTAAATTCCTGAATATCGTCCATCAATGACGTTGGATCGTCCCGCACGCCCGGCGGCGGAGCCTTGAGCCGTCCGGAGGGCGGTGCTACGCTCCGCATCGAGGGGACGGAAGCAGTTCCCGTGCCGAAGCCGGAGACCAAGGGGCGCGAAGGACGCGGTACCCGGGCGTTACTTGAGCAACCCCGGACCCCCCTGGACCCGGTGCTTTTGGAGAGATCCGGATTGCGTGATAAAGTGGCAAAGGATTGACCGGAGTGGGCCATCGAGGAGCCCGGCCATGAACGATAGACAGCGCGCCGAACTGGAGGCGTTTATTGCACAGACAGAGGGCGAGCCGCCACCGGTGTTCGTGGGACGCAAGGCGGTGCTGGACGATGTGAGGACCGCCGCCAGTCAGGTGTGGAAGGGCGAAGGGGCAAAGGCGCACGGGGCGTCAAAGGCCACCCGCGTCGTCCAGGGGGCACCCGGGGCAGGTAAGAGTTCGGTTCTGGCGGAGATGCTCAAGCGATCATTGCGGAACGAGGAGGCTGCCCGGGTGGTGGTGATGGGTAGCGATGCGGTAAAGGAGAGCATCTCCGGCGTTCTTGATCTAGTCTATGAGACATCGCGCATCCCCCGGAGTGAATGGGTCGAGCGTGGCAGGGAATTTCTCAAACTGTCTCGTTCACAGGTTCAGTCGGTGAATATCGCCGGGTTCGGTGGATCGCTGGTTGCGCGGAATTTCGCCGGGTTGCAGGCATTGAGTCGGCATCACCCGCCGCGCGGCTGGCGGCATCCAGTGATCCTGGCCATTGACGAGGCGCAGAGCCTCACGCCGGGCCATATCCCGCCGCCGGCTATAAATGTTCTGCAGGGTCTGCATGGCGGTGCCGCCGGACTGCCGATCACGCTGGTACTGGCCGGTCTCGGCGATACCGTCGCTGTAGCCAACAATATAGGACTGACCCGCATCCCGTCCGGGCAGATCCACAATATCGGGAGTTTTCGCCAATTCGACATCGCGGCGCTGCGTGTCGGGTTTGGCGAGAAATTCGGTATTCCGCTCAAACATCTTCCCCCGGACGGGACGCGAATGATAGACGATTGCGAGGGCTGGCCGCGGCACCTGCATCATGTTCTCAGAGCGGTGGGCAAGGCGGCGCTTGAGGTGGACGGGGACCTAGGAAAAGTGAACTGGGCGGCCGTCTCCGAATACGCGGCTGATCTACGCATGGGTTACTACCGGCAGCAATTCTCTCCAGAGATGAAGGCCGCCGTCAACCTAACCGCGGCGGTGATGCGGGCTCTGGACAGCACCGACACCCATTCAAAAATCCTGACCCTGATGGAAACCCTGCACAAGACCGACTCAATGCACTACCGTTTCCCGGCCCGGGACTGGGACGCCAACGGATTCTTCATGCATCTGGTTCACAAGGGGGCACTGCACGAACAGGAGGAAGACCGGTTCGTCTGTCCGATCCCCTCATTCCGCTCACATCTGCTTGAACGGGGCGGACAGGCATTTGCTGGCCCCTGAAACCGCCATGCGGCCATCCCTGTCCTGTCCTATCGTATGCCGGTGACTTTTGGCGGGCGTTTGCCGACATAACTCCTGTCGGAAGGATACCGCGATGAATTCGATTTCGGGACTCAGGATTTCCGAAACGCCATGCTAGAGTTTCACTCGGCCGCATATGTAATTTGGTCTTCCCGGACGTCATCTTCAGGAAAACATACCCTTCATGGCGGTATCGCGGCAGACGGCCAGCCGCGTCGTGGCTCATCCGGATACGGGCGGCTTCTAAATCCCCGCTTGGGCCGCCGTGCTTCCCGAGCGGAAGGAACCCTTGCGCTTCGGAGTGGAACCGGGGGTGGTAAAAACCGGCCTTGCCACCTGTTTCCGCGAGAAGGGCCATGACCGGAACCGACAGTGCCTCTGCAGCCGCCGCGAGGGTGCCGAGAGATGGAGAAACCGGACCCTTTTCCGGGCGACTGATAATGCTGCCCGAGATTCCGGTGCCCTTCCCGAGAGCCTTGACGGTCGTTCCCCGTTCGAGCCGCGGCCCATTGACGGTGCGCCCGACGTCGAGGTCGATTTCGGTTCTGTCGGACAGCGCGGACGCCATGTACTTCATTACTTGACAGAGGCTTAGCAAAGGTAATTTATCTTACCAGGATGCAAAATTACTCCATATTCTCACTCGCTCGCCACGCGTTAAACAGGCATATGGGTTGGACACCGGCATGGCGCAGCCATCCTTTGAAAGAGAGATATGATGTCATCGTAATTGGCGCTGGCGGACATGGTTTGGCCACGGCCTATTACCTCGCCAAGGAGTATGGAATCACGGATGTTGCCGTACTGGAGCGTGGCTGGCTTGGCGGGGGTAACGTCGCGCGCAATACCGTTACGGTCCGGTCGAATTACCTTCGGGACGCTTCCATTCCATTCTACGTGAAGTCAGTCGCGCTTTATCAGGGCCTGACCAACGACCTTAACTTCAATACGATGTACTCGAAACGAACCATGATCGATGTGGTGCAGACATTCCCGACGATGCGGGCGTTGCGCCGTCGCCAGCTCGCGATGGATATCCACGGGGCGACCTACAGGCGGATCTCCACCGAGGAGCTGCGCCGCCGCATCCCGGCGCTCACCGGAGGGGGACCGGACGCGCGGCTGCCGATCATGGGCGGGATGGTCCATACGGACGCCGGCGTCAACCGTCATGATGCCGTGGCGTGGGGACTGGCGCGCGGCGCCGACGCACTTGGTGTCCAGTTACACCAGCAGACACCCGTAACGAAACTGCTTCGTGGACGTAACGGTGCCGTCGAGGGCGTGGAGACACCACGGGGGAATATATGCGCGCGTAAGGTCGCCGTCGCGGTATCGGGCCACACGACATCGCTTACGGAAACGGTCGGTCTCAAGTTGCCGCTGCGGACGATGAACCTGACAGCGTTTGTCTCCGAACCGGTCAAACCACTGGTTGACGTGATCGTCAACTGTCCCGACAGCGGTTTCTATTTCAGCCAGTCGGACAAGGGCGAAATGGTGATCGGAGGTGTGCCGGACATGGGGCAGAGCTTCCGCCGGGATATCAAGCAGCATGTGTTTGAGGATACCGTGACGGCCATGCTGTCCCTGTTCCCGCGTTTCAGTAGACTGAAGCTCCTGCGCCAATGGGGCGGTCACCTTGACATAACTCCGGATGCTTCGCCGATTGTGGATGAGACGGATGTGCCGGGGCTATTCGTAACCGCTGGATGGTGGGGCGGTTACAAAGCGATTCCCGCCGGTGGCCTGACGCTCGCGCATCATATAGCCAATGGTTCGCCCCATCCCTTAATGGCTCCTTTTTCGATCAAGCGTTTCAGGCATCTGGATTACGTGATGGAATCCGGAACGACGACCGCAAGGTAGGGGGCCTAAGCGATGCTACCAATTCCGTGCCCATTCTGCGGACCCCGGAACGAGACCGAGTTCTCGTTCGGTGGGCCCGTAAAGCCTGACCGGCCCGATCCCCAAACCACCAGCGATGAGGATTGGGTCGAATACCTGACGGTCGCTCCAAACCCGATAGGTCCGGTCGAGGAGCGATGGTGGCATGTCAGGGGGTGTGGGAAATGGTTTGCGATATGGCGCGATACCCGGACGCATGACATTGTCAAAAGGCCTGACAGTGCGGTATAGGCGGCTCCCTTCGGGGGGGCGAATTGACCGGAGCCATTCACTTGCGTTCCGGTTCAACGGCCGTGACTGCCGGGGGTTTAGGGGTGACACGCTGGCTTCTGCGCTGCTCGCCAATGGCGTTCGGCTCACTGCGAGGAGTTTCAAGTACCACCGTCCGCGGGGGATAATTGGGGTCGGCTTCGAGGAAGCCGCGACCCTGGTGGAACTCGAGGGACGCCATGCCTCCGCCAATCGGCTGGTGACTACTGTCCGCCTTGAGGACGGCATGTCGGCGCGGTCTGTGAACTGCTGGCCATCCCCGGGTTTCGACGTTGGGGCCGTGAACCAGGTTTTCGCCCGCCTTATCCCGTCCGGCTTTTATTACAAGACCTTCAAGTGGCCGAACTGGCGCCTCTACGAGCCAGCGGTCCGGCGGGCGGCGGGCCTTGCCGGCGCACCCGGGGCTCCACCGGGCGAACTTCATTTCGAGGCGGTCAACGCGCATACGGATGTGCTGGTCGTCGGTGCGGGGCCGGCAGGGCTGATGGCCGCGCTTGTCGCGGGCCGCACGGGGTGCCGGGTCATGTTGGCGGATGAGCGGACAGAAGCGGGAGGAAGCCTGCTTGACAGACGGCTTGAGATCGATGGACGTCCGTCAGTGGAATGGGTCGATCGCGTAGTCGCCGAATTGGCGGCCATGCCAAACGTACGGCACCTCCAGGACGCGACGGTATGGGCCTATCGCGAGCATAACTTCCTGATGGTGAACGAGCGCTCACCCGCGAATCCGAGTCTGCTTGAGAGAAACTGGCGGGTTAGGGCGGGTCACGTGATCCTGGCGACCGGTGCCATTGAACGGAGTCTCGTCTTTCCCAACAACGACCGTCCGGGTGCGATGCTGGCTTCGGCCGCGCAGGCCTATGTGAACCGTTTCGCGGTTAAACCCGGCGAGAAGGCCGTGGTTTTCACCAACAACGATAGCGCCTATGCGGCTGCGGCGGACCTCGCCGCCGCCGGTATCCATGTCGTCACCATTGTGGATAGCAGGGCGAGCGTGCCTGAGGATTCGCGCGGAATGATCGGTGACATCCCGATAAGGGCGGGCTCGGTTATCATTGATGTCTTGGGACGACGTTGCGTTGAAGGTGCCGTAATCGCCGGGCGCGACGGGGCCGGACGTGCGACGCTCGCATGTGATCTACTGCTACATTCCGGTGGATGGAACCCGGTTGCACACCTATTCTCCCAGTCGCGCGGAAGCCTGCGCTACGACGAGGGACTGGCAGCGTTTGTTCCCGACGGCGCCGCGCAGCCGTGCACTCCGGTCGGTGGCGCGGCAGGTATGTTGATTTGCTCCGCCGTGCTGAAATCCGGTGCCGGTGCGGCGGCGGACATCACCGGGGCGGTAATGCCCCTTTTGCCCGACGTTACGGGTGAAGCCTATGGGATAGAACCGCTTTGGCACGGCGATGTATCAGGTGCCGAGAGCAGGGCGTTTCTGGATATCCAGAATGACGTCACCGTCGCCGACGTGCATCTCGCGCTGCGCGAAGGGTATGACAATATCGAGCATGTCAAGCGATATACCACCGGCGGCATGGGTTTCGATCAGGGAAAGACTGGCAACATCAACATTATCGGCACGGTGGCGGCGAAGAGGGGCGTTTCCGTGCGGGAAGTCGGTACGACCACGTTCCGCCCGCCGTATACGCCCGTTTCTTTCGGGGCTATCGGAGGGCTTTGCGGAGATACGGTGGTTCTTCCCTACAGGCATACACCGGTCACGCGCTGGAATCTTGAGCGGCGCGCATGCATGTATGAAGCCGGTGCCCGATGGAGGCGCCCTGGATACTTCCCTCGTGGAGACGAAAACCTTCAGGAGGCCGTGAACCGCGAGTGCCGGGCCGTACGTGAGTCGGTGGGCGTTTATGACGGCTCCCCGCTCGGAAAGTTTGAGATCAAGGGAAGGGACGCGGGGCGTTTCCTCGATCACCTCTATACAAACGTGATATCCACGCTAGAGCCAGGTCGATGCCGTTACGGGCTCATGCTGACAGACGACGGCCTGATTCTCGATGATGGCGTTGCGATGCGTCTCGGAGAGCATCGCTGGCTCATTTCCACGTCCACCGGAAATGCGGATACGGTACACGGGCATATGCAGGAGTTGCTGCAGACCCGGTTCCCTGACTGGAACGTTTTTCTGACCGTCGTTACCTGCCAATGGTGCAACGCCACCGTTTGCGGCCCCAGGGCACGGGAAGTTCTGGCCGCGATGGGCACGGACATTGACCTCGCGCCCGAGGCGCTGCCATTCATGTCCTACGATGACGGTCACGTCGCCGGGCAACCGGTGCGCGTCGTGAGGGTCAGCTTCACTGGCGAGCTATCATTCGAGATCAACGTCGCACCTCGCGGCATGCGCGCACTTTGGCGGCGGATCATGGAAGCGGGCGAACCCTTCGGTATCGAGCCGGTGGGGTCTGAGGCCAGCCATGTGCTTCGTGTCGAGAAAGGTTTTCTTTCGTTGGGGCACGAGGTGGACGGTACGGTGGATCCCTATGATCTAGGCATGGGCTGGATCATGTCCAAAGTCAAAGTGGATTACATTGGCAAGCGATCGGTTGAATTGCGACGTGCGGGCGATGCGCCCCGTCGCGAGCTCGTGGGCCTCCTGCCGACTGACCCGGGCGAGCGGATCCCCGAAGGCGCCCCGCTGACCGCGGGCGGCGAGAAGATTCCGGCAGAGGGCTTTGTAAGCGCTTGCGTCTGGAGTGTCGTGATGAACCGCTGGATCGCCCTGGCACTGCTCGAGAACGGGAGGTCACGGATTGGGGAGACCGTGCATGCGCGGCTAAAGGACTCGACCGTTGTCTCTGAGGTTACCGCACCGATTTTCTACGATACCGACGGTGGGAAGCTGAGGAGTTGAAATGGGATACAAGGCGTCGTTCGAAAAACTTCCCCTGAAGGCCATTTTTGACCTCAAGGGGTCTGAGCGGGCGTTAAGTCAATGGATAGGTGCCGGCGCGATTCCCGCGTTCCCTTCCATGCCGAACCGTCTGTCTCGCGCGAATGGCATGTCCCTTTGCCATGTCGGGCCGGGGAACTGGCTGTTGCAGGCGGATCTTGAGCGGGAAGATGACCTTCTGGCCGAACTCCGTCCATATGATGCCCCGGCCGACGTCAGTATAGTCCGCATTTCGGACACAATGGTGACGTTTCGTGTTACCGGGCTCCAGGCGGCGCATGTCGTCGCCATCGGT
>JAPOUP010000174.1 GCA_026708635.1 Rhodobacter sp.
TCTTCACCATCCGGCTCGGGCTGCCATTGGCAGTTCGACATATTCGTCCCCGTCACCCTGATTCTTGCACAACAGTGAGCGATGCAGCGAACCGCTTGTCTGGTCAGGCTAGGGTCAGTCGCGGGCGTCGTGCTCGGCGATGCCGGCAAGCTCGACCGGGGGACGGTCGGGAAAGCGGGCGACCAGCGACAGGCTGCCGCCCATCGCCTCCACCGTCCTGCGCAGCGTGGACAGCAGGAGATCGCTCCGTTTCTCCAGCCGGGAGATGGCGTCCTGGCTTATGCCGAGCTCGCGCGCGACGCTCGCCTGGGTGAGTGCGCGTGCCCTGCGCAGTTCGCGCAGCGTCATTTCCTCGGCGATCAGTTCGGCGGCCATTTCTTCCACCTTGCGGCGTTCGGCGGGGTCGAGCCTCGCGATTACGTCTTCCACATCCAGCGCCATGACCGTTCTCCTTCTCTATCCGTCTTCGAGCCGGGCAAGGTGCCGGTCGAACCGCTCGTCTGCCCTGCGGATCGGTTCGCGGTAGAACCGCCGCCCGCTCCCGCCCGACTTGTCGCCCGCCACAAGAAGCATGGCGTGGCGCACGGGATCGAACGCGAAGGCGACCCGCCACTCCCCGCCTGCCGCGGTGAGCCGCATCTCCTTCGTGTTGGCGTGCCGCGATCCGTTCAGCGTATCCACGCGTGGCCGCCCAAGCTGCGGGCCGTATTCCCCAAGCAGCCGCGAATGCGCGAGGATCGAGCGGCGCACTTTCAAGGGCAACTCCGACAACTCCTCGGGGTCGAACTCCTCGGCAATCTGGACCCGCCAACTCTGGTGGCAGGAGGGGATGTCAGGACATGACGTCAAGGACATGTTCGCGCTGCCGGCTTGATGGCGGTCCGCTCGCGATATCTGGTGGGCCATGTGTCCCGCCGCGGTGGCACGGAACCTTCGGGCCCGTGGTCGGAAGGTGCGGAGGCGTGGCACCGCCCCGGAATTCCGGTTTCCGACGTCCGTCGGCGGCGGCTGTCCCGGAAGCCCCGGAACCTGTGTTGCGGCCGGACCGCGCATGGCCGCCCCTGCGCAAGGCCGGCGCTCTCCATGAACCGTCAGCGCCGACGGCGCCGCCATAGCCAGCGGACGGTGCCCACGACCGTCGCCGCCAGCACTGCTACGATCAGCAGCGTCTTGACCAGGGTGAAGGTTGCCGCCGCCCACGCAAGCGGCGAGGGTCCGCCGGCGTAGCCCAGCGCCAGCGCCGCGACGGTGGCGTTCTCCAGCGCGTCCGCCGCCGCCAGCGCGAGCGGCAGCGTCCAGAGCGGGGCCCGGAACAGGCGGATCAGCAGGATCGCGAACAGCAGCCCGTAGGTCACTGGAAAGAGCATGTCGACGGTCAGGCCCGTCACCGCGTAGACCGTGCGCGCCTGGGCGTCGAGCCGGTCGAGCGCGTCGAACAGCGCCGCCGCCTCGGCGGGCGTATACCAGCCTCGGACGTCGAGGAGTTGGAGGCCGCCCAGCCGGTCCTGGCGCCAGGCCAGCCCCGCAACGCAGCCGACGACGCCGGCCAGCGCCGCGAGTGCCACGCGCCTGGTCGCCCGTCGCTCCACGGCCGCGCGGATCGATGATATCATCGGCGTGGTTCCTCCTACTGACAGCTTGCGTCCTGTACGCCGCGCCGCTCTCGGGGGCAAGACGCCGCGCCGCCAAGCCTTGCAGCGCGGAAACCCGGAGGCGGCACTCTCAGGCAGACATGGACGAAAGTGCCGCCGCCGGATCGAAGAGGCGCTGGCTTGGGCTATGGTCTGTCGGCCGAGCCGGGCATTCGGGGAACGCGACAGTCGAGGCAGAAGACGGACCAACGGGTCGGACATCGCCGGTTTTGTGGTCGCCCGGGCCGGAGTGGGCAGGTTGGTGACCTATCTATGTATCCCGGTCCTTTCCCGACACCCGAAATATCCCCGCCAGCGACGCCGCGGCCTCCGGTTCCGAGCGCATACCCTCCCCGCTGGGAGATGAAAGTGCGTGCAGAATCAAGGATCCGAGGGGACCTTGGACCTAATAGAGGGCGCCGAAGAGCAATCGGTCGAAGTCCGCCCCGGACGTAATTACGGTGCCGCGCCCGGGAAGAACCACCCCGCTGAGATCGCCGGGACCCATTGTGACCATGGCATGGGCTCGGAGCCCGGCACGATCCCCTCTCCGATTCCATTTCAGTCTCAAAGCGGAGCGAGGAACGGGGCCGATCCGCGTGAAACCGTTCCTCGGTAAAATCATCATCGGTCAGGCTTGACGTATATATGTCACTGGGCTAGGCAGCGGAGCACTGTGCGGGCGTTGTGTAGTGGTAAGACCTTAGCCTTCCAAGCTAATGACGCGGGTTCGATTCCCGCCGCCCGCTCCAGCAGCCGCAGTCTGACCGGATCAATCTCCGCCCGCAATTGAACCCCGGTCGACCCGCGGAGGCTTGGCGGCATTTGATGCGACGGTGGCCTTCAGCATGTGAGTATCCGGATGCCGGGAGTCTCACTTGTCCGAAATGGAGCAGGTGAATATCCGGAGCGAAATGGATGGGCAGCGCATGACACAGGTCAACGGTGAGCGGGAAACTCGCGCGAAATCAAGAAAACTCAGCGCGCTTGGTGGGCTCGGACCGTTTCTGAAACCCTATCGGGGATTGATTGTGTCCGCCGTCCTTGCGCTGGTGCTTACGGCGTGCCTGTCGCTGGCCCTTCCATTGGCGGTGCGCCGGGTGGTCGACGGGTTCGGGACGTCCGCGGAGTTGCTGGACCAGTATTTTTTGTCTTTCCTGTGCATAGCCGGACTCCTCGCTCTGGGAACCGGGCTCCGCTATTATCTCGTCACCCGTCTGGGCGAGCGCGTCGTGGCCGATATCCGAAAGGCGGTCTTCGACCGGATGGTGGCGATGTCGCCCGCTTTTTTCGAGCGGATCATGACGGGCGAGGTGCTGAGCAGGATCACCACTGACACGACGCTGATCCTGAGCGTGATCGGCTCCTCGGTCTCCGTTGCATTGCGAAACATCCTTATGTCCTTGGGCGGGCTTGCGCTTCTGTTCCTCACTTCGGCCAAGCTCACGGGTATGGTGCTTCTGATTGTGCCTATGGTGATTGTGCCGATCGTCGTTCTCGGCCGTCGTCTCCGTCGTCTGGGTCGCGAGAATCAGGACTGGGTCGCGACATCTTCCGGTACCGCGTCCGAGGCCCTGCTGAGCGTGGGTACCATACAGGCGTTCACCAACGAAAGAACGGTCCGTGACGCGTTTTCGGACGTCACCGAACGTTCCTTCACTTCCGCGGAACAGCGTATTCTTACGCGTGCGATGATGACCGTAATCGTTATCGCGTTGATCATCTCGGGTGTTGTCGTCGTTCTCTGGATCGGGGCGAGGGACGTGCGCTCCGGCCTAATGACAATCGGGGAACTGGTACAATTCATAATTTACGCGGTAATGGTCGCTGGAGCGGCCGGAGCGTTGAGCGAGATCTGGGGTGAGCTGCAGAGGGCGGCGGGTGCGGCCGAGCGGCTCGTGGACCTGCTTTGCGCCACCGATAGCGTGACGGATCCCGAAACACCTCTCCCTTTGCCTGACAGGGAGCGTCGCGAAATCGTTTTTGACGACGTGACGTTTCACTATCCAGCCCGGCCGGGGGCCGCGGCGCTGAACGGTGTCTCCATGCGGATCCGGCCCGGAGAGACCGTTGCCCTGGTTGGACCGTCGGGCGCCGGGAAGTCCACGGTCTTCCATCTCCTCCTTCGGTTTTACGATCCATCTCGCGGCGGGATCAGAATCGACGGTGTCAATCTGCGCGACATGTCCCGGGCGGAATTTCGTAGCGCGGTCGCGCTTGTTTCGCAGGATCCGGTGATATTCGCCGATTCGGCGCGTGAGAACATACGTTTCGGGAAGCCGGATGCGACCGATGGTGATGTCGAGGCCGCGGCAAGGGCGGCGGCGGCACACGAATTCATTAGCAGGTTACCCGATGGATACGAAACGAATGTCGGGGAACGCGGAGTCACGCTATCGGGCGGGCAGAGGCAGCGTATCGCCGTCGCGCGGGCAATTCTCCGGGATGCGCCGATACTGCTTCTTGATGAGGCCACAAGCGCGCTTGATGCCGAGAGCGAGCGGCTCGTGCAGAAAGCGGTCGATTCGCTATCCAGGAACCGGACAACTCTCATTGTGGCTCACCGGCTTGCGACGGTGAAGAAAGTTGACCGTATTTTGGTATTCGACGAGGGCCGGATCGTCGCTGAGGGGACGCACG
>JAPOUP010000241.1 GCA_026708635.1 Rhodobacter sp.
CAATGTAATTCCGTACTTGACCGGAACCACGGAACCGCCCATACGGTCAGTTCAGGTGGGGCCGTAGCTCAGTTGGGAGAGCGCGTCGTTCGCAATGACGAGGTCGTCGGTTCGATCCCGATCGGCTCCACCAGAAAACCACGCTTGACCACATAAGCTCAAACTCGCCGCGGAATCGCGCTGTCGTGGCGGGCGGCAACGTCCAAGAGTCCGGCTATGGGCGCCATTTCCCCATGGCGTCCACGTCACCCGGAACCCCGCCGCTCGAGTCCGGGAGGCTTCTGCAGCAGGGCCATAACATCAGCCATTTCGGGCCCCCGCTCGCGCCCGGAGATCGCCTTACGGAGCGGCATGAACAAATTACGGCCCTTTCGGCCCGTTCTCTCCCCGACCGCCGCGGTCCAGGCGCTCCAGGTGCCAGTGTCAAATGGGAATTCCGGTAGCAGCGCAAACGCTTCGGCCACGAAATCCCGATCGGCGGCATCCACAATCGGCTCGGCTCCGTCCCGAAAGAGTATCCACCATTCTCCCATTTCCCGGCGCGTGCCGACATTTTCCCGAACCGCCTCCCAGAACCGGCGGGCGATACGGCGCGGCACGCCCAATGCATCGATGTCCGCCGCGACGGCATCGAACGAAAGCCCGCGAAGATACCGGGCGGTAAGCGGGCGGAGATCCTCCACGTCGAACCTGGTCGGCGATGCGCTAAACGCCGTTATGTCAAAACCCTCCATCAGATCCTCTATCGAGTAGCGTAACTCAACCGGATCCGATGAACCGAGCCGGGCCATCAGCGAAAGAAGGGCCATAGGCTCGACACCGCTGTCACGCAAGTCACCCAAAGCGAGAGTCCCGAGACGCTTTGAGAGCTGTTCTCCCTGTGGACCGGTCAGTAACGAGTGATGCGCGAAAGACGGCACGGCACCGCCGAGCGTCCGGATAATCTGGATCTGCGTGGCGGTGTTGGTCACGTGGTCGGAGCCACGCACGACATGCGTGATACCCATCTCAACGTCATCAACGGCGGATGCCAAAGTATAGAGCACCTGCCCGTCCTGCCGGATCAATACCGGATCGGATACGCTGGAAGCGTCGATTGACGCCTGTCCGAGAACGCCATCCTCCCACTCAACCCGCTCGTGTTCCAGCAGGAAACGCCAGACTCCCTGCCCCCGTTCGGTACGCAGTCTGTCCCTTTCATCCTCCGAAAGATCGAGCGCCGACCGGTCATATACGGGTGGCCTGCCCATCTTGAGCAGTTTCCGGCGCCTGAGAGCCAGCTCGGTCGGCGTTTCGAACGCTTCGTAAAGTCGCTTCAGGCCGCGCAGTTCCTCGGCCGCGTTTCCGTAGAGCTCCAGTCTCTCGGACTGGCGCTCGAGCCGATCCCAGCCCAACCCCAACCAATCCAGATCCCGTTGAATCGCATCCGCGAACTCCGGACGGGAGCGAACCGGATCCGTATCGTCGAGCCGAAGGATGAAAGTTCCACCGGACTTTCGCGCTATCAGGAAATTGAACAACGCGGTCCTTAGATTGCCGACGTGTAGGTGTCCCGTGGGTGAAGGAGCGAAGCGGGTAACCGTCATGAGAATGTTTCCTGTCTCGTCATGAACCCCATTGCACTTTGGCCGTTCGATGTCCACAAACTCCCCTTGATCGCATCCTGCGCGAGAAGCGCCCGGCGGGCGGCTTCACCCGTATCGCGTGTGCCAAAGCCGGGCCACCCCCTAGCCCGTCGCCACCCAGACCTGATCCGCCGACGGGGTTATGGATCCTTAACCGATAACGTGCGCGAGCCGAACGTCGGGCTCTAAACGGCGCTTTCCCTCCCACCGCCATAGCGTTATCCTGGTTACATGGTTCATCCGAGCGCCAAATGGATCGCTCCCGGTCTTGACGCATTCGAGGCAATGGCGCTTGAGGCGCTCACCGCGATTCCGGAACCATTCCGAAGCGCGGCCGGACAGGTCGCTCTGCGAATCGAGGATCATGCACCGGACAATATCCTTGAGGAAATGCGGTTGGAGCCCTTCGAACTGACCGGCCTTTATGACGGCGTCCCGCTGACCGAGAAATCATTCGGGGAACAACCCATCGGTCCGGACACCATCTGGCTGTTCCGCCGCCCGATTCTCGATGAGTGGGCGGATCGCGGCAACGAACCACTCGGACGTCTGATCTCCCATGTACTTGTCCATGAGCTGGCGCACCATTTCGGCTGGTCCGACGAGGATATTGCCGCTATCGACGAATGGTGGACCTGATCCCGCCTATGCCCGCGTGACCCGTTTCCCCGACATGGCGCCTGTCTTGGCCACGGACCGCACATCCGACCGGACAATCCATCGACCGCGCCGTCCGTCGCCCAGCTGCCGGCACCACCTAACCCAGGGCACTCCGTGCCCGAGATTCGCGACACCAAACGCTTTCCGCATCCGGCGGTACGGTTCCCTAAGGACCGTTTTGGCCCTTTGCCGGAAGACCATCGGCAATCGAATGGACATTATCGGCGAGTGCGTAACGCCCACGCGGCGCTCAACCGTCGCGACCCCAATCCCGGCTTGACACCGGCGCGATAGCTGAAAGATTGGGAGAATGTCTCTCCTCCGCCTATCCATACCGGCCCGGATCGCGGTCGGTGTCGTCTCATCGGTCGCTTTCGCATCAATTGGAATCGAGTTCGCGGTCAGGATTGAGGACTCCGGCGCCGTCGCCGCCTTATGGGCATTGGCGCGCTATTTCACTTACCTTACCGGCGCGGCGCTGGCCGTGGCGCTCGGCACGGTGGCGCTACGCGGACGCTGGCCCGGCACGACCTTACCGGCCGCGATAAGTGTGTGGATCGCCGTCACCGGCATCGTCTACCATGTCCTGCTTGCCCAGAACCATAGCCCGGAAGGAATGCGGGCCCTGTCAAACTTCGGGCTTCACACGTTGGTCCCGGTCGGCTGTATCGCCGTCTGGATCGCCTATTGCCCCAAACATGGCATGAGCTATCTCGACCCGCTGGTCTGGACAGTCTGGCCGCTCGTATATTGCCTCTACGCGCTTCTGCGCGGGTTCGTGGACGGTAATTTTCCGTATTTCTTCCTTGACCCGTCGGCTTCCGGCATGCCGACAGTCATCGCCTACATCATCGCTCTCGGTCTGTTCTTCGTGCTTTCGGGCTGTTTTCTGGTTATGTTGACGCGTTTCCCGAAATACGCGGTATCGAATGCATGAAACACGACATTCTGACCATTACGCTGAATCCAGCGGTCGACTACGCCATAACCTCGCCGCGTGTCATCCCCGAACTTAAGCTGCGATGCTCCGAGCCAAAGGTCGATCCCGGAGGCGGCGGGATAAACGTCGCGCGGGCGATACGGCAGCTTGGAGGACAGGTAACGGCCCTCGTGGCCATCGGCGGCACCACCGGCGCGCACCTTCTCCGGCTGCTGGCGCTCGAGGGCGTGCCCACGGTCGCTTTCCAGGGGCCCGGCGAGACACGCCAGAGCCTTTCGGTGACTGACGAGGAGAACCAGCGGCAGTTTCGTTTCGTCATGCCCGGACCAAGCTGGGAAGAGATTGACGTCACGCGCGGGCTCATGTCGATAGACCAGGCCGCGGGTGAGGGAACGCTGGTCGTGCTGTCCGGCAGCCAGCCGCCGGGCGTGGCAAAGGAATTCCCCTCGATCCTTGCCGAACATATCTCCGGACGTGGCGCGCGGCTTTTCGTGGATACGTCGGGTCCGGCACTTATGAACCTGGCCCAGACACCGCATGAAGCGATCCATGTCCTCAGGATGGACAGCGCCGAAGCGGAGGAACTGGCCGGGCGTCCCCTGGCCGAGATCTCGGATACCGCGGACTTCGCGCGCGGGCTGGTTAGGCGCGGTGTGGCGACCAATGTGATCGTCGCGCGCGGCGCCGACGGATCCGTCCTCTCAAACGGTGAAGGAAGCTGGCACTGCGTCAGCCCGGCGGTCAAGGTCGTCAGCAAGGTTGGTGCCGGAGACAGCTTTGTCGGCGCTTTCACGCTATCAGTCGCGCTGGGTGAACCGCTGAGCGACTGCCTTGTCCGCGGAGTCGCCGCCGCGAGCGCGGCGGTGACCGCCGAAGCCACCCGACTCTGCGACCGAGATTATGTCGGGCGCCTGACGCGGAAATGCCAGATCACCAGACTCTGAGCGGCGGCGGGCATAGACCGGGGAATCTCGATTGACGCATTCTCCCGCGACCGCGGATGCGCGGTTAGGC
>JAPOUP010000320.1 GCA_026708635.1 Rhodobacter sp.
ATCACTGGGGCAAGCGGTGGCTTGGGATCCGTCTGCCGCCAGAGACTGCCCCATTTGGCGGAAACCATACGTCTTTCAGCGCGGAAAGACCTTGGGGACGCCGCTCCGCATGAGGAAATCGTATACTGCGATCTATCCGACAGGCACCGGGTTGAAGCCATGGTCGACGGATGTGACGGTATCGTGCATATGGGTGGCCAGTCCATAGAGGCGCGATGGGAAACGATCCGCGCGGCCAATATCGATGGTTTGTTCAACCTTTACGAGGCGGCGCGGAAATCCTCCGTCAAACCACGGATCATTTTCGCCAGCTCCAACCATGCCATAGGATTCCACCGGCAAACGGAACGGCTCGATGCCTCGTCAACGACGCGACCGGATGGGCTGTACGGTGTCTCCAAAGTGTTCGGTGAGGCGCTGGCCAGCATGTATTACGATAAATTCGGGATCGAGACGGCTTCGATCCGCATCGGCTCGTCATTCCCCGAGCCCAAAAACCACCGCATGCTGTCGACCTGGCTCAGCTATGACGACCTGGTCAGCCTGATCGACTGCGTTTTCCGCGTACCTGTATTGGGCTGCCCGATCATCTATGGTGCCTCCGACAACGACGCGTCCTGGTGGGATAACGGTGGGGTTGCCTATCTTGGCTGGCGGCCCAAGGACAACGCCGAGGCGTTCCGCGCAAAGATCGATGCGTCTCAGGAACGTCCCGCGGCTGATGATGTGAGCGCAATCTACCAAGGCGGCGCGTTTTGTGCCGACGGCATCCACGAGACGGGCTGATCAAGCCCAATCCGCGTGCCAGTTAACAGGGAAGGACTTCAAATGCGAACGAACAGACTCAAACAGATCTGGGCCAACGGCGGTGCGGCAATCAACGGCTGGCTCGCCATTCCAAACGGGTTTTCGGCGGAAGTGATGGCGCATCAGGGCTGGGATACGCTGACGGTCGACATGCAGCATGGCGTGATCGACTATCAGTGCGCCGTTGATATGTTCACGGCCATATCAACCACATCTACGGTTCCGGTTACTAGGGTGCCCTGGCTGGCGCCTGAACACCTGATGAAAGCTCTGGATGCCGGCGCTTATGGGGTGATCTGCCCAATGATCAACAGTGTGGAAGACGCCGAAAACCTCGTCGCGTGGACACATTATCCGCCACGTGGCTCGCGCAGCTTTGGCCCGATTCGCGGTCTGCTATACGGCGGTCCGGATTATCCCGATCACGCGAATGACACGGTCGCCGTCTTCGCCATGATCGAGACCCGGGACGGGCTTGACAATGTCGAAGACATTCTGCGCGTTCCCGGTCTCGACGCCGTCTATATCGGTCCGTCGGACCTATCCCTGGCCCTGGGGTGCCGCCCGGGCTTTGACGACGTGGACAAACCGGTTGCCGAAGCTATCGAATACATTCTGGCGAAGGCCAAGGAGCACGGCAAAGTCGCGGGTTGTCACAACGGCACGCCCGAATATGCCCTCAAGCGGATCGAGATGGGCTTCCAGTTTGTTACGGTTTCCTCCGACTCGCGCCTTCTGGCGAGCGGTTCCCAGGCTTTGCTGGGACAGATGCGTGGGGCGCTGCCGGCGTCGGGTGGTGCAACCTATTGAGAAAGTGAGGAGAAAGCCATAATTCGCGGAGACGCGCGAACCCTGCGGCCCTGGTTCCAGTCAATAGTGAACGCATTAGGTCACGGGCGCCGGATTGAACAGGGCGAGGCTGTTATGGATCCCGTGCCGCTCGGCCCAGGTGCGCTGGCCTGAGGCGGTCGCCAGGATTTGATCAAAGATGATTTGACCCATCTCCTCCAGGCTCACGTTCCCTTCGGCGACGGGACCCGCGTCTATGTCGATGAGATCATGCCAGCGCCGCGCCAGATCCGAGCGGGTCGAGATCTTGAGCGTAGGCATCGCTTCAAGGCTATAGGGTGTGCCACGCCCTGTCGTGAAAACATGCACTGTCGCCCCCGCGGCCAGTTGCAATGTCCCGCAGGTAAAGTCGCTTGCGGGCGTCGCGGCGAAGAGCAGTCCCCGCCGCTCGGCCCGGGCTCCCGGGGCGACTACGCCGGCAATCGGTGCGCTGCCCGACTTAATTATGGAACCCATCGCCTTTTCCCTGATGTTCGACAGCCCGCCCGCCCTGTTTCCCGGCGTCGTGTTCGCGGAGCGGTCTACGCCACCTCTCGCCAGGTAGAGGTCATACCAGGCCAGCCAGTCGATAAGATCCCGCGCGACATCGGATGAGATAGCGCGGGCGGTTAACTGCTCGATCCCGTCACGGACTTCCGTGACTTCGGAAAACAGTGTGGTACCGCCAGACGCCACGATCATGTCGCTTGCGACCCCGAGCGCGGGGTTCGCCGTAACGCCGGAGAACGCGTCTGATCCGCCGCATTGCATGCCGACGACCAACTCGGAGACCCGCGTGGGCTGTCGTTCGCGTTGATTGAGCCGTTGCAGGTGGTTTTCGGCCCGTGCCATGATGTCCGTTACGATCGCGTCGAAGCCGCTGTTTCGCTCGTCCTGAAACCGGACAAGGTCGAGTGGATCCCGTTCCGGGAACAGACGTGACGGCTGGAGTTTTTCGCACCCGAGGCTGACGGCCATAAGCGCGCCGCCGAAGTTCGGATTTGCCGCGATGTTGCGCAGGGTCCGGATGGGGATTTCGGCGTCTTGCGAATCGATCGCAACGCCGCACCCATAGGTGTGATCATGCGCAAGCACGCCATCCACGTTGGGATACTTGGGCAATAGCTCAGCCCGTATTCGCGCGACCGCGTAGGCAAGGATGCCGGAGACACATTGCACCGTGCTCGTGATGCCCAAAAGGTTCCGCGTGCCGACCGACCCATCCGGGTTCCGGTATCCGAGGAAGGTCGCGGGCCGGGGCTTCCGGGTCAGCGGCGCGGCGCGTGTCGCGATGGGCAGCCGGTTCATGCCGGGTGCGGGGGGCAACGTCAGCCGCTCTTCGTTGATCCAGGAGCCCGCCGGTAAGTCGTGGCTGGCCGTACCGATTGAGACGTCATAGCGGCGGATTTCCTGACCTCGCGCGATGTCACCAAGGGCAACCTTGTGCCCCTGTGGAATGCGCTCCAACAATGTCAGGCCATCGGGCGTAACGCTACCGCTCGGCAACCCGCCGGTATTCGCGACAATAGCCACGTTGTCTGCCGGGTGCATCTGGATCAGATGCGGTTCATTCAGCGGCGACGTCAGAACTTGGGCCTCCCGTATTTCCAGTCGGGCCAGTGTTTCTTCATCTCCGTCTCGTCGTCACGCTCGACGACTCCCGCATCGAGGTAATTCCGATGCAGACGCGCCAGGGCGTCGCGGTCAAGCGTTACGCCAAGGCCTGGACCCTCGGGGACGGCAAGGTTACCGCCCTCGAAACCAAAGCGCCCCTCTGCCACAACCTCGTCCGTTTGCCACGGGTAGTGGGTATCACAATCATAGGTCAGGTTCGGTGTGGCGGCCGCCAGATGTATCATTGCCGCAAGGCTGATGCCCAGGTGCGAGTTCGAGTGCATTGATAGGCCAAGCCCCCAGATCTCGCAAATCCGGGCCAGTTCGCGGCTGGCCCGTAATCCGCCCCAATAGTGGTGATCGGACAGGATGACACGAAAGGCGTCCCAGGCGATGGCCGGCGGCAAATGTTCCGGCGCGACCACGTACATATTGGTGGCCAGGGGAATCTCGGTGGCCGCCTGCACCCTTGCATGCCCCTCGATGCCGACGGTCGGGTCCTCTAGATACTCTATCAGCCCGGCGAGCCTGGGAAGCAGGCCAAGCGTTGTCTCGACGCTCCATCCGCCATTGGGATCAATACGCAAGGGTGCGTCGGGAAAGGCGGCTCTCAGGGCTTCCAGGCCCGCCATTTCCTCTTCCGGCGACAGGATACCGGCCTTGAGCTTGATCGCCCTGAAGCCGCCGATCTCACGGAAACGCCTTGCTTCGTCGACTAGTTGTTCGGGTGTCAGTACCTCTCCCCAGGGATCCTCGGTGCCATCGGCATGGGCCCTGAACTTGTAGAAAAGATAGGCCGAGAAGGGTACCCGTTCGCGTACCTGTCCGCCCAGCAGGTCGCAGACCCTTCGACCATGCGACTTGCCAAACGCGTCCCACATCGCCACTTCGACAGCGGATACGATCCGGGGCAAAAGGCGGCCGGCCCCCGTATTGTAGCCCTCGGTCCCGTCCTGAACCACGGCGCGGACCCG
>JAPOUP010000128.1 GCA_026708635.1 Rhodobacter sp.
GGGATCGGGTTGGAGGGCATAATCGCCGTCGCGATGAAGGATGCGGTGCTGGTGGCGCACAAATCCAATGCCCAGCGCGTAAAAAACGTGGTCTCCATATTAAACGAAAGGGGTGTCGAACAGGCGGCCCAGCTACCCCGCGAATACCGGCCTTGGGGATGGTACGAGAGTCTTGTTTTGGGTGAGCAATTCCAGGTGAAGCGTATAGTGGTTTATCCCGGCGCCAAGCTAAGCCTTCAAAGCCATCGACATCGGTCGGAACATTGGGTGATCGTCGAGGGCACCGCGCGCGTCACGATTGATGATACCGTGCGGCTCCTTTCAAACAATCAGTCCGTGTATGTTCCGCTTGGGGCAATGCATAGATTGGAAAACCCGGGCGAAGCGCAGACCGTTGTGATCGAAATTCAAACCGGTACGTATTTGGGAGAGGATGACATCACCCGATACGAGGACGCCTACCACCGAAACTAAGTCCCCATTCCTTTGATAGGCGCCGTTCAACCTGGACCTGAGCCCGTCTCAAATTCATCGTGATACCCACGTGACTGTCGGAGATTTTGGCGGCAACCGGGAGCGGAACCGCTTCGAGACTCCTATACCTGGAATCATTAATTCGCCTTTGATGGCTGGATCGAGGATGTCGGAGTTCCCGAAATGCGGTCCGTTCCGAAGGTTCCACGGCACGTTGCGGATGTGCGCAATCCTGAAGATCCCGACTCTCTCCCTGTTCCGCCTGTAGACCATGGCTGATGATGGATACAGATCGACGAGACCGATCTCGAACACGGGCCGTAGAGTAATCCTTCCCGGCGAACCAGTCGGCGGGACGCCAACGGACGGGAAATCCGCGTTTCCCCATCCACCGCTCGAAGGTGGGATTCGGGAAGTCTCGCCCTATATCACACTGAAACGGACCGGGCCGGTTTCGCGCGACGGCGGATCTGGAAAGGCGAGGCAGACCACACCGCGAGCCGAAGCATTCCGGCGTTTCATGCTCACTCGCTATAGACGGCCAGTTCCAGAAGATCTCCCAGCGGCGCGTCCAGAAGACGCATAGCCATCAGCGAAACCTGGCTGCCGGTGCCCGCCGCCCCGCCGCTCGGAATCAGGTCCACACGCACGCTGCGGTTGCCGGCGGAATAATGGACATGGCCCTGAACCTGATCGCCGACAAGCGGTGTCTTGACCCACAGACCGGCTCTACTCGGATCGCCAAGCGATGCCACCGTCGTGCCGAGAAACACGCCGCCATTTCCCAACGTGGCTTCGATCGCCGCTGGAACATTGACCGGCCGCAGCGAAGATACGGCGTCAGCCACCGCCACTGACGAATCCATTTCCATATCGCTGTCCGGACCCGTCCCGCCGGACGGATCCGAAGCGGACCTAAGGTCCACGCCTCCGCATCCGGCAATCGCCAGCGTTAGGGATAGCGCCAAATAAACTGAAACGAAGCGTCCCATGTCGCCATCATAATTACACGGGAGCGTATCCTCAATACCCGTAGGTGGCTTGCGATGACCCGAATTGCTTCCTAGATTGCGGAAATGGCACCAACGCTTGTCGATCCATTCGCCCGCGCCATCACCTATCTGCGCGTCTCGGTCACCGACCGCTGCGATTTCCGCTGCGTCTACTGCATGTCGGAGAACATGACGTTCCTTCCGAAACGGGAGCTCCTCACGCTTGAGGAACTGGACAGGCTCTGCACGGCCTTCGTCGGACTTGGCGTCCGGAAGCTCCGCGTCACCGGTGGCGAACCTCTTGTGCGAAAAGATATAATCACGTTCTTCCGGTCCATGTCGCGCCATCTCGAAAGTGGCGCGCTGAAGGAGCTTACGCTGACCACCAACGGTTCGCAGCTTCACCGATTCGCGGCGGACCTTCACTCGGCCGGCGTGCGCCGCATAAACGTTTCGCTCGACACTCTCGACGCGGACAGGTTCGCCCGCGTAACCCGATGGGGCCGCCTGCGGCAGGTTCTGCAAGGCATCGAGGCGGCGCGTGCGGCTGGCCTGCGGGTCAAGATCAACACCGTCGCACTGAAAGGCTTCAATGAGGACGAGCTTTTCTCGATGACCGAATGGTGCGCGGCGGAGGGCATGGATCTCACGTGGATCGAGGTCATGCCCATGGGCGATCTCGGCAATGAAAGCCGACTCGGCCAGTACTGGCCGGTTTCGGACATCCGCCAGAAGCTCTCGGAACGCTACACCGTCACTGACCTCGCCCACAGGACCGGCGGGCCCGCCCGCTATGTCAGGCTTGAGGAAACAGGTCAGCAGATCGGTTTCATTACACCACTCACCCACAATTTCTGCGAGTCCTGCAATCGCGTGAGACTCACCTGCACGGGCGAACTCTATATGTGCCTTGGCCAGGAGGATAAAGCCGACCTGCGTCTGCCCCTACGCGACCATCCGAACAGTGACGCACCTCTGGTCCGCGCCATTCACGCGGCGATCGGCCGCAAACCCAAGGGGCATGACTTCGACTATTCAAGACAGCGGGTCGACGGACAGGTCAGCCGCCACATGAGCCTTACAGGCGGATAGCCAACCGGGCGCCGGGACCGCCCTGCCGCGGGAATGCCCGACCGGCAAATCCTCCAATCCGCTGTGCCCGGTTCAGATCACCGGCAGACGGGACTCGACCATCTGCGCATACCAGGAGCATCCGGACGGAATCGCTTCGTCGTTGAAGTCATACTCCGGGTGATGAACCGGTGCGCTGTCACCGTTACCTAGAAGGATATAGGCACCCGGGCGTTCTTCAAGCATGAACGCGAAATCCTCTCCGCCCATCACTAAATTGGCGTCGCCGCAGTCACCCGAGACCGATCGGGCCGCCTCGGCGGCATAGCCCGTCTCGGTCGGTGAATTGGACATTACGGGATAATTGCGCTCGTAGATAACGTTGACTTTCCCATCAAAAGCGGCGGCCGTGCCGTCGCAGATGGAATTGATCCGGGCCTCCGCCAGATCGCGCATTTCGGGACTCAGGGTGCGCACGGTTCCTTTCAGCGTAACGGTCGATGGAATCACGTTGAACGCCTTGCTCGAGGTTTCGAATGACGTCACCGAAACCACCAGCCTGTCGACCGGATCGGCGTTACGGCTAACGACCGTCTGGAGTGACAGCACCGCCTGAGATGCCATTACGACGCTATCAACCGTCTCCTGAGGTTTTGCCGCATGCCCGCCCCGACCCTCGAAATCGATCCGGAACACATCCGTGGCGGCGAAAAACGCGCCAGGCCGTATGGCGAAACTGCCGGCTGGCCGTCCCGGCCAGTTGTGCATGCCGTAGACCTCGTGGATGCCAAACCTGTCCATCAACCCGTCCTCACACATCTCACGACCTCCAGCACCCCCTTCCTCGGCAGGCTGAAATATCATGACGGCCGTTCCGTCGAAGTTCCGTGTCTCACAGAGATATTTCGCGGCGCCAAGCAGCATTGCGGTATGCCCGTCATGACCGCAGGCATGCATGGTGCCCGGGGTTCCGCTGGCATAATCCAACCCGGTCTCCTCCTGGATCGGAAGAGCGTCCATGTCGGCGCGCAGCCCTATGGTACGACCTGAAGCGGTTGACCTGCCCCGGATGACTCCAACCACGCCCGTCCGGCCAATTCCGCCGACGACCTCGTCACAACCGAACTCGCCGAGCTTTTCAGTCACCAGAGCCGACGTTCTGTGAGTTTCATAAAGTAGTTCGGGATGATGGTGGATATCCCGACGCCAGCCGGAAATCTCTGGCAGAAGCTCCGCGAAGCGGTTCTTGACAGGCATGGATGCCCTCCCTGTATTCCTAGGCTCCAGACTGAACCAGTCGCGGTGCCGGCGCAAGGCGTTTGCGGCGACGCGGGCATTAACGCGGCCCAGCCAAGTTCTGGCTTACACCAGGGGTATCTTTGGCCTACAGTGACAGCTTCAGGTCCCTTCCGTAAGGGCCCCCAACGTCAAGCACCGCTTCCCTTGCGCGATCGGCCACGCAGCCCGAACTTGGCAGCGCTGTCCCCGCACCGACGGCGGGGGCGGCGCTGATGCCGGGAGCGGTGCCGGCGCTGGGTTCGGAGCCGGGGGTTGCCCGGTTCGCCGGAGCGACCGCAGGAGTCTGGCGAGGGACAGTTTTTTACAG
>JAPOUP010000256.1 GCA_026708635.1 Rhodobacter sp.
TCAATCCTTGCAACTCGGAGTCAAATGGCCGGAGTTAAATGTCATCGACCGCAGTACTTCTAAAGTTCTAGTACATCCCCAATTCCTGTACCTGGTGATCGCGAACCTGTAGTAATCAGAATCAGTATATTGTATAAATTGACATCTTATTTCGATATTACAACCGCAAAAATGTCCATAGTTTTCCTTCATGACCGCAAGGCGCTCTATCTGGTTATCGTCCAGTTCATGATGAACCGCATTTCCAGCCCGGTCAGACCAGAGCGGCGTGCCCTTTATAATTTCACAGCCGTTCTTGCCTGCATGGCTACTTTCAAATGCAGATGTACAACTAGTTTTAGCGGCACCGTGCCAGTATTCGCACAGTGAGACGTGGTGAGCCGATGCCGTGCCGGAACCGGCAAGCAACATCATGGAGGATAGTGTCAATGTCAAAAGTCTTTTCATGATGTTCACCTTTTTCATCCTGCGAATGATCAAGTTGCTATTCTTTCATACTTCACGCCCAGTGCATTTTCAAGCAGGAATCCGGAAAGCCTGCTGCCATCTGCCCGTTGAAAATCTCCCAGAGCACGTCCATATTTATGGGGCTTATATACTTAAGTCACAAATTTCTTGATTTACATCATGCAATCAACAACATAAACAATATTCGCACGTGGATAGTGATTGAAGCATAACATTCTGATTCTTTACAATTAATTTCATTTCTTGTGACTTAAGTATATAACCTCCAAACTATACGATACCTCCTGCGGCTTCGGGCCGGTGAATGGAGAATGCGAATGCGAAGCAAGGAAGATGCGGGACGCAGCGTCACCGCCCATGCATAAATCTTCAACACTCTACCAGAGTGGCGAGGCGTGCATTAGAGGTGGCTCCCCTTGAAAAAACACCATAATGGTTCTATGTGAGATCCCGTGACTGAAAAGCGAAAGCCAACCTATGACCTGGAAGCGATCAAATCGACCTTCAGTTCCGCAAGGGGTCTCAACGCGACCGGTTCGGCGATCCGCTCAGCTGCGGAGCTTGGGTTTGGAAGCGCGGAGATTGTTGAGGTTATCCAGTCCATCGACAGACGCGACTTTCAGAAGTCGATGACTTCCTATGCCGATCACCGCGTGTGGCAGGATGTCTACTACGTACCCTCGGATGCGGGGGAACTCTATGTGAAGTTCACGGGGGTCGTTGTGAGTGAGTTTTTGTTGTTGTCCTTTAAGGAGAAAGACAATGGCTGATGCGGTTGAAAATCATCCCGTGTGCCCTGAAACCGGGGCTCCGATGTATCGAGATACGCGGCCTATGACGATCGTCTACAAGGGCGAGACAGCCACGTTCGACATGCCCGGTTGGTATTGTCATGTAAGTGACGAAAGCATCCATGACGGTTCGGACATGAAAGTGTCTGACCGTGCGCTAACCGAGCTCAAGGCGAGAGTTGAAGGGCGGTTGGCGCCAAAGGCTGTCCGTCGAATCCGCAAGCGTCTGAAGCTGACGCAGAAGGATGCGGGGCGTCTGATTGGCGGTGGGCCAAATGCGTTTCAGAAGTACGAGAGTGGCGATATTTTGGTCAGCCATGCCGTTACAAGTGCCCTCTTGTTGCTGGATCGGGATCCGAGCGGCCTCGAAGTACTCCGGCAGAAGGACAAAGCGACGCACGCTGCCTGATGCCCACACACTGCCGTTCTCCCGTTGCTGTCCCTTAGCGTAGCTGAACGTACAAACTATACGATGCCCCAGAATAGACGGCGGGAGGAACGCATCCACCGGTTCGGGTTGTGCGGGGACAGGTTGACTCATGATATCCGTTGACGCGTTTTACGCATGGGCCTTGCCCGAGACTATGACAGGTCCGACCGCGCGCGGGCTGCTCGCGGAGTATCTTGTCCGCCGGGCGGTGGGGGAAACCACTCACCCAGCTGAGGACTGGTGCCTGCGGCGGATCCTCTGCGGCTACGACGCCGACCGGGCCGGGGACGCGGCGGCCGCCAGGCACCCACCCGAACCGCCAGCCGCCGCCCGGGGTGAGTAAGGTCTGGCATAGGATCACCTACACGGATGTGGACTGTTGCGGGGTGCGGGGTCGGTCTTTGACGCGCTGCCTGATCGATTCGCGACATTCCGTGTCACGGAGTTCCACAATCGACCCTTCAATTGATCCGCGCCGCGTTCCCGCGAGGGTGGCGGACAAAGGTAGCCGGGGCGGCGCGGTTCCGGATTCTACCCGGACATCGTGACCATTCGTATTTCGGCGCTTGCAACGGCACCCGCCGTGGGGAATTCTGGCAGGATATCGCAAGCTGAAAGGTGTCTCCGATGCGCGGAATGATGATGGACCGGCCGCTTCGTGTCGCGGACATTCTTACCTACTCCGAAGAAATCCATGGTACCGCCGGGATCGTCTCGTCCACTGTCGAAGGGGATATACATCGGGAATCCTACGCGGAAATGGCCGCGCGCTGCAGAAGACTCGCGAAGGCGCTTCGGACCATGGGCATCGGCCCCGGAGACCGGGTCGCGACCCTTGCATGGAACGGCTACAGGCACATGGAACTGTATTTCGGCATCCCGGGAATCGGCGCCGTCTGCCATACGCTAAATCCACGCATGTCTCCCGAGCAGCTGGCATACATCGTCAGTCACGCGGACGATCGGGTCGTGTTTCTGGACCTGACTTTCGTTCCACTGGTCGAAAAGCTACGGTCGCGGCTGCCCGACCGGCTGCGCTATGTCATTCTGGCCGACGCGGCGAGCATGCCGCGGACCTCGTTGGCTAACGTGCATTGCTATGAGGAACTGCTGGCGTCGGAAGACGATGATTTCGGCTGGCCGGATTTCGACGAGGACACGGCGGCCGGCCTTTGCTACACGTCGGGAACGACAGGAGTTCCAAAGGGCGCGCTTTACACGCATCGCTCTCTGGTGCTGCATTCGCTCATTGTTGGCGTCTCCATGCAGAATTCGCTACGCGCGGGCAGGCGTCTCCTGCCGGTGGTTCCGCTGTTTCACGCCAATGCCTGGGGAGCGGCCCACGCCGCGCCCCTGACCGGCACTTCGTTGATTATGCCCGGGCCGGGACTCGACGGCCCGTCGTTATGGAACCTTATGGAGACGGAGAAGGTGTTCGCCGCATGGGGCGTTCCGACGGTTTGGCTCGGTCTCTTGGAGGAGATCGGAAAGCGGGGTCGCAAGCCCGCCGGGCTCGAGGAAGTCGTTATCGGGGGGGCAGCGGCGGCCACGTCACTCATCAAGGGATTTGAGGATTTGGGCGTATCCGTCTGCCACGCCTGGGGAATGACCGAAATGTCTCCGATCGGCACGCTCGGCTTCCTGTCGCCCGAACAGACTTCGCTTCCGGCCCGGGAGCGGCTTCGGCTCAAGTCAACGCAGGGGCGTCGGGCCTTCATGATCGACCTGAAAGTCGTCGATGGGGAGGGCAGGCGCCAGCCAAACGATGGAGAGGCGACCGGCGAACTCTTCGTGCGCGGTCCGACGGTTGTTTCGGCCTATTTCAATAACGAGGAGGCGAGCGCCGCGGCGTTTGACGGGGAAGGATGGTTCTCCACCGGTGACGTGGCATCCATATCGTCCGACGGTTTCCTGAATATCAGGGACCGCTCCAAGGATCTGATAAAGTCCGGCGGTGAGTGGATCAGTTCCCTGGATGTCGAGAATCTGGCGATGGCGCATCCGCATGTCGCCAACTGCGCGGTCATCGCCCTGCCGCATCCGAAGTGGGGTGAGCGGCCCGTTCTCGTTGCGGTTCCGTCCGTCGATAGGCCGGAACCGGACGGAATCCGCGCATATCTGGAGGAACGGTTGCCGAAATGGCAGGTGCCCGACGACATCATTCTCGTCGAGGAACTGCCGCTTACCGCCACAGGTAAGGTCAGCAAGCTTACCCTTCGGCAAATTTACGCTGACCATAAACTGCCTTGACGGTATAAAGGATGAGCCTCTTGCAGAACTCCGCGGCCGGGCGGTTTTTTCCGGAAAACCCCCATAAATTTCAAATCTCATAGGAACCCTCCATCATGAGCAAGGTCAAAACCTATAC
>JAPOUP010000091.1 GCA_026708635.1 Rhodobacter sp.
GATCTGGTGGCCGAGCAGGTGGACACTTTCAACGGCTCCCAGTCCGATTTCATGGTCGTGGCCAACCACAAGGGCAACTACTCCGAAACCCTGAACGCCGGGATCGCGGCTTTCCGCGCGGGCGAGCAGCCTGACATACTCATGGTCTTTGAGGTCGGCACCGCCACGATGATGGGTGCCAAGGGCGCGGTGAAGCCGGTTTACGAAGTGATGGCCGCCGCGGGCGCGGACTTCGACCAGTCGAAGTACATCGGTTCGGTCAAGGGTTACTATACCTCGCCCGACGGCAACATGCTTTCGCTGCCCTTCAACTCCTCGACCCCGGTTCTCTGGGTCAACCGGGACAAGCTGCGCGAGGCCGGCATCGATCCGGACATCGATCTCTCGACCTGGGAAATGGTCGGTGCCGTTCTGGACGACCTGAAGGCGGCCGAGGTTGACTGCCCGATGACCACTGCATGGCAGAGCTGGATTCATCTGGAGAATTTCTCGGCCTATCACGACACGCCATTCGCCACGAAGGACAACGGCTTCGCCGGGACCGACACCGAACTGGCGTTCAACGGCGCGGCCCAAGTCGCGCATATCGGCGCGATGGGCGGCTGGGCGCAAGACGGAAAGTTCATCTACGCGGGTCGTCGCAACGAGGGCGGCGCGAACTTCCGCGGCGGCGAGTGCGCGTTATTCACGGAGTCGTCCGCGGGATACGCGGGCATAAGCTCCGAAGCCGAGTTCGAGTTTGAAGTGCGTCCCCTGCCATACTGGGAGGCTCTCGTCAGCGAGCCCCAGAACACCATCATTGGCGGCGCCTCGCTTTGGGTGATGGAAGGCCAGAGCGACGAGGAATACAGGGGTGTCGCGGCTTACCTGAACTTCCTTTCCAGCCCCGAGATCCAGGCCAAGTGGCATCAGGACACCGGTTATCTGCCGATTACGTCCGAGGCGGGGGAACTGACCAGGAGCCAGGGCTTCTACGAAGCCAACCCGGGTACCGACATAGCGGTGATCCAGATGACGGCGAAAGAGCCGACAGCGAACTCGAAGGGTCTTCGGCTCGGATCGTTCGACCAAATCCGCGGCATTATCGACGAGGAACTGGAAGCCGTGTGGTCCGGCGACAAGGACGCGCAGGCGGCTCTCGACAGCGCCGTGGAGCGGGGTAACGTGCTTCTGCGTCGCTTCGAGCAGGCGTCCCGCTAGCTGGCATGGCGGCTGCCCCGTGACCATTCGGGGCAGCCAGCCAATGGGCCATGGAAAAGCGCGTCAACTTCAAGGGAGTCTGGCTCCCGATCCTGCTCGTCCTACCGCAGCTTCTGGTCACGGCAGTCTTCTTCTTCTACCCGGCGGGCCAGGCGATCTGGCAGTCCCTGTTCATTCCCGACCCGTTCGGGCTGTCCATGCAATGGGTAGGGCTGGGAAATTTCGAGTTCCTGCTGTCGGACCGCTACTACCGCGCCTCATTCGCCACGACGGCCGTTTTCTCGATTCTCGTGACCGTCGTATCAATGGGGGTGGCGCTCTACCTCGCCGTGCTGGCGGACCGCCTTGTCAGGGGGTCCGGCACCTATCGAACGCTTCTGATATGGCCCTATGCCGTCGCGCCGGCGGTCGCCGGGGTGCTTTGGCTGTTCATGTTCAACACCCGCGTTGGCGTGGTGACCTGGTATCTCGGCCTGCTGGGATATGACTGGAACCATGTCCTGAACGAGGGCGAGGCGATGGGTCTTGTCGTGATCGCCAGCGCCTGGGGGCGGATCAGCTATAACTTCCTCTTCTTCCTCGCCGGGCTTCAGGCGATCCCCCGCTCGGTGATCGAGGCCGCCGCGATAGATGGGGCGCGCTTCTGGACGCGGTTTCGGACGGTCGTCTTTCCGCTTCTCTCTCCCACGACCTTCTTCCTGCTGGTCGTGAACGTCATCTACGCGTTCTTCGAGACGTTCGGCGTAATCCACACGATCACTTCCGGAGGGCCCCAGCAGGCCACGACGATCCTGGTGTACAAGGTATACGCCGACGGATTCGTCGGACAGGACCTCGGCTCCTCCGCCGCGCAATCCGTGATTCTCCTGGCAATCGTTTCCCTTCTGACGGTCATTCAGTTCAAATACATCGAACGCAGGGTGCACTACTGATGGCCGAGCGGGATGGCATGGTGGAGAGGCGCGGCACGGGACACTGGCTGGTCCATCTTGGCCTCATCCTGGGCATCGCCTTCATATTTTTCCCGATATGGCTGGCCTTCGTCGCGTCGACGGTGGAGCATCAGGACATCGTCCGTCCACCGATGCCGCTTCTGCCCGGCGACCGGTTCCTGGAGAACTACGTCCGGGCCCTCACCTCTGGAATCAATGCGCCCGTGTCGACAATGCTGCTGAACTCATTGGTGATGGCGGTCGGGATCGCGGTTGGAAAGATTGTCATCAGCCTGCTTTCCGCCTTCGCCATCGTCTACTTCCGTTTTCCCGGGCGGCGGTTCTTCTTCTGGCTGATTTTCCTTACGCTGATGCTGCCCGTCGAAGTCAGGATCGTGCCGACTTACGAGGTCATAGCGAACTTCGGGATGCTGAACAGCTATCAGGGCCTTATCCTGCCGCTGGTCGCGTCCGCCACCGCCACTTTCCTGTTCCGCCAGTTCTTCATGACCGTGCCGGACGAACTTGCCGAGGCGGCGCGCGTTGACGGAGCGAAACCGATGCGGTTCTTTCTGGACATCCTCCTGCCGATGAGCCGGACAAACGTGGCCGCGCTCTTCGTGATTCTGTTCATCTACGGCTGGAACCAGTATCTCTGGCCGCTTCTGATCACCACGGATCCCGATATGAACACGATTGTCATGGGCATCAGACGGATGTTCCCGTCCGGAGACGACATCGCGGACTGGCCAGTGATCATGGCAACTTCCATCCTTGCGATGGTGCCGCCGGTGATGGTGGTCGTGGGGATGCAAAGACTCTTCATCCGCGGGCTTGTGGAAAGCGAGAAGTGAGAAGATGGCAACGATCATGCTCGACAACGTGCGGAAGTCCTTCGGCAAGACAGACGTCATCCATGGCATATCGATCGATGTCGCGGACGGGGAATTCATCGTCATCGTGGGGCCGTCGGGCTGCGGCAAGTCCACGCTTCTCAGGATGGTGGCCGGGCTTGAGACCGTCACGAGCGGCGATGTCCGGATCGGCGGGCGTCGGGTCAACGACCAGGAGCCCATGGACCGTGACATCGCCATGGTCTTCCAGAACTACGCGCTCTATCCGCACATGTCGGTCTTCGACAACATGGCCTACGGGCTCAAGATCGCGAAGACGCCGCGCGCCGACATCAAGGAGCGCGTTGCGCAGGCGGCGAGGCTCCTGCAGCTGGAGCCCTACCTTCAGCGCAAGCCCCGCGAACTGTCCGGCGGCCAGCGCCAGCGCGTGGCCATGGGGCGTGCCATAGTGCGCAAGCCCGCCGTCTTCCTGTTCGACGAGCCACTGTCGAATCTAGACGCCAAGCTTCGTGTGCAGATGCGGCTGGAAATCAAGGCGCTTCAGCGTGAGCTGGGAGTCACGGCGCTATACGTTACGCACGACCAGGTCGAGGCCATGACGATGGCGGACAGAATGATCGTGATGAACGGTGGCGTCGCGGATCAGGTTGGCGCCCCCCTGGAGGTCTACGGAAATCCGGCGACCGAATTCGTCGCGGGCTTCATCGGGTCGCCGCCGACCAACTTCCTTCCCGCGGAGCTCATGGACAGACCGGGCGGCGCCAAGATCGGCGTAAGGCCCGAGCACACCCGGCTCTCCGAGGGCGGCAGCCTGAAAGCCCGCACGGTCTATTCCGAAGCACTCGGCGCGGAGACGCTCGTGCACCTGAAATGCGCTGACGGTACGCAGGTCACCGTCCGGCAGGACGCGGCATCCGGGATTCCACGGGAGGGCACCGAGGTGGGGCTGGACTGGGACCCTGCGGACGAGATGAGATTCGACGCTTCGGGAAAGCGTTGCTGACGGTTCCGGCGCACTCCGTTTCCGCTGCCAGAATTCCGCTC
>JAPOUP010000086.1:0-1924 GCA_026708635.1 Rhodobacter sp.
GATCAAAAGTGGCGAATACGGGCGCATGATCGCTGGGCCTGTCCCATCCCCGCGCATCGCGAAGGATGCGGCTGGAATGAAACGCGGCGGATATATCCGCCGTGGCCCAGATATGGTCAAGGCGGCGCCCCTTGTCCGCCGCGTCCCAGTTTGGCGAGCGATAGGACCACCAGCTGTAGAGCCTCCCCTCGGGAATGTCCCGCCGCGTTATGTCAACCCAACCACCCGCCTCCCGCACTTCGGCGAGATGGTCAACCTCAATCGGCGTGTGACTGACCACCTTGAGTAACTGCCTGTGGTTCCAGACGTCATCCTCCCGCGGTGCGATGTTGAAGTCACCGAGCATGATCGACCGTTTCGGCCGCTGGTCCAGCAACCAGTCACGCATCCCGACGATATAGTCGAGCTTCTGGCCGAATTTCGGGTTCAGCGTCCTGTCAGGCACGTCGCCGCCGGCCGGGACGTAGAAATTGTGCAGGACCGTTCCGTTCTCCAAACTTACGGCAACGTGACGGGCATGGCCAAGGCCCGCGAAGTCGAGGTCTCCCACGTCAGTGATCGGCAGCCGCGACAGTACCGCGACGCCATTGTATCCTTTCTGTCCACGGGCGACCATGTAACCGTAACCCAGTTCCCGGAACCTTTCGGTCGGAATGCTTTCGACCGGCGACTTGCATTCCTGCAGGCACAGGATATCCGGAGCTTCCTCCTTAAGGAGCCTGAGCACGATCGTTTCGCGGAGCCGGACGGAATTGATGTTCCAGGTGGCGATCGTGACGGTCATTCCACCGCCCCCGCGCTCCCCGGCGGAACCGGGCCAGGTCCCGGAGCGGCGGCAATCCGCGCGCGGACCGAACCGTGGCTAGGTCTTCCTGTCAACCGAAGCCTCCAGGGACTCGATCCGCGCCCGCAGCGCTTCGTTCTCCTCGCGTGCCTTGCGGGCCATGGCCTGAACGGCGTCGAACTCCTCGCGGGTAACAAAATCACGGTCGGCCAGCCATCGGTCGACCCATCCCTTCATGGCGGCCTCGGCCTCTTCCCTGGCACCCTGCGCAACGCCCACCGCATTGGTCATCAACTGGCCCAGGTCATCGAATATCCTGCCGCGCGTCTGCATCGCGTACCTCCTTATTCCCGTTTTTAAGTATGAACGCGCCAAAATCCATGCGCAAGGTTGACTCGAGCCACACGCCGTGACCAAGGGTGCACTCATGCTGGCAGCGATTCCATTTCCGAACGTCTCGCCCGAGATTTTCACGATCGAAATCGGCGGCGCCGGATTTTCGCTTCGCTGGTACGCGCTTGCCTACATCGTCGGGATACTTATCGGATGGTTCATCGCCGCCCGCGCGCTTTCGCGCCCGGACATATGGCGCGCCCGGGCGCCGATGCGGCGGGAGCAGCTCGACGACCTGCTGACCTGGATCATCATCGGAATCATTGCCGGCGGGCGTTTGGGTTACGTCCTGTTCTACCAGCCCGCCCACTATCTCGCGGCCCCGACCGAAATACTGATGATATGGAAGGGCGGCATGTCGTTTCATGGCGGATTCCTCGGGGTGGTGGTGGTTCTGCTCATATTCAGCAGGCGCACAGGCGCTGAACTTGGCGGCATCTCGGACATGCTCGCGCTCAGTGCGCCGCCGGGGCTGTTTCTGGGACGGATCGCCAATTTCGTGAACGCGGAACTCTGGGGCCGGCCGACCGAACTTCCGTGGGGCGTCATCTTCCCCGGAGTGGCCGCGCAGGACTGTCCCGGCGTGATCGGTCCGTGCGCACGACATCCCTCCCAGCTCTATGAGGCCGCGCTGGAAGGGCTGCTGCTGGGGCTGCTGCTGCTGGTTCTCGCCTTTCGCCGCGGCTGGCTGAAGTCACCCTGGGCGATTTCCGGAGCGTTCTTCGCGGGGTACGGCGCGGCGCGCTT
>JAPOUP010000086.1:2347-4025 GCA_026708635.1 Rhodobacter sp.
CCCGGTCGAGGTACGTGCATGGCCGACATCCTGCGCGCGTCCAGGGGTGTCGCGGGTTTCCTGGACGCCGCCCGGGTCCATTTGATCGAAGCCTCCGAATCCATGCGCGGGCTGCAAAGCCGGAAACTGGACGCGAAGCGGATTACATGGCTCGCGAGCGTCTCCGACCTTCCGGACGCACCCCTCTTCCTGATAGCGAGCGAGTTTTTCGACGCTCTTCCGATCCACCAGTTCGTCCGCACAGACTCCGGTTGGCGTGAGCGCTTGATCGGCCTGCGAGATGGCGCGCTTGCCTTTGGTCTCGGCGAAACGGTGCCGTCGGCGGACCTGGAGCGGCGCACGGCCGATACCCGGCAGGGGGATGTCGTGGAGCTACGTCCGTCAGCGCGGACGGTGATCGCGTCCGTGACTTCCCGTCTGGATCGCTACGGCGGGGCCGTGCTGGTGATCGATTACGGTAGCTGGCGCTCGCTCGGGGACACGCTACAGGCGGTCAAGGGGCATCGAAATGTCGATCCCTTGGCCGAACCGGGACTTGCCGACCTTTCGGCCCATGTGGACTTTGAGGCTTTGGCCGACGCGGCCGCGGACGTAATTCACGGCCCGCTCACCCAACAGGGTGTCTTTCTCGAACGGCTTGGGATCACCGCCAGGGCGAACAGACTCGCAGGGTCCCTTCGCGGAAACGCCCTTGACGAACACATCGCGGCGCATCGCCGCCTGACGCATCCGCAGGAAATGGGAGGCATCTTCAAGGTACTTGGCTTTACGCCGAGGGACGCGCCGCGCTTTCCGGGACTGGACCGGTGACGCTTGAGATAATCACCTCCGAGGCGCTGCGCGGCGTGCGCCATGGCTTTTTCACCCGGCGCGGCGGCGTATCATCAGGCCTGTATGGGGGATTGAACTGCGGGACAGGGTCATCGGACCGCGCGGACGCGGTGGCGGTCAACCGCACTCGGGTCGCGAAGGCGATGCGGGTTAGCCCGGACAGGCTGGCGAACGTCCATCAGGTGCATTCCGCCGTCGCGGTCCATGTCACGGTTCCCCTGGATGGCCCAAGTCCCAAGGCGGACGCGATGGTGACATGTCAGACGGGAATCGCCCTTTGCGTACTGACCGCCGACTGCCAGCCGGTTCTATTTGCGGACAGGCGGGCCGGCGTGGTCGGTGCCGCCCACGCTGGATGGAAGGGTACACTGAACGGTGTGCTGGAGGCGACGGTCGATGCGATGGAATCGAACGGCGCCATCAGGACGCGGACCGTTGCCGTCATCGGACCAGCGATCAGCCGGTCAGCCTACGAGGTAGGCCCGGAATTCCGTGATGAATTCGTTTCCGACACACCCGAAAACGCCCGGTTTTTCTCGGACGGCGCCGGAGATCGATATCGCTTCGACCTGCCCGCATACAGCCTGTACCGCCTCCGCAAGGCCGGAATCGCCCATGCCGAATGGACCGGTCACTGCACCTATTCGGATGCGGCGCGTTTCTATTCGTACCGCCGCAGCATCCATCGCCGGGAGGACGACTACGGACGTCTTCTCTCATCGATCAGGCTTTGAGGCGGGAGGCCCGCGGGTGCCGGTTCATGGAACGGAACGGCTTCAGGGTTTCGGGTGTTTCCGGAGAAGGACATCGACCCGTTCCACACCCAGCTGGAGGCCCGGGACCACCG
>JAPOUP010000118.1 GCA_026708635.1 Rhodobacter sp.
TGTCCGGATTTCCGCACGCCCTGAATCACATAAAGGTTGAGCCCCACAGGCGGTGTGATTAGCGCCGTCTCAATCAGCAGCATTAGCAGAATGCCGAACCATACTGGATCGTAGCCCAGCGCGAAGACGACGGGCGCGATAATTGGCACGGTTGAAATCATTAGCGTCAGCGTTTCGAGAAACAGTCCCAATGCGAGATAGAGTGAAACAATGAGAAGTAGCGCGATAGTGGGGGAATAATCCAACCCTGTCACGAAGTCGCTAACTTTCTGCGGTAGGCCGATCGTCGACAGAACTAGGTTCAGGAAGAAGGCGGCCACTATGATCAGCATGATCATCGCCGTCGTCTGCATCGCGCCCTCAACCGAATGTTTGATGATTTCTAAGGTCAACCGCCGGTTCGCCGCCGCCAGGATGATCGAGCAGATCACGCCCAACGCGGCCGATTCCGTAGGCGTGGCGAAGCCGGCGTATATCGATCCGATCACCACGATGAAGATAAGTGCTGGCGGGATCAGGTCGGGCAGGCTGCGCCACCGGTCGTTCCACGAATAGGTGTGTCGCTGTCCGCCCAGCTCGGGGCGCAGCGCGCAGGCGATAAGTACCGTGCCGATAAAGAGGCCCGCGAGGACAACGCCCGGAAGGATGCCGGCGAGATAGAGTTCCGGGATCGAAGTGTCGGTGAGCGCGCCGTAGATGATAATGTTGATCGATGGAGGGATCAGAATGCCGAGCGTTCCACCCGATGCAAGCGTTCCGAGGAAAAGGCTGCGATTGTAGTGATTCCTGTCCATCTGCGGGATGGCGACGGTGCCGACCGTCGCGGCCGTGGCGACGGTCGAGCCCGAGATCGCAGCGAAAGAGGCGCATGCGCCGATGTTGGAGTGCATCAGCCCGCCGGGTAGCCAGGAGAGCCAGGTAGAAACGGACCGATAGACCTTGTCGGCGATTCCGGCGCGAAGGAGTATTTCGCCCATAAGCACGAAGAGCGGGATCGCCACGAGCAGGAATTCGGTCGAAGCGGACCATGCGAGATCGCCCATCGCCCGGTATAGGGGCATTGGTGAGAAAATACCGTCAAGGATAAGTGCGAGAAGGCCTAGCGCCGCGGCTACCGGGATCGACAGGCCAATCAGAATGAATAGCAGAATCAGTGAGAAATGGAGCATCACCGTGCCTCCACCGGAGGGGTAGCGGATAGCTTGATCTCGTCACTGACGGTTCGGCTACCGACAAGAATCTGCACTGTCTCGAATTCGCGCCGCACCAGCATTGCCAGGCTCAGAACGAAGAGTAGCGTACCTACCGCCGCAAACAGCACGAGCCCGGCCAGCCACAACGTCTGTGGAATCCAGAGTGGGACGCCAAGTGTGGTGTTCGATGTCGCGCGCAGCTCGATCGTGTCGATAAGCACGTTGGCGCAGAAGTAGGCGAGCGCCGTTCCGTACGTCGCCAGACACAGCACGCTAAGGCAGTTAAGGTAGGCACGCGTCCGTGTGCCCAACCATGTATGGAACGCTTCCACACGCACATGGGCACGCTGGAGCAAGGCGAAGCCAAACGCCCAGCTCGAACTGATCGCGAGTGCGTATCCCGACAGTTCGTCGGCACCTCCTGTCGAGATGCCGGCAAATTTCCTGAGCAGGACTTCGGCGCCGATTAGCATAGCGACGGCGAACATCATGAGACCACTGGCCCACACGGCAATGCGGACCAGTGTCCGGCTGACCGCCAGAAGCCTCAACTGAAACGGTGTCACGGCGGGATCAGTTTGTCGGCGCACTCAGGCCGACGACTTGACCGGCGGTCTCATTCCAGCGGTTGGCGCAGTCTGCCCCACAGCGCTCGGCCCAGCGAGGTACAACCACATCCGCCATGATATCGCGGATTTTGACGTAGTCGCTGTCCTGCACCGGGATTAAGGTCATCGACGCGACGTTGCCGTCAACGCAGGGGCCTCCGGTGTTGCAGGAGATGCCGTCATTCGTTTCGGACCGTCCGGATTCCCAAGCCGAATCCTCCCAAGCGTCAATCTCTGTCTCCAGGAACGCCTGAACGGATGGATCAAGACCGTTCCAGAAATCGCCGTTTGCGGCGACGAAAGTGATCGCCCAGCTGATCGGCAAAGGATAGAGATGCGTAGTGGTTTGATGCCACTTGGCGAGGTTTCCGCTGAGCGCTCCTGTGATCGCGCAGTCCACGACACCCTTTTCGAGCGCTGGCACGACTTCGCCGAACGCCATGCCTACGGGGATTCCGCCAAGTGCCTCGATTATGTCTCCTTGGGATCTGCCTGACGCACGCACCTTCAGTCCATCGAAGTCTGCAATACTGGCGATGGGCTGACGGCAGTAGGCGATCTGGGCGTGGTAGGGGATAATGGCTAGCAGCTTCACCCCGTAGCGTTCCTCGAACACCTCGGCGAGAACGGGCTTGTAAGCGTCCGAAATCCTGTGCGCGTCATCGATGTTGCGGGTTATCCCGGCTAGATCAATGGCTTCCGCCTCAGGCACCTCGCCGCCGACATAGGAGAGAAGCGTGGCGCTCACGTCCAGAACGCCATTGCGCAGAAGCCTCAGTATCTCGCCGCCTTTAAGGCCCATTTCTGTGAACGGTTGAACTTTCACCGAGATCGCTCCACCGGAACGTTTGGGGATGGCCTCTTCCCAGAAGGGTCGCTCGACCTTGTTGAATAGCGAAAGAGCTCCCCAAGTTCCGACATAGTCGAATTCCGTCGCCGGGAGGTCGGATGCCAGAGCGGCACCGGCAACTCCGGTTGCGAGAACGACTGCCGAGAACGCGGACGCGGTCTTCTGATTTACGCTCATTTTTGGACTCCTTTCCGTTGGCTAGGGCGGCGTGGCCCGGTAGCCGGGTCGTCATGAGATTGCGAACGCATAAGGGAGTATACGCCCTAAACACGGCAAGTCAAACTCGGGGTCGCGTTGATTATACGAGCCTCTTGCACAATTTTCGCAATTCCGGCGGTCGTGGCCAGTCCCCGGCGTCCGCCGGGGCACCGGGGCCTGTATCGGGAGCGGTTGGGCGTGTCAGGTGAGGCGGCTTGACGGTTTTGCCACTTGCTCCTTGGCCGCATGGACCTTCGCGGGTAGCTGCGTCCGGGTCTCTCCCGCTGGAGGCAGCGCGACAGCCCGGCCATGATCCGGGCGACGGACCGCCTGACCGCGCCGGCCTGTCTGAGGAAGAGGGCCCCGGTCTCCCTGCCAACGAGGCGCGGGCCGTTCCGGAAGTTCGCCCGCATGGCGGGCAGGCCGTCCTCCCCGCCGCCGGCGTTGAGGTCGCCGTCGCAGCGGTTGGAGAACCGGCGGGTCGAGGGTCACGGTGCGCTCCGTCTCGCCCGAGGCGATGAAGGCGTCGAACGCGGGGTTGGCGTTGCGCTTTATGCGGAAGACGAAGTGCAGCCCGCGCTCCCGGTGGGCGATGGCCATCGCCTGGGGGTAGTGAGCGCCGTCCGGGACGCGGTAGCCGTGGTCCGCGAGTTCCCTCGGCAGGGCGATCTTCGAGCCGTCGACGGCCAGGATCCTGCGGCCCTTCCATGGCGAGGCCTCAGGGGTATTGGCGAGGATCCCGCGGTGCGGCCGCCGGAACGCGGCCTCGTCCAGCTTCCCGCGGGTCGTCGACTGCGGCGCACAGGCCACGGCACTCACCCCGTCACGCATCTCCCGGGTGGCATGCCACACACGATCAGACGCCAAACATCATTTTGTGAAAAAGGGTGAGTAGTTACGATTCCTTTCGGCACATATGTCGATTCCGCTCATGCCTCGCGTGGTGCACGAGTGCTTTGACCATGTCCCCGATCCGATTAGCGCGCACGACGCCCGTGTCCGCGCGGAACACGCACGACCCAACCCGATCCCGCTATTCGCCGAATTCCTTTTATGCTGAAACCGGGCACCCGCCCGGCCCATACCTCACCGCTGGACCGTCCGCGAGCTAGCCGGAAAGTCCGTTAGCGGGAACCGCTGAAT
>JAPOUP010000220.1 GCA_026708635.1 Rhodobacter sp.
GAGTGGCGGGCGAATCAGGCCATCGCCGCCTGACCAACAAAGTTGAACTACACCCGTTGGCGCGTTCGTTCGACTTCCCGTCCGCCGATCCGAAAACGGGCGGCCGGCCTGTCCCGGAGCCGGCCGATCCGTTCCCAGCCCCGCCTATGACTTTTCGTCGTCACCCTTTCTAAGCGCGGCTCCGAGGATATCTCCCAGTGACGCGCCTGAATCCGAGGAACCGTATTGCTCGACGGCTTCCCTCTCCTCGGCGATTTCACGCGCCTTGATCGACAGGCCCAGCCGTCTCGCCTTTGTGTCGATGCCCGTGACGCGCGCGTCAACCTTGTCGCCGACCTGGAAACGCTCGGGGCGCTGTTCGGACCGGTCCCTCGAAAGGTCCGTACGCCGGATGAAGGATTTTGTATCCTCGAACTTGACGTGGATGCCGTTATCCTCGATCTCGGTAACGGTAACCGTGATCACCGCCCCTCGCTTTATGCCCTCCGTCGCCTCGACAAAGGGATCGCCGATCGCCTTCACCGACAGCGAGATGCGCTCCTTATCCAGATCCACCTCGGTGACCACTGCCTGAACGACGTCACCCTTTCGGTAGTTCTTTATGGCCTCCTCTCCACGCTGGTCCCAGGACAGGTCAGACAGGTGGACCATGCCGTCGATG
Source organism: Rhodobacter sp. (assembly GCA_026708635.1). Taxonomy (GTDB): domain Bacteria; phylum Pseudomonadota; class Alphaproteobacteria; order Rhodobacterales; family Rhodobacteraceae; genus JAPOUP01. Next base: position 662 of record JAPOUP010000220.1, read on the forward strand.
TCGTTGTCCAAACCGATGAACAGCCCGAACTCGGTGATATTCTTCACGACACCCTCGATTCTGGAACCCTGTGGATGCGTTTCCGAGAAAACCTCCCATGGATTGCGCATGGTCTGCTTGAGCCCCAGCGACACGCGGCGCTTGGCCTGATCGATCTCCAGCACCATGACCTGAACTTCCTGGCTCGTCGAAACGATCTTTCCCGGATGCACGTTCTTCTTGGTCCAGGACATCTCGGAAACATGCACGAGCCCCTCGACACCCGGCTCAAGCTCGACAAACGCTCCATAGTCGGTGATGTTGGTGACCAGGCCGGTATGCACGGACTCCAGAGGGAATTTTTCGGCTACGGTGTCCCAGGGATCTTCCAGCAGCTGTTTCATGCCAAGGCTGATCCGCTGGGTTTCCCTGTTGATCTTGATGACCTGAACCTTGACCGTCTCGCCGATAGAAAGGATTTCGCCGGGATGGTTCACGCGGCGCCATGCCATGTCGGTCACATGAAGAAGTCCGTCAACGCCGCCAAGGTCGACGAACGCTCCATATTCCGTGATGTTCTTGACAACACCATCCACGGCCTGGCCGTCGGAAAGGCTGTTGATGACCTCGGCGCGCTGTTCGGCGCGTGATTCTTCGAGAATTGCGCGGCGGCTGACGACGATGTTTCCCCTGCGGCGGTCCATTTTCAGGATCTGGAAAGGCTGCTTCAGCCCCATCAGCGGCCCGGCGTCGCGAACCGGCCGTACGTCAACCTGGGATCCGGGCAGGAATGCCACGACCCCGCCGAGATCGACCGTGAAGCCCCCTTTGACACGCCCGAAAATCGCGCCTTCGACGCGGTTATCTCCCGCATGAGCATCTTCGATTCGGTTCCACGCCGCCTCGCGGCGGGCCTTCTCGCGGGAAACGGAGGCCTCTCCGCGCACATTCTCGACCCGCTCCAGAAAAACCTCGACCTCATCGCCAACATTAATGTCAGGCGACTCTCCCGGACCGGCGAATTCCTTGAGCTCGACCCGGCCCTCCATCTTGTAGCCTACGTCGATGATGGCCTGTCCCGCCTCGATGGCGATGACCTTTCCCTTGACGACACTACCTTCCCGAGGAGTGTCGACCTCGAAGCTTTCTTTAAGGAGGGCTTCGAATTCCTCCATCATTGCGCTTGCCAAGTGTTACGGTTCCTATTTCACGTTTTTGGCCGAACGGTTGTCTCCGTCGGTCTTCCGCGGATCTCACCACCGGGAAACCACAAGATAAAAGAGGGTCGGTTATCCCAACCCTTCCCATACTCGATTCCGATACCCAACGGCGGTTTAAAGTTAATGCTTAAGGGAATTTAGACGCGATTCGCGCGAATTGCAATACAGGCGTCAGGGTGGTGTGTATCCCGGATTGGTTGCCAAGTAACGATAGCGGGCCATTCGAGGCAATCGGGCAACCTTTGGCACATGGAGCCTCAACGCCATCCTGTTATCCACGAACAGCAATCACCAACCAGGCTGGGCTACACCCTCAGGGTGGGTGCGGAGCCATCCCACACAAATCTGGGTCGATTTTCCACGCTACCGGTCACACTTCTTTCGCTAGCGCACACTCCTGCGCGGGACCGGGAAAGTTCAGCAATATCGCTCGGGACCGACCCACTGCGCATCGGAGTAGCGGTCTCCGTGGCACCAGCCGGCAGGCAGAACGGACTCGATCGCCGCGATTTCCTCCGGCCCGAGAACCAGTCGGGTCGCGTCGAGAAATTCGTTAAAGTGCGGAACCGAACGCGTGCCCGGTATGGCAATGACATGATCGCCCTTTGCCAGTACCCAGGCGACCGCCAGACCCGCGGCGGACGCACCCATCTCGGCCGCGAGCGCACGGAACCCGGATGTCGCGGCGATATTGGCTGAATGGTTGGGTTCCATAAACCTTGGATTGGAGTTGAGAAACCCGATTTCGCCTATAGCCTCCCGCGAAAGCGGCGCGTCGGTCAGTAACGATCGACCGACCGGGGAAAAGGCCACAAGCGCCACACCAAGTTCGGCGCAGGTCTGGATAAGCCCCAGTTCAGGCAGACGCGTCTGCAGGGAATATTCCGACTGTACCGCGGCGACCGGATGCACGGCGTGGGCGCGGCGCAGACTGGTGGGCGCGATCTCCGAGAAACCTATTCCGAGCGTCTTTCCCTTGTTGACGAGTCCCGCAAGCGTTTCGGTCACCTCCTCGATCGGGATGTCCGGATCACGCCGATGCACATAGAAAAGATCAACCGCTTCCAGACCCATCCTGACAAGGCTCCGGTCCAGTTCCGCCTCCAGATGCGCCGTCGTGTTGTCAAAGGCGCGGGTGCCGTCCGGGCGACGGGAGATCGCCGCCTTGGTCGCGACACTGAACCGCCCGCGCGCGTCAGGACGCGCTTTGAGATAGCTTCCTATCGTGCTCTCGGAACCGCCCATTCCGTAAACGTTTGCGGTGTCGATATGGTTGACCCCGGCCGCCAGGGCCGCGTCAAGGATCGCGTGGCCGTCCGCCTCCGTGGTGGGCCCGTAGAAATCGGTGAAACTCATGGCGCCGACACCGATGGGATGGACCATCGGCCCGTCCTGCCCTAGCGCTCTGTGCCTCATCGCGGCCTCCGCCATCTACCCGGAAATCCCGTCACCCATGAATTGCCGATCAAGGTCATATCCGTTCATCGACTTCCGCCATACCCACCGCCGTGCCGCTCCCATCCCCGCCACATCGGCGATGTTGAGGCGAGGGCGGGACTGACCTGCAGGGGAGCCAGCCCGTTCCGCTTGCTGGATTCGGGGGGGGTGATCCGTCAGCCGAGCCGAAGCATACAGGGTTGGGGATCAAGCTTCAATCGTGGTATGTGAATCCATGTAATTTTACACGATTCCCAGCGGAACCCTTCAACGTAGGATTCTGCCCCTTTCCGAAACCCAGTCAATACGCTTGCTTTTGCACTGATGCCCAAAAGACGCTGTACAGGAACATAATCACAGAACTGATGAAAGGAGGAGATATCATGAAACGGATACTGGGACTGACCGTAATCGGCCTCTCCGCCACGCTGACCGCCTGTGGTTCATCCGATCCCGACACCCCGGAGGATCTTCAGAAAACCCTCGAGACCACCCGCACCCAAAACATCACCCAGATTGTCTCGGCGCTCTCCGCCGCACAGACCCCGGCGTCCGATCCCGCAGCCCTAACGGAAGTTACCTTCGATGGCAAAACCACCACGTTGAAGGTCACCCTACCGGACAGGTCCACCGTCTCCTTCGGCGGCGCACCGGA
>JAPOUP010000203.1 GCA_026708635.1 Rhodobacter sp.
CGTGCTTCGGCTTCGGCGCTGCGGCTGTTGGAGCGCGCAATCCGTTTCAGCGCAACATGCTGATCTTCCGGGATATTTCTAACTGTCATGTCGCCCATGATCGGGTCTCCAGCGGTTTGATATCATAGATTGCAGCGTTGATATCAAAATTCAATGAACAGGCAGGTCAAAAAAGGACCCCGCCGAAGCGGGGCCAAGTTGATCCTCACCACACAAGGATATTCATGCCTCAGTCAGGGGGCCGTGGGCGGTACGCCAGTTATCGCCCTCGGGAGACGCCGAAACGCCGAAAATCCCGTCACATCAGCCCTATGCAGGAAATTCTGTGGGACTTTTGGGACCTTTGTTGGGATAGACCCCCGGTTCCGGCACCCCGGCGGACGCCGAAGGCTGGCCACGGCCGCGGGAATCGCGATAATTGTGCAAGAGGCTCGACGCGTTCAACTACCCAATATAATGTGAATTTGCGATCCTCTGATCTCAGCGGTATGGCTGCCTTGGCAAGAGCGGGAAAAAGATCAGCGCCCCCCTTTTCGGGGAGCGCCGTCAGTACTCTGCACTCAGTGAACGCTTACATTTTCCCAACCGAGAAGAACATCGTCTCGCCGGAGTGATCATCAACCCCGTCATTGTCTGTCGACACCCAAGCCGTGCCGTCCGCCTGGATCGCCAGACCTTCCACCTTATCGAGCACATAGCCACCGGTTGAGGTCAGATCAGGCAACAGATCCCGCACCAATTCCTTTGAAACCACAGGAAGCGGCCCGCCAAGCGGCGCGGGCCGCATTTCGGCAGCTGGGATGCGGTAGATCTTCTTTGTCGCGGCCCGGAAATCATGCTGATTGTCCCGCTCAACGACATAGATATGATCGCCATGGGCCACGATCTCTGAAAGCCCGACCCAACCGGTTTCGGGGTCAGCCTTGGGAAAATGCACCGCACCCCATTCCTCGGTTTCAAGGTTATAGGCCACGAGCTTCACGTGGTTTTCCGGGTCGTCCTTCCACTCCCGCTGCACGGCCATCCAAAGGGTGTTGCCCACCTTGGTGATGCCCTCAAAGCCAAACCGCCGCTCAACCGCCATCAGCTTTGGCGGCAGGCCGATCTCATCCTTGATCTCACCATTGGCTCCCACGTGATAGATCGCATGCGGCACCACCCGGTCCGTCCGTCCTTCCGAGGCGATCCAGAAACCACCGTTGCCATCAAGGGCAATCCCTTCCATGTCGAGCTTCTGGGCCGGGAAGCCGCCCCGCGTCACGCGGGTCACATCCACAATCCGCGCCGGTGTCCGGCTTGGATCAATTTTGAAGATCGACGGCTGCAATGCATAGAAGCTGTCATTCACCGCGTAGATCATGCCATCGGCATCGGCGACCATGCCAGAGATCGCACCCCAGCCAACCGGCGCGCCATTCTCATGCTCGATCCCCACACTTGTCAGGTGTGGGTAAGAGGCGGGTGCGGCCTGGTACTCAAACACCATCACATGAGCCCTTGCGCCACCATCCTCGATCAGATCCGCTTCGTTCGCGGAAACCAAGAGGTTTCGCTCGGGGATCGTGACATAGCCTTCCGGGCCAACGCCAGACGGTAGAAGCTGCCTCAGCTTCGGTTTCGTTGGATCGGTGATGTCATACACTCCGACGACCGACGAACGTTCCGCGCCCACAAACAACATCGGCGTGCCGCCAAAGGTGCCTGCCGTCACCGATTCAGGCTCAACCCCTTTGTTGCCCGACCGACGCTCCGGGTAATGCCCGATCTGCGCCACGGCATATTCGAAGCCGAGGTTGCTTTCATAAACAACCGTCCCGTCCTGCCGGAAGATCGTGAAACCGCGGGATCCGCCATCCATATCGCCTTCATTCGCCGTGACGAAGTGATCGTCACCGATCCACTTCACGGCATCCGGCTCACGAACCACCGCGGTCAGCGTGCCGTCAAAGGTCAGCGCCCGCTCTTCAGCCGTATCCACGTTCTCCAGATCAACCGCCCCGGCAGAAAAGTGATTCAGGATCGCGCCCGCCCGAGATACCACGACGATGTGGTTGTTCTCCTGAAGGGTGACGACAACCTCGTCCTGCCCGTTGATATCCACGAACTCAGGTTCGGGATCTTCCGGGGCAACATCTGCAAGGCCTGTCAGATCCGTCGTGCGGTACGTGTCGCACTGCGCCGTATTCTCCGCCAGATCAATCATCGCAAGCGTGCCCGCAGGCATCTGCCCGACACGCCCATCGCCCAGATACTCATCACGCTCGTTCTCGATGGCCACCGCAATGAAGCTGCCATTCCCGTTGATCGCCACGCTATCGGGCTGACCGCCCAGATCGCAGCGGCCCACTTCGGCCCGCGTCTCAATGTCGATGACGGCAAGATGCCCCGACGGCGCGGTATAACTTTCCGAGGTATTTACCCCGACATAGGCGCGCGCGCCCACAATGACGACAGAGGTCGGTTCCCCATCCAGTGCCACATTCCCGAGGGGCGCAGGGGATGCGGGATCGGTAATGTCGATCATACCCAACACACCCAACGGGCTGTCCGTGTAAGCCAGCGTCATGCCATCCGCGGTTGCCGCGATGATCTCGGGCGAGGTTTCGCGGGTGATATCGTCCCCCTCGGCCATGTTCTCGACGACCGGAAAACTCGCGATGCGGTTGAAGTTCATATCCTGCGCAAAAGTACCTCCCGCGGCCAGAGCGGCGGCAGAAGTCAGGCAGATCAAGCGATAGGTCATAGGGCTCCCCTGAGTTTGGTTCTCATTGGGAGTAGCGAATACGTGTGACGCCAATGTGACAGCGATGCAATGCCCGCCCAAGAACGCACAACCTCTTGACTCTGAGTGATGAATCCGGCGTCTTCCTGACCGAAGATCTCACCGGAAAGGCCGGCGACCGGCCCTTCCGCGCCGCTCCGGTCGATTTCAAGGCCGCTGTGAACGACGCTGTTGGGATAGACCCCCTACTACGGGCCGGCTCCGCGCTCCCTCACTTCTCGGTGAGTTTCAGTTCAATCCGGCGGTTCTGCGCCCGAGCCTCCGGCGTTCTGTCCGGGTTCTCGGGGTGAAACATGCCAAACCCGGCCGCCGCCAGCCTTTCGGGTGGAAAGTCCAGTTCTTCGGTCATGAACCGTACGACCGAGAGCGCGCGCGCCTGACTGAGTTCCCAGTTGTCCGCGTAGACCGGATTCCCGCCGGCGAAGGGCACGTCGTCCGTGTGCCCGTCGACCCGCACCACCCAGTCGATCTCCGGCGGGATCCGGGCCGCCACCTCCCGTAGTATCTCCACCACCCGTTCGATCTGCTCCTTTCCCGCCGGCGCCAGGCTGGCGTCGGCGGATTCGAAGAGCACCTCCGACGAGAACACGAACCGGTCGCCCTCGATCCTCACGCCTTCCCGGTTCTCCAGGACCTTGCGCAGTTCGCCGAAGAATTCCGATCGGTATGCCTGCAGCTGCCGCGCTTCATCCTGGAGGCGCCGGCGTTCCGCCTCTTCCATGTCGGCTCTGAGCCTCTGTTCCGTCGCCACCCTCGCCAGGGCGGCGTTGAGTTGCTGGCCCAGGGACTCGATCCGCGCCCGGGACTCGGTGTCCAGTTCCTCGGCGATGTCGAGCATTCCCTGCAGACGCCGGATCTCGCCCGTGAGGTTCTCGGCCCGCAGCCGCAGGGCCTCCGCCTTCCTCAGGCTATCGGCGGCCAGAGCCTCCTCCTCGTCGAGCCGGCGGTTGGCGGCCTCAAGCAGGGCCGCCTGCCGCTCCGCCTCGCTGGCCGCCTCGGATAGCCTCCGGTTCGCGTCCGCTTCCTCCGCCCGTGCCGCCGCCAGCAGGGTCAGCGTCCGTTCCGCTTCCTGGCGGCGCTCCTCAAGAGCGAGCGCCATGGCCGACAGCTCGGCCTGCGAGTCGGCCAGCCGTTCCCT
>JAPOUP010000325.1 GCA_026708635.1 Rhodobacter sp.
AATGGGGCAGTCTCTGGCGGCAGACGGATCCCAAGCCACCGCTTGCCCCAGTGATTAGCAATTTCCTCAACATGTCTTTCCCTTCCTGCTTGATGGGCGAGCGCGGGTGCCCGGAAACGCATGCACCTTACCGCGCGTATTCGTTTTCTGGCAGTGTCGGCCTCACGGGCAACGTCTCCATGCGCTGACCCGCCCCCCGGCAGCGGAAACATCGCGTTAATACTCGGGGCGGGACATCCGGCAACCCCCAAAACCATTCAGCCGACGTCTGGATCGCGCGGTCAAGCATATCCTGTCGATCCATCCGGCCGCGGAGGCAGTTTGCGCTCCCAGTGGATGTATCTGTCGGTTTGCAGATAGGTCTCATCTATCTCCACACCCCAGCCCGGTCGGTCCTGGCGCAGTTCGAGATGACCATCTTTTGGTAGATAGGGATCGCAAACGTAACCCGCTGGCTCACTTGCCGGTGCCAGAGCGCCCGCTAGCGTCGCCGCGGTACCCAGCAGCCGGTATTCAAGAATCTTGAAGTTCGGGCAAGCTGCGGAAAAATCCAGATTATGAGCCGTCGCCAGCGGTCCCATCGGATTGTGCGGTGCCACCGGCACATAGAAAGCCGAGGCGATGTGGGCAATCTTCATCATCTCGGTCAGACCACCGACCACGGCAATATCGGGCTGAACGATGTCGGCGACCTGGCATTGCAGAAGTCGCAGAAACTCCCACCGGTTATACAGCGCTTCGCCGGTGGCCAAGGGAACCTTGAGTGCGGCTTTCAGGGGCCCCCACGCCTCTACATTCTCGGGGCGGATCGGCTCTTCGAAGAAAAGCGGGTGAAACGGCGCTAACGTATTGCCCAGCGACACGGCCTGCCAAGGTTCGAAGAGGCGGGCATGGGCGTCAAATGCGAATTCCCAGTCGGGGCATAGTTCCGTCAGTGCCTCTACCCAATCGACGGTGGAGCGCAGGACCTTACTCCAGGGCGTTGCATGGATGTCGGCGCGATAGGGCGATAATTTGAAAGCGGTGATCCCGTAGGTCTCACAGGCCGTCGCGCAATGGTCGCGCACTTCCACCGCCTCCGGCGCGGCGTAAACGCCGAGATAAACCCGGACACTGTCCCGCACGTGTCCACCAAGCAGTTGGTAGACCGGTACGCCAAGCGCCTTGGCCCCGATGTCCCAAAGACAGTGATCGATGGCTCCGATAGCGGCCAGACCGATGGCGCCCGGAGGAAAGCGCGCATGTTGCAGCATCTTCAGATGCAGTCGTTCGATACGTCTCGGGTCCTCACCCGCGATCTGCAGACAGAGATATTCAAGAACAGGCGCAATGGCGCGGTCAGGACCGTGGTTATAGGCTTCGCCCCAACCGGTTATACCCTCATCGGTGTCCACCGCCACGACCACACGGGGTCGCAGACCATCGCGTGCCATAAAGCTTCTCAAACCGGAAATCTTCAATGTTTCAGCCCGTAAAGCGCACTTGCGGCACGCCCGTTGCCCCAAGACCGGTGATAGCGAATAGGCTGCCCGCTTCGGGCTGCGCTCGGTTCGAGTCAAGTCCTTGGCTAAGCGAAGTAAAGTAAAGCGTGTCGAGTCCCACGCCACCGAACATGGGTTTGGTTGGTTTTTCCACTGGCAGGTCAACGGTGCGGTCCAGGCGGCCGTCCGGCGTGATGCGGTAGATCTGCCATCCCGAAATACCCGCCTGCCAGTAGCAACCCTCGGCGTCTACCGTGCCTCCGTCCGGACGCCCGGCAACCTGCCTTGTGTCAAAAAACACCCTCGGTTCCCCGGGTGTCCCGGAATCGAGGTCATAATCCGCGACCCAGATTGTTCGGACCTCCGGATTGCTGTCGGAAAAGTACATCGTCTTGCCATCCGGCGCGAAAGCAAGTCCGTTGGTGGTGAAGATTCCGCCGCGCCAGCGGGTGACCGATAGATCCGGGTCAAGCCGGTAGAAACTTCCCTGCCGCTCGGGGTCGCCACCGTCTTTCATGGTGCCCGCCCAGAACCGACCCTGCATATCCGTGGCGCCGTCGTTGAAGCGGTTGTCCGGCAAACGAGCTTCAGGATCTGACAGAAACGCGCGCGCTCCGGTATCGGGGTCAAAAAAATGGAATCCCGACTTCGCCGCAACGACCAACCCACCGTCCTGGCGTCGTGCCAGACACCCAACAGGCTCGCCAAAATCAAAGCTCTCGTTCCCTCCGGTTTCGGGATCAAAGCGGTGAATCAATCCGCCGGTGATATCAACCCACCAGAGACGTGCGTCCTCAACGTCCCAGACCGCCCCTTCGCCCAGTTGGCTACGTGTGGGCGCCACGCATTCGATATTAACGCTCATCTGTCTCCCCAGTATCAGGTGGATCCTCTCGTGATCAGGGTGCCATCGAAAGGATTCGTCTCCCGTCGCCTAGCCCGCTCGCCGATTTCGGTCAGCCTAAACAGAGGGTCTCCAGGCCTTTCCCGGCGATCGCGGCCCTCTCTTGCGAGATCGTTGTCCGCGTCGGGCGCCGATACCGCCAGACGGGGTGACCGGCATGTCCGGCGACCCGCGGTTAACGACCGGGCCCACTTCCGACCCACATTTCCGCCCAATGGGCCGCTGGGAAAAACCCGATCGCAAGCCGGTCATCTTCGAAACCACAGGCCGGAAAATCCCGCTCACCGCCGCAAACTCCTCCATGTTCCTGACCCTCGTCCGCGACATGACTTCGTCTCTTCGCACTAAAAGCGTTTGGGTTATTGACCTTGCGGTTTCACATTTCTAATCCACTACAAGTTGAGGCCATCGGCGCGCAAACACCGATGGCCTCTGATGCCGCGCAAAGTTTGACGACACCGCGGACATATTGGCGTGTACGCCATGTTCCCGGTTCTCTGAAACCCCGCGCCCCCGCGCGGTTACGTCTTGGGCGCCGATTGCTACTCGGATAATGCGGGTTCGAATCTCTCCACGGCCTCCAAAGACGATCAATGTTCGTAGGAAACCCCCATGCGTATCGACATTGTATGTTTAGAGACCTGAAAAAGTTTGGCCATTTCCGAAACGTTGTCACTGAGTCCCCTTCGGTGAGACTCAATGAGTTCCCTAGGCATAAGAAGATTTGCCGCAAACCTGTTGGCTTCAGTTTCTTCTTTAGGACCAACTGCGGTATTATGGTACTTTCCGCCCTGCGAACTCCTATAAAGCCTATCGTCATCCAGGCCGTCGCCAATTAAATGCTTGTGCAGCATATAGTGGCCTATCTCATGCGCCAGCGTGAAACGCTTGCGCGTGTGGGGATCTTTTGCGTTGATGGTTATGGCAAAGCTGGAGCCTTCACGTTCAATCATACCTGAGATTTCATCGTCAAGATACGCTTCCTTGAAGGAAACACCCATCGTTTCCGGAATTACGTGAACCGGCACAGGAGGCGATTTGCGAACCGTCATCAAGAATTGCAATTCATCGGCCAAGTTCATCAATCCTCCTCCTTTTTCCTGAACTTTAGCAACGCTGTCAGCTTCTTCGTCCGTCTCGCCTCCTCCATTATAATGGTCTGATACGCGCGAATTATTAAAGAGACGCGGCCCATTCGCAACACCCCTTTAATCCATACCCTGAAATTCAAACTGACTCACTACCGGCAATCGGGTGCTTGCCACGGATTCGGTATACGGAGTGGAGAATGCCGGCCCGGTCAATGACAAAAATCCGCTCGGCATGCGTCAAGACAGGACATGGGAGGTCGAGGTGGGGGTTCCGGAACGGGCATCCGGAGCGTTTAAATGCAACACGAGGGGTATTAGGCTTCGATGGGAAGGTTTTCTCCCAGACCTCCATTCGTCGCTTCCTTGCCCTGGGTGATCAAAACGCGCGGCCATGTGACGTCCACGATCGCGCCAC
>JAPOUP010000301.1 GCA_026708635.1 Rhodobacter sp.
GGCCTTTGGCCAGAAGATCGCCGAATTCCAGAACACGCAATTCGTGCTTGCCGAATGCGCGACCGAAGCGACTGTTGCCAAGACGTTCCTCGATGCCTGCATCACCGAGCACCTGGAAGAACGGCTGACCACCGAAAGGGCCTCGATGGCGAAGTATTGGCTGACCGATCTGCAAGCGAAGATCATAGATCGTTGCCTGCAGCTCTTTGGAGGCTACGGCGTAATGGCCGAGTATCCGATTGAGAGGATGTATCGCGACAACCGGATCGAGCGGATCTATGCCGGAACGAACGAGATCATGAAACTGGTGATCGCTCGTGGACTGTTGAGGGATTGAGCGATGAGCGAAGACATTCTGCTTGAATCCCGCGAAGGTGCCGTTGCTCGTCTGGTGCTGAACCGTCCGGCGGCGCGGAACTCTCTCTCGCTGGCAATGCTGGATGAATTGACGGAGGCAATCACCCGGCTTGGGGGCGAACCTGAAGTGCACGTGATTGTCATCGCCGCCAACGGGCCTGGGTTTTGCGCGGGTCACGATCTGAAAGAGCTGACGGCGGCACGGGAACAGCCCGACGGGGGAAAGGCGTTTTTTGAAATGGCGATGGGGAAATGCGCGCGCCTGATGATGTCGATCGTGCGCTGTCCCAAACCGGTGATCGCCGAAATTCATGGGATCGCGACGGCGGCGGGCTGCCAGCTGGTGGCTACGTGCGATCTGGCCGTCGCCGCCGATGACGCGCTGTTTGGAACACCCGGTGTCAATATCGGGCTTTTCTGCTCGACTCCGATGGTCGCGCTCACGCGCAACATCGGGCGGAAATCGGCCATGCGGATGCTCTTGACAGGTGACATGCTGGGTGCCGAGGAAGCGCGGGCCCTGGGCTTGATCAGCGATGTCGCTGCATCGTCCGACCTGACGGAAACCACAATGGCGCTGGCGGGCCGGATCGCCGCGAAATCTCCTGCCACGCTGAAAATCGGCAAGGAGACGTTTTATGCACAGGTCGAGAAGCCGCTGCCCGAGGCTTATGAATTTGCCGCCGAGGTCATGGTTGTGAACATGATGGAGCCCGATGCCCAGGAGGGAATCGGGGCCTTTCTCGGAAAACGTGCACCGAAATGGAATCCACTGTAAGCGGGACAGCGTGATGGAGAGTTGCGGACCGGGATATGCATCGCCTGCGGATGCGATCAAGGCGCCACGCGAGACGCTCCTGTATACGATTGCCATATACACCGGGACCGGTATTCAGAAACCGGACTATCTGGCGACGGTGGATGTTGACCCAGAAAGCCCGACGTATTCCCAGGTCATTCACCGTCTTGAGATGCCCGGCATCGGGGACGAACTGCACCACATGGGCTGGAATGCCTGCTCGTCGTGCTTTGGCGATGCGGGCATGTCGCGCAAGTATCTATTGCTGCCGGGGGTGCGGTCGAACAACATCCATGTCGTCGACACCGCGACCAATCCGCGCGCGCCGCGTTTGCACAAGGTGATCGAAGGGGCGGAGATCAGGGCAAAGACCAATCTTTCCGGCCCGCACACCGTGCATTGCCTGGGTTCCGAGATCATCATCTCGATGCTTGGCGACGCCAAGGGCGAGGCGCCGGGCGGCTATCTGCTCTTGAACAATGAGTTCGAGATTGTCGGTCGCTGGGAAAGCTCGATGGGCGACATCAAGTTCGGCTACGACTTCTGGTATCAGCCGCGCCACAATGTGATGTTCAGCTCGGAATGGGCCGCACCGAACACCTTTATGCCCGGTTTCGATCTGGAGGAGGTCGGGCATCTCAAATACGGGCGAGAATTGCATATCTGGGATTTCGAAAGACGCGAACCAGTCGAGAGTTTCTACCTGGGTGAAGACGGTCTGCTGCCGCTGGAGGTCAAGTTTCACCACGATCCCGACAGCACCCACGGATTTTGCGGGGCGGCGCTCAGTTCAAACGTCATTCACTGGTGGAAGGACGACGTCGGAAATTGGCAATGGGAAAAGGTAATCGACGTCGATAACGAACCGCACCCCGAATGGCCGATCCCGGTACCCGGTGTGATGTCGGCGATCCTGGTGTCGATGGACGACAAATACCTGTATCTGAACAACTGGTTGCATGGCGACATGCGCCAGTATGACATCTCGGACCCGCATGCCCCGGTTTTGACCGGGCAGGTCTGGATGGGTGGCCTATTAGGCAAGGCCCCCGAGGTAAACGGTGTCAAGATGGCCGGAGGCCCGCAGATGTTCCAACTGAGTCTGGACGGCAGACGGCTTTATGTGACGACCTCACTGTTCTCGACCTGGGACAATCAGTTCTATCCCGAGATCCGCGAACGGGGCGGGGTCATGGTGATGATCGATTGTGATCCGGAAAACGGAGGCATGACACTGAACCCGGATTTTGTCGTCAATTTTGGCAAGGAACCAAACGGACCCTCCCGTTGTCATGAAACACGCTATCCCGGCGGTGACTGTACGAGCGACATATGGCTATGACCACATATCGGGTTACCCTTGCAAACCGCGAAGATGCGACTTTCGAGGTCGAGGGGCGCCGTCCGCTGCTGGAAAGCCTTCGTGAGCAGGGGGTCGATCTGCCCTACGGATGCAAATATGGCGGTTGCATCACCTGTGCCGCGAAACTAACCGAGGGCATCGTCAATCAGCGGCGGCAGGTTGCACTGAACAAACGCCAGATCAATGCGGGATATGTAATCCTGTGCGTTGCGCGGCCCATGACGGACATCACGCTCGAGATCGGCGTCGACAGCCACGGGGACCTTTATCGCAACCCCTTCCTCGACCCGCCGAAACACCATGAACCGAAGGCAGGCATCGCCGAACAAAGGCTTGACGATGGACCATAGGCAACCTTATTCGGACGACTATCTGCAGAGCATCCTGAAGTCGGTCAAAACTATCGCTATGGTCGGCGCGAGCCCCGACAGGACCAAGTTCAGCTACGGAGTGCTGCGGGTCTTGAGCGAAACCGGATACGACATGATCCCGGTCAACCCGCTTCCCGGCCTCGAAGAAATTCGCGGTATCAAGGTTTATCCCAGTCTCGCCGTGATCGACCGCCCCGTGGATATGGTTGAGGTCTTCCGCCGTCCAGAAGACCTGATGGGTGTCGCGCGCGAAGCCATCGAGATTCGGGCCAAGGTTCTTTGGGGCCAGATCGGTGTGGTGGACCACCACGCCGCAACGCTTGCTGAGGATGCCGGCCTGAAGGTCGTGATGGACCGTTGCCCGAAAATCGAGTTGTTTCGTCCTTTCTGGAAGCCCAAACTCCACTTGGGAATCTGAACGAACAACTCAATTGCAGGAGCCCACAATGAGTGATGTGGTCATTCGCCCAGCCACACGCACCGCCGCCGGCATGTTCGGTGCGCATTGGCAGGAACGTCGGTTACGGAATTGGCGACACATGTTGCGGTCGAAGCCATTGGGCGCGCGAACCGGCAACCCGGCGCGGTGGATTGGACGGAGTTTGGTAAAATCATCTGCAACGAGCCGCGGGACGGTTACCTGTCGCGCGTTGCCACCGTGGGTGCAGGCGTGCCCGAGACGGCGCCGACCCTGACGCTGAACCGGCTCTGCGGCAGTGGACCGCAAGTGGTCGTTTCAGCGACCGACATCATGATCGGCGCATTGACCGGCCCCGTCGGCTAGGTGCACATGTGCGAAACTGCCGAAAACATGGCCGAGGCCTGCGAAATCGGGCGCGAGACCCAAGCCTATGCGTTGGAAAGCGACTGTCGTGCCGTCGCAGCCATCGATGCGGGGCGATTTGACGATCAGATCGTACCGATAACAGTGCGGGACGGACGAAAGGAAACTGTCTTCCTGAAGG
>JAPOUP010000311.1 GCA_026708635.1 Rhodobacter sp.
GGCCGCGGCAAACACGAAATTCACCGCTCCCGGGAAATACCGAAACCCGAGCGGACCGTCTGGAACACGTCCGGAGGTGAGTTGGCCAGACCAAACCGCGATCAAGATCGCTGACGGCCTGGTGACATCCATCATACCGGCAGACGGGACACGCCATCTGTCCAGAACCGGTGCATCATCAAAGCCGCGGCGCAGGACAGACCGATCACCAGGCCGAGCCAAATACCCACACCGTTCCAACCTATCCAGAAGCCAATGATGTAGCATGACGGGATGCCGATCAGCCAATAGGAAACCAGCGCGTGCACCAACGGTATCCTAGTGTCCTGCAAACCCCTAAGCAGGCCGAGGGCGACAACCTGCGCACCGTCGACGAGCTGGAACAGCGCCGCCACGGCAAGCAGAGACACACCGATGGCCATGATCGCCGGGCGGTCGGGATCATCCGCATCGAGAAACATTCCCAGCAGAAGCTCAGGTGCCGACAGGTAAACGACCATGGTCAGAAGGGCGAACGCTGCCGAGACCAGCACCGTAACCTTGGCGCCATCCCGCAGAAAGACCCCATCATTTCTTCCAAGCGCCTGCCCGACCCGCACCGTCGCCGCCTGGCTCATGCCAAGATGCACCATAAAGGTCATGGCCGCGAGTTGGGTGGCGATTCCGTGCGCGGCGAGTGACAGGGTGCCAACCCAGCCCATCATCAGCGCCGTTGCCGAGAACAATCCGCTCTCCGCCAGGTTCGTCAGGCCAATCGGCCATCCAAGATGGAAAACGCGGCGGAACCCCTCGGGATCAGGGCTCCAGAGACGCCGGAAGAGGACATATTGCGGCGTCACGAACGCACAGTAAGTGACCAACACACCCAAGGTCACCACCTGCGTGAGGACGGAAGCGGCCGCCGCGCCCCGCAATCCCAGCTCGGGCGCACCGAACCTGCCGAATATCAGAACGTAGTTCAGCGCCCCGTTCAGCACCGCGGCCCATACGATGACCCACAGCACTGCCTGGGTCCGCTCAAGAGCGGCGAGGTAGCTCTTAAGGACCATTACGACAAGCGACGGGGCCATGCCGATTGAGAGGATCGCGAGATATCTCGACGCGAGTTCGGCGATCCGCGGCTCCTGGCCGAGCGCCAGGAGTATGGGTTTCGACCAAACCATGAGCGGAATGACGGCAATGCCGTACAGCGCTGAAATCCACACTCCCATTCTTGTCACCCGGCGGACTTGGGTGGAGTTTCGCTCCGCCGCCGCCGACGCGACCATTGGAAGCACGGCAAAGGCGAAGCCGGAACCCATGATGAACAGAACGAACGCGAAGGACCACGCAAGCGTGGCGGCCGCCAACGCCTCGGCGCTGTATCTACCGAGCATGATGCTATCGGTGACGCCAATCGCGATCTGGGCCAGATGACTGCCGACAAGCGGCAGTCCCAGAGCCAGAAGCGCGGCGGCGTGGCCCGCGTATGTCTGGCGCCTGTCCATTACGGCCGCTTAATTCAGATGCCGGACTCCCGCAACCGCATTAATCCCCTCCGTCTCGATGGGTACGCAAGTCCCCTCCCGGACATGCATGGCTGTCCCAAACGACCGTTCACGGATCGCGGGCCAGAGTCCCCAGGCGTGACGGTATCTCCAGACGGTTCAGTTTGGGGACACGGGAACGATCATGCCCATCGCCGCTCCGGTGGGATCCTGCAGGATCACGATCCGGCCCGTGTCGGGCACGTCGAATGGCTCGCGGAGCACCAGGCCTCCCGCGGACTTGGTGGTGGCTACGGCCACGTCCATGTCATCAACCGCGAAATAGCTGAACCAGTGCGCCGGCACTCCGTCGAGGTGCGTCATGGCCGACATATCCATAATCCCGGCGACTCGCTGATCACCTTTCATGGCGATGTGATATGTTCCGGATCCATCCATCATCGACACCGTTTCGAAGGTCCATCCACAGACGTCGCCATAATATCTGACCGCGGCGTCGACGTCGCGGGTCATCAACTCCGTCCACCAGACCATTCCATGCTTGTCGGGCATCATGTATCCTCCTTCTATTTCAAACGTCGTGGCTTCAATGACTTGATCCGGATCTCAGTGTCGGTTGCCTCTCGGTGACATTCACCCCCCGTTTTGTCAAGCTGACGCCCGGAGCCTCGGGGCGGCGGCCGGAACTCGAAATCCATAGCCCGGTAATACCGCCCCGACAGTCGGCCTTCCGCTCCATCAGGCACGTGGCCGCGCGCGGAACCACCTTCCACTTCGTGAGACACCCCCGGAAAGCCCGCGCCCCGACCTGCGGCAGCAGCGGAATGGCGAAAAACCGGAGAGGTACCCGCAAACGGAAATTTGGGTCACGCTACCCGGAATTCGGGAAGGTGACCCGACGTCGAACGGTAACGTCACGCGGCATGCCATTTACAGTGTTTCCGATAGGTGCCAAAAGCTGCGTGTCCTTTACCGTCCCCGTTACACAAATCCCTTCAGGGAGACTTCCGATGTCAATACGGATCTGCGTCTTCGATGCCTATGGCACGCTCTTTGACGTGGCGGCGGCCGCGCGCGAGGCCGCCGGACGGCCCGGGAGCGGCAACCTCTCGGCCGTTTGGCGGAAACTCGCATCGGACTGGCGGACAAAGCAGCTCGAGTACACCTGGCTGCGCACCGTGGCGGATGCGCATACGGATTTCTGGACAGTCACCGAGAACGCGCTTGACTGGGCGATGGAGGCGTCGGAGCTCGCCGACCCGGAACTTCGGGAGCGCCTTCTGGCACTGTATTTCGAGCTCTCGGCCTATCCGGAAGTTCCGGACACACTGGCGAAACTGAGAAGTGCGGGGTTTACCACGGCTATCCTGTCAAATGGCGAACCGAACATGCTGCGGGGCGCGGTCGAGAGCGCCGGAGTCGCGGACCTGCTTAACGGGATTCTGAGCGCTGAGGACGCTGGCGTGTTCAAGCCCCATAGAAAAGTTTACGAACTGGTTGGGCAACGCTTTGGCACGCAACCGCATGAAGTGCTGTTTGTCTCGTCAAACGGATGGGACGCGGCGCATGCGGCGGGATTCGGGTTCCGGTCAGTCTGGGTCAACCGCGCAAACGCGCCCATGGACCGGCTACCCTGGGAGCCGAAGCAGGTGGTGCGTGATCTGTCCGCGATACCTGACATCGCGGTCCGGAATGATGCTTAGGTTCCGGACCCATGACGGCCTGACGCTGGCGTTCAGGGACGAGGGCCGGGGCCCGCCACTTCTATGCCTCCCCGGCCTCACGCGGAACTCCGCGGACTTCGACTACCTCGCGCCGCATCTCTCCGGTGTCCGCCTGATACGGCCGGATTACCGGGGGCGCGGCGAATCCGATTGGGCCGATCCGTCGACATATACCGTCGCGGTCGAATCCCGGGACGTTCTGGCGCTTCTGGACCACCTCGGGGTAACCGCCGCCGCGGTACTCGGCACGTCCCGGGGAGGATTGATCGCGATGGTTCTGGCGGCCACCTCAAAACACCGGCTACTCGGCGTCTGCCTGAATGATATCGGACCGGTCATCGACGGAAGCGGACTTGAGAAAATCCGCGGTTACGTCGGAAAAAACCCGCCACAGGCTTCACTCCATGAGGTGGCAAGGGCCCAGACCGGGCTGAGGACCGGGTTCGCCAATGTTCCCGAAAGTCGCTGGCTGGAAGATGCCCGGAGGCGTTTCGTCGTCGCCGAAGCCGGACTCACGATCAACTACGACCCTGAGCTGGCGCGCATATTCGATAGCCGATCGGACGAATCGGCGACCGCCATTCCGGATCCCTGGTCAATGTTCGGCGCTCTGGAGGGTTTGCCGG
>JAPOUP010000087.1 GCA_026708635.1 Rhodobacter sp.
CGTCAGGCGGAGAGGCCGGCTTCAGAACACCAGGTTCAGCATCGGAATCGATATGGCGAGAAACAGGACCGTCATGATTCCTCCGGCCCTTACGAAGTCAAGGACGCTGTAACCCGCCGGCCCCATGATCAGTGCGTTGACCTGGTGCGTGGGGATCAGAAAGGAGTTGGAGGTCGCGATCGCGACGGTCAGGGCGAATACTGCTGGATCGCCCCCGGCGGCGACGGCGACCGAAACCGCCAGTGGAACCAGAAGCACGGTGGCGCCGACATTGGACATCACCAGCGTGAAGAGAGTCGCCAGAACCGCCAGTCCGGCCTGAAGACCCCAGACCGGCCAGCCATCGAGTATCGCCAGGAGCTGTTGCGCGATCCAGTTCGCCGTGCCCGTGTTCTGCACCGCCTGCCCGAGCGGTATCAGCGAGGCAAGCAGGAATACGGTATTCCAGCTGACGGCGCCATAGGCCTCGTCCACCGAAAGCACCCGCGAGAGGATCATCCCGACCGCCCCGACCAGAAGACACAGCGAGAGACGCATGTCGGTGAACATGATCAATCCGAGCGCGATCAGGAAGAAAAGCAGCGCCCACCCAACTTTCCTGGGCCGTAGCTCCTCCTCCGGAAAGTCGGATGTCACCACCACGAAATTCCGGTCGGACCGCAGCCTGCTGAGGAGTTGCCAGGGAGTGTGGACGACCAGCGTGTCGCCGGCCTGCAAGGGGACCGCAGCGATCCTCGTCGCTTCGTGTTCGTTTGTCTCGACGCGGCTCATCGTCTCCGCGCCGCGATGGATCGCCAGAAGACTCATTCCGTACGCCTGCCGGAACTGAAGCTCCTGCTCGGTCTGTCCGATGATGTCCGCGTTCGGGTGAACCACCAGTTCCGCGACGCCGGCTTTGGTGGCGGCGAATTCCTCGGCGAAATCGACAAGCTCGGGAAGTACCTTGAGTCCATAAATCTCGGATACCGCCCGGATAACTTTCGCGCGGCCCAGAATCGCTAGCCTGCACGGTGTATGGATTTCCATCGTGCTCTGGGGCGCTATGACCTTCCTGCCATCGTGGGACTGGCCGACGATGTAGAGATGGTGGGCATCCATGATGTCCTGCAGGGTATGGCCCAGGAGAATGTTGCCGTCCGGGACGATCACTTCCACCAGATCCGATTTAAGGCCATAGGTGGACTTGAGGTACTCGGCCATCGTCGGGCCGGACTGGGCATCGCGGCCCTTTGGAGCGGGGAGTATCCAACGACCGAGGGTCACGAAATAAAGTATGCCCGCCAGAACCAGCGCGATCCCGATCGGGGTCACGGCGAAGAGGCCGAACGTGGCCATTTTCTGGCCTTCGGCAAGATCCTCGTTTGCGGAGACGATGAGATCGTTGAGCAGAATCAGCGGTGAGGAACCGACCATCGTAATCGTTCCGCCGAGGATCGCGCAGAAGCCCATCGGCATCAGGAGTTTCGCCAACGGAAGGTCCGCCCGGACGGAGATCCGGCTGACAACCGGCAGAAACAGCGCCGCCGCGCCGACGTTCTGCATGAATGACGATATGATTCCGACGGTACCGGAGATGATCGGGATGATCCGCGCCTCGGTTCTGCCGCCATACCTGAGGATCACCGCGGCGACCCTGTGCATTATCCCCGTCTTGTCGAGCCCGGAACCGATGATCATCACGGCGATGATCGAGATCACGGCATTGGAGGAGAAGCCCGTGAACAGCTCGCCGGTATCTGCGAGATTTTCGAGGCCCGGAAGGTAGCTCAGGGCACCGACCGTCACCATCACGGCGATCGCGGCGAGATCCACACGGACGATCTCGCTTACGAAAAGGAATATCGTGAAAGCCAGAAGGCCCAGCACGACCATCATTTCCGTTGTCAGCGTAGCGGTTTCCATCGCCGCTGCCTCCCATCCGCCCTACGACAGCGCGGGACTGCATATCTTGGCCAGCCAGTAGTGCAGGGGACGGCTGAATTCAATGCGGTTGGGGGGATTTCCGCGCGGGCCCGGGCCAGAGCCGCCGGAACCGGCCGTCGGGGCATGGAACGAATTCCGCGGTCGTGGACCTTTAAACCGCGGCTGGCGGGAATTAGGTGGACGGTGACCGGACGTCGCCGAGGGAGAAAGGCTCCATGGCTGATTTGGATGCGCGGTTCAGGGCAAGCCGGGCGCGGGGCGTCAGTCCGCGGGAGAGGATCGCGGACATCGCCGGGCGGGTTAAGGAGACGGGCGCCCGCGTCCGGGAAGCAGACGAAATCCCGGTCGACGTGTTTCCTATGAGACGGTTTATCCCGGAAGGGCGCCTCGACGTGCGGGCGCACGGGGCTCGGTAAGGGGGCGGCGGGTCATGTTGGCGCTTGTGAGGCTGGTGGTCGTTGGCGGGATCGTACTGACCGTAGTCTATCTTTCGGTGTCGTGGTTCGTTATCTCCACCCGTCGGGAGCGGCTGGAACGGGAATGGGACGCGGCCAATCCGGATGGCGACCCGGTGGCGAGGAAAGCGGCGGTCGACGACGGGGTCAGGGCGTTCAGGGCGTCGGCGGCATACCGGGCGCTCTGGCTCATCTACGTGCTTCCCGCGGCTCTCGTCACGGCGGTACTGGTGGTCACGGGGTCGAACTGAGGAGAGTTTCCCATGCGAGCGGTATGGATTTCCCTGCGTGCGGTTATCGTCGTGCTGGCGCTCGCTCTCCTGCATTACGCCCTTCCGCAGCATGACGTGGCGCGCATCACTTCGACGGAAGTTATCCGGATGGACTTTTCGTCAGTGAACCGGGTGTTCTACGCGCAGTCCGACAGCGCCTCCGCCGAACATGAAACCCGTGATGTCCGGCTCATCAACACCCAGCGGAGAAAATCGTTTCTTCTGGGGTTCATCCGCCGCGACGCCGAGGGAGTCATGGTGTATCGGAACGAGGATACGGGCTGGATCTGGCCGCCATACTTCAAGTTTGATTCATCCGACCTGCAGGCGGTCGCGTCCTCCAACATGTCGGTGCCCGGACTGGAGCGATGGGTTGTGATCACGCACTATGGTTGGCGCAATCGGTTCCTTTCGATCTATCCGAACGCGGTTGGCATCCGGCCCGTCAATGATCCGGACGTCGTTACGGTGCCGTGGTTCAACATCTTCTTCCTCGCGTTTCTGGCGTTCGGATATTTTCTGCTTCGCGCCATGTGGCGGCAGTTCCGCAGGCGGGCGACCGGCCTGTTTCGCCTGAACGCTGGTGCCGTGGCGGGCCGGGTCGGTGACTGGGCGGGGTTGGCGAGGGGTCGGCTATTGACGTGGCTCGAATCCCGGCGATGGAACCCATGATGACGAACCGTCGGCCCGGAACCGAGGCTGTTATCGACAGGGAACGATCGTGAACGGAATTCGGTCAGGTCTCGGACGGGTATGTGATGGGTAAGGCAAAACGACTCCATTAAGCGAGTCCAAGGCACTGCGAACCCATTACCGCCCGGAACCCTGGCGTGAAGTGCCCGGCGTGGAGCAGTTCCATTGCCCGGGAGATACCTGCTTCCGCCGAGCCGGTCGGGAAAACATTGGGGCGACGTATAACGGCGTCGGGTTCGTCGCCCGCAGGACAGGGACGACGGAAGAGGGTGAAATCTGGCACGGATATCCTGAGGCATGGGATAAGATGGACCTTGATCTGAAGAAACGGTGGCGCAGGGAAGGCCGCATTCGGAGTAGGGATCTCCGGGCTTACGCGACCAGAAAAAAAGGTCAGGGACGCTTTTGGAGGTCGTCATGTCGGTGGCTGAAGCTCCGTTCGAGATTTTCGGGGAGAAGTCCAGTTTTGCCCTGGAGATAAGATCGCTGCC
>JAPOUP010000120.1 GCA_026708635.1 Rhodobacter sp.
TCCCAGCGCGTTGGATGGAAGAGGAGACGGATTGGCGACTGGAAGTTCCGGCTAGACGAAACTGTCGGGTAACCCGAGTTTTTTCGACGTCACATAGGCCGTCAGCGCCTCAAAAATCCCCGGATCAAGTTCCGGCTGCCGGTATTCGTTGAGCAGCTTCGCGACCCGGCTCGCGGCAAGCGCCTGCGTATCGCACGCCCCCTCCTCATCCCAGGTCTCGAATGGCTTGTAGTCAAACAATTCCGTGCGCCAGAAAGCGTCCCTGAAATTCGCTTGGGTATGGGCGCATCCCAGATAGTGCCCGCTGGGACCGACCTCGCGTATCGCGTCCATGGCCTGCGCGTCCCCGTCCACCGATACGCCGGCCGCGAGTTTGTGAAGGATGCCCAGTTGGTCTGCGTCCATGACGAACTTCTCATATGACGTGACGAGCCCACCCTCGAGCCAACCGCAGGAGTGCAGCATGAAGTTCACGCCACTCAGGAGCGCGGCATTCAGTGAGTTAGCGCTTTCGTAAGCCGCCTGGGCGTCCGGAAGCTTGGAACCGCAAAAAGCGCCACCCGACCGATACGGTAGATTCAGTCTCCGCGCCAACTGCCCGGCACCGAAAGTGATCTGGCTGGCTTCCGGCGTTCCGAACGTTGGGGCACCTGAATTCATGTCAATGGACGATACGAACGCACCCATGACGACCGGAGAACCTGGCCTGATAATTTGGCTGTAAGCCACTCCGGCAAGCACTTCCGCCAGCACCTGTGTAAGTACACCCGCGACCGAAACCGGGGCCATAGCGCCCCCCACAATGAACGGTGAGACAATGCTCGCCTGATTGGCTTCGGCATAGGCCTCAAGCGAGCCCATCATCACAGGGTCAAAGGTCAGCGGCGAGTTTATGTTGATCAGCGAGATCATCGACGTGCGGTCATCAAGCCCCCCGAACAGAATATCGCACATCTCGATTGAATCCCGTGCTCTGGAAGGCTCGGTCACCGATCCCATGAATGGCTTGTCCGACAGGGTCATGTGCGCCATAAGCATGTCGAGATGGCGTTTGTTTACCGCCAGGTCCGTAGGTTCGCATACGGTGCCCCCGGAATGGTGGAGCCATTTTGACATATAACCTAGCTTGACAAAATTGCGGAAATCCTGGATGGTTGCGTATCGTCTCCCCATAGCTACATCGCGGACGAACGGTGGACCGTAAACCGGTGCCAGCACCATTGTGCCACCACCAATCTCCACGCTGCGGTCTGGATTACGTGCGTGCTGGACAAACCTGGCCGGCGCTGACGAGCAAAGGCGCCTGGCAAGCCCACGCGGAATGTGTACCCGCTCGCCGTCCACGTCGGCACCAACGTCTTTCCAGCGATCGAGGGCGGCTGAATTCTCGACGAAATTCACGCCGATCTCTTCCAGAACCGTCTCGGCGTTCGTTTCGATGACTTCGAGCGCCTCGTCATTGAGAATCTCAAAATTAGGTATATTGCGCTCGATGAACCGAGTCGCCTCTATGCGGACGGCGTTACGCTCCGCGCGACGTGCCGCACCACCGCCGCTTCTCGAGCGCCGACCGGAGCCAACCCTAGCCATATTCCCTCCCAGTCATCTGGCTTACCGCTCCTGCCTAACTGACTATGTACGGTTAACGCCAAACGATATGCGTCAGATGGGATGAAAAAACGACATATGGCGTCCGAGCGAAAATCGTTGGAAGAAGCTCGGATCGGCCTCGCATATACTACATCAGTCGCCTTGCGCCGCCTCAGTCGGCAAATTACACCTCGAGCATGAATACGCATCAGCGCTTACTGGTCATTGACTTCGGGAGCCAGGTCACCCAGCTAATCGCCCGACGGTTGCGGGAGTTGGGCGTCTATTGCGAAATCCATCCTTACCAGAATGTTACACCTGATTTTTTAACCAGATTCACGCCCTGGGCCATAATTCTGTCGGGTGGACCTGCCAGCGTGCTGGACAGTGATCCGCCATGCCCCCCGAAAGAGGTTTTCTCACAGAATGCGCCGGTTCTCGGAATCTGCTATGGCCAGCAGGTGATGGTCCAGATGCTTGGGGGAAAGGTTGAGCGCGGGCGGAGGATCGGGAACGGCGAAATAAGTGATCCGGCTATCGGTGACGTGTTCGCGGGCCCGTCCGGCAGCAGGGTCAATTCGGAATTCGGGCGCGCCTACATCACGTCCAAAGGCGCTTTGCCGCTTCTGGAAGGCTGGTTTGGAGAACCGACGGAGCAGGTCTGGATGTCACATGGCGATCACGTGGCCGAACTCCCACCCGGTTTTGAGGTATTCGGCGTTTCCTCAAAGGCGCCTTTCGCGGTCGTCGCCGACGTCAGGCGCGGATTCTACGCGGTGCAGTTCCATCCGGAGGTGCATCACACTCCGAATGGCAAACGCCTGCTCGAGAACTTCGTTCGAATGGCTGGATTCACCGGCGACTGGTCTATGGGCGCCTATCGGGATGAGGCAATCAACCGGATCCGCCGCGAGGTCGGAGACTCAAAGGTTGTATGTGCGCTTTCCGGCGGCGTGGATTCAGCAGTGGCCGCCAAGCTGGTTCATGAAGCGATCGGTGACAGCGTTACATGCGTTTTTGTCGATCATGGCCTGCTTCGGAAAGACGAGGCGGAGGAAGTTATCGGAATGTTTCGCGATCACTTTAACATTCCGCTTATCCATGCGGATGAGTCCGATCTTTTCCTGTCCGAGCTGAAGGGCGTTACGGATCCCGAGACAAAGAGAAAAACGATTGGCCGCCTTTTCATCGATGTGTTCCGCAGGCACGCCGCAGCGGTCGGCGGTGCCGGGTTCCTCGCGCAGGGCACGCTCTATCCCGACGTCATCGAATCCGTCAGTTTCTCCGGAGAGCCATCGGTAACCATTAAGTCCCATCATAATGTCGGGGGTCTGCCCGAGCGGCTGGGCCTCAAGCTGGTTGAACCTCTCAGGGAACTTTTTAAGGACGAGGTCCGGGCGCTGGGGCGAGAAATCGGGCTACCTGAGAGATTCATCGGGCGCCATCCCTTCCCGGGCCCGGGCCTCGCCATTCGTTGCCCGGGTGAGATCACGCGCGCCAAGTTGGAAATCCTCCGAAACGCCGACGCCGTCTATATCGACCAGATCCGCAGGCACGGGCTATACGGGGAAATCTGGCAGGCATTCGTCGTCCTGCTTCCGGTTCGCACCGTCGGCGTCATGGGTGACGGACGAACCTACGACTATGTATGTGCCATCCGGGCAGTGACGAGCGTCGACGGCATGACGGCCGATAGCTATCCGCTCAGTCATGAATTCTTGGCCGAAACCGCGACCAGAATTGTCAACGAGGTTTCGGGAATCAACAGGGTGGTTCACGACATCACCTCAAAACCGCCCGGCACGATCGAGTGGGAGTGATCCATATACGGCACCTGTCGATACAGACTGTTGGGGTTTGCGGCACCGTTTTTCCGCGTGTTCGTGGACGTCATTTCCGGAACGGCCTTCAATCGGATGGGTCCCGGCGCTCCGCGGGTGACGCGCAGGGGCCTGTAAAATCTTACGACACTTGACAGAAAATTCTGCTACACAATCCCCAAAACTTAGTGAAAAACCTTGCTAGGGTTGAACAAGTCCGCAAATCCTATGTCGCGTAATGTACCTTCCTGCAGGGGAATCCGATCAACTCCCGCTTCTGCCGACATTCCGTTACGCAGGCACTGAATGAGCGATGTCCATCCACTCCGCGCGGCTATCTGGATGCTCGGCGCAATCGTCAGCTTCACCGCGATGGCTGTTGCCGCGCGTGAACTGAAAGGCCAGCACGATACCTATGAAATCATGACCTACCGGTCACTGATTGGTATCGTGATCGTTCTTGCGGTTGGCGGCTGGGCTGGAACGCTGGGTCAAATCACCGGACGTAGCCTGCATATCCATGCACTGCGCAACATCTGTCATTTCACGGGCCAGAATCTCTGGTTCTTCGCAATCGTCACCGCGCCGCTGGCGCAGGTCTTCGCGCTGGAGTTCACCACACCGATCTGGGCCATGCTCCTCGCCACATTCCTGCTCGGTGAACGGCTGACCCGTATTCGGGTTCTCTCCGCCATTATCGGTTTCGCTGGCGTATTGATCGTAGTGCGTCCCGATACCGAACTAACGATGTCGGCGGGTTTGCTGGCGGCGGGTGGCGCAGCGGTGGGTTTCGCGTTCACCGCGGTATTCACCAGAATGCTGACCCGGACCGAAACCATCACATGCATTCTCTTCCACCTGACCGTAATCCAGGCGATCCTCGGTCTCGCAAGCGCGGGATTTGACGGCCGGATCGCCTTACCTACAAATGAGTCGATCCTCTGGCTTGTATTGGTCGGCTGCTCGGGTTTACTTGCGCATTTCTGCATGACCAAAGCGCTCTCGATGGCTTCCGCGGCGATCGTGATGCCAATCGATTTCGCGAGGCTCCCGGTTATCGCGGTCATCGGCATGGCATTTTACGCCGAACCTCTCGAATGGACGGTGATGGTCGGCGCATGCCTGATTTTCCTGGGGAACTACACGAACATCCGCGCCGAAATACGAACGGCTGCATAATGCAGGATGTGCCCGGTCTTGGTGGGATCCGTTCACCGGAGCGCCGGTTACGGGCAGTCAGTTCATGCGGTCCAGCGCAATGATCTATGGCAACATGGTGAAGATGATCGTTGGGGCCAAGTTGTATTTCAGGGTTCCCATCGAGGGCGAGGATTCCTTACGCGGGCGGACCACGGCCGGCCTTTCCCGCCCAAAATCAAAGTGAGATGCCACTGTGTCGCCCGATCGCAACGTCTGTTACCGATGATCCTTCATGCCGTTATGCCGTTAACGGACAGGGAGGCGACCGGCATGGGCGCGCAGGCCAGGGGCGATCTACCGGGACGTCCTGAACGCGCCGCCCGGCATGGTGGCCGAGTGAGGTGCCCGCCGGCGTCCTTCACACCCAGCCGAAGCACGCCCCGCGCCACAAGAAATCGGGGATCCACGCCCGCGAGGGAGTCTCCCGCCTGTGGTTCGTCGATACCAACGCCAGGACGCTGGAGGCGTTCGGGCTGCGGAAGGAGCGCTGGGTGCCGCTGGCCGCGCTTGCCGACGGCGACCCGGTCTCGCTCCCGCACTTCGACGCCGTCAACTTCCCGCTCGACGCGCTCCGGCCGGACGGCGTTCCGGATCTCGATGAAGGTGAGGAATAAATCACCCTTCAAGTCTTCGTTGTCAGCGCTTCGAGAACTGGAAACTACGGCGCGCCTTGCGCTTCCCATACTTCTTTCGCTCGACCACCCTTGAGTCTCGTGTCAGGAACCCGGCGGCCTTCAGTGCGGGCCGCAGCGAGGGATCGTAGAGTTGCAGCGCTTTGGAAATCCCGTGCTTCACCGCACCAGCCTGACCTGACAGACCACCACCTTTGACCGTGGCCCGAACGTCGAACAATCCCTCGACACCGGCGACCGAGAACGGCTGACGCAGGATCATCTGCAGCACCGGCCGGGCGAAATATACCGAAAGTTCCCTGTCGTTGACCGTCACGATACCTGAACCGGGCTTGATCCATACGCGGGCAACCGCATCCTTGCGTTTGCCGGTCGCATATGACCTCCCCAACTCGTCACGCATCGGTTCGGGCGCCGGACCCGGCTCCTCGGATACGGATTTTTCCCCGGGCATGGCAATTTCCCCGGCTTCCGCCACTCCGGACAGCTGATCACGAATTGACTCCGATTGTTCGGCCATTACGCGGTCCTCGCATTCTTGCTGTTCATGGATTTTACATCGAGAATCTCAGGTGACTGCGCCTCATGGGGATGCTTTGGCCCCGCGTAAACGCGTAGGTTGGTCATCTGACGCCTCGAAAGTCGGTTTCCGGGAAGCATGCGTTTGACAGCCATTGTCACAACGCGTTCCGGATGTTCACCCTCCAGAATCTCGCCAGCCTTCCTGGACCTGATACCGCCAGGATAGCCGGTATGGCGCCAATAGGTTTTTTCGGCGCGCTTGTTGCCGGTCAGCCGCACCTTCCCGGCATTGATGACAATGACATTGTCACCCATGTCCATGTGTGGAGTGTAGCCCGGTTTGTGCTTGCCACGCAGCCGTCCCGCGACAATCGCGGCCAGACGGCCCAGCACGACACCGTCGGCATCGATCACAATCCACTTCTTGTCGATGTCCGCCGGAGTGGCCGTGTAGGTTTTCATGTCTTTGCCCTAGGTCGGAATCTCGGAGAGCCAGTTTCTATGCGATTTTCCATTACAGTCAAGCGGTAGAGAAATAAAAATCCTGTTTTTGATACAGATAGTTAAGTGTGGGGTATTATATTACCCCATTTAATTTACACGAGTTTCACTCGAGTGGATCCCTGTCAAAGGCTGATCTGCCCTACCGGTGCCGGAGGATCCCGCCGAGTGCCCGGTGGAATGGAATAAGTCAGGGCCGCTCGCGCCACCGGTGCGCCGTCGCCCTCCGAAAAAACAAGCACATCCCCCACGGCGAGCGACCGTCCGAGCTTCAGGAGACGAGCCTCACCGATGAGATCCCTGTCGGCGCGAGGTCGGCTCAGGAAGTCGATCGAACAGTTCGTGGTAACCGCTAGCGCCACAGGACCGATCCGGCTCTGAACGGAAAGATATATGGCGACGTCGGCCAGCGAGAACATGGATGGTCCGGACACGGTACCTCCCGGTCTCAGATTACGGTCGAAGATATGCAGGCGAACGCTGAGAACATCTTTAGTGACCTTTTCGATGCTGTAGTCACCTGCCACCTGCGGGAAGTGATCAGACATGAATCCTGTAAGATCATCACGGTCCATTTTGAGCTGCATGCTTTCCCCGTCAACCCAATGTCATTAAACCGACGATATAACCAACTGAGGACAAGATGTCATTGCTGGAACGCACCGACCGCGGGGCCGCGGTGCATCTAACGTTAAACTCACCGGATAACCTGAACGCGTTGAGCGACGCGATGATCGCGGCGTTACGTTCCGCGTTCGACACCCTGTCCGCGGACGTCCGCATCCGCGTCATCGTTCTCAAAGGAGCGGGCAAGGCATTCTGCGCCGGACATGACCTAAAAGAGATGACTGCGGCCCGCGTGGCCAAGGACGGCGGGGCGGAATATTTCGCGGACCTATTCGCGCGCTGCGCCACCGTAATGCAGGCGATTCCGCGCCTTCCCCAAACCGTGATCGCCGAAGTCCACGGCGTCGCCACCGCGGCCGGGTGTCGACTGGTGGCAAGCTGTGATCTTGCGATAGCGGCGGAGAATGCCAGATTCGGCGTCAACGGCGTCAACATCGGTTTGTTCTGCTCGACGCCGATGGTCGCCCTTTCGCGTAACGTTCCCCGCAAGCACGCGTTCGAGATGCTTTCCACCGGACAGTTCATAAACGCTCACCGGGCATCCGAAATCGGGTTGATCAACAGGGCCGCACCTCCGGAGTCGCTGGCAGGAGAGACCGATGCGCTCGCCAACCTGATCGCGGGAAAGTCGCTTTCGGCCTTGAGGATCGGCAAGCGGGCTTTCTGCGAGCAGATCGAGATACCGCTTGAGGCGGCTTATGAACATACCGGCAATGCAATGGTGCGAAACATGCTGGATCGGGACGCCGTGGAAGGAATCTCGGCTTTTCTCGAGAAACGGAAGCCGGACTGGGACTGACCGGCGCGGACCTATTGGCCAGGCATCCGCCCCGCCACCGCCACACGTGCGCGCTTCAATAGCAAGCCGAGCGATCGGCCACGAAATACCCGGCATGCGTTACCGGAACCCAACATGGCATTACAGTCGATAAAGATCCGTGAATTTTTCCTCAAGATAGCTCAGAAGTGGTTTGGTCATCGGCGTAAAACCGCAGGCCATGGCAACGGTGTCGACCGGCCCGCGAAGCCGACCGTGTCGTTGAAGGTTCTCGCGCAGCCATCCCGTCGCGGGTGCGGTATCGCCATTGGATAGATGCCCGTCAAGACCGGGCAGATCCCGACGCATCGCCTCATACAGACATCCCGCATATACGTTGCCGAGCGTGTATGTCGGAAAGTAGCCAAACAGCCCCGCCGCCCAGTGAATGTCCTGAAGAACGCCATTTGACGGGCAGTCGACCGACATGCCGAAGTCAGCCTGGAACCTTGAATTCCATGCCTCGGGCAATTCATTCACCTCAAGTGCGCCGGAAACCAGATCCCTTTCGAGATCAAAACGCATCATGATGTGCAGGTTGTAGTGAAGTTCGTCGGCCTCCGTGCGGATGTAGCCAGGCGCAACCCGGTTGACCGTTCCGTAGAATGCATCGGCGTCGGCGATGCCGAAGTCACCGAAGACACCCCACATCCTGCCAAAGAGATATGCGGTGAACGCGCGCGATCTCCCCATCTGGTTCTCGTAAAGTCGGCTCTGGCTTTCATGCACGCCCATCGACGCGCCCTGCCCTATCGGCGTCAGCAGGTACTTTTCGGATACGCCCTGTTCATACGCACCGTGGCCGGTTTCGTGAATGGTGGAGTAGATGCAGTTAAACGGGTCGCGTGGATCGGAGCGCATCGTGATTCGGACGTCCATTCCGCTTCCGGAGCTGAACGGATGGACCGAACGGTCTATACGTCCGCGGCTGAAGTCATATCCGAAGGTTCCGGCAATTTCCCGGCTGAGACGGACCTGCACGTCCTGGTCAAACGTATGGTCGAGCCGTTTGGGTTGATGGCTCGCGCCCAGTACCCGGTCAATCAATGCGATAAGAGCCGGACGCATGGCTACAAACATCTCGGCGATCCCGGATGCTGTCGCTCCGGATTCGTAACCGTCAAGTAAAGCGTCGTAGGGCTCGCCGCCATGGTTGCCGAGCGCGGCGGCCTCTTCCCGTCTGAGGCGAAGGATCCGTTCGAGAGCTGGCTTAAACTCCGCGAAATCCTCATCGGCACGTGCCCGGAGCCAATCGTCACGCCCGAGACTCGTCGCCCGCGCGATTTCGGTTGCGAGTTCGGCGGGCACCCGACTGGCACGTTCGAATTCCCTGCGGATAAGGCGCAGGTTGGCACGCTCCGCCTCGCCAAGATCCCGTGCGTCGATCGACGCCAGCCAGTCACCTACCCTTCTGTCCACGCGGCGGGCATGCAATACTGATTCAATCGCCGCTATTTCCTCCGCGCGCTGCGCCGCGGCCGCGGCTGGCATGACGGTTTCCCGATCCCAGCCCAGCCGTCCAGAGATCTCCCCGAGCGCCCGCGTCCCGCGCTCAAAAGCGAGGAGATCATCATATTCGGACATCAGCCGTATTCCCGTACGGACTGAGATACGGGGTAGCGCACCTGATGCAGCGCGAGCAGAACGGCGACCCAGAGGACAACGGCCGCGACTTGGTGAACGATGGCAAAATGCCATGGTGCCGATGAGATGACGGTCAGAATCCCAAGGGCGACCTGTGCCAGAAGGAAGGCGATTATCCAGGCAGTCACCCGCCGCGTGCGACGGTGACCACTTCCGCGCCCGGCCAGCCAGACCCCGATACCGATGGCGACAATCACGTACCCCCAAAACCTGTGCATGAACTGAACCGTTCCGTCATTCTCGAACAGGTTCCGCCACCAGGGCTGGATTTGCCACATTTCCGGGGGGAAAAGACCGCCTGCCATGAACGGCCAGTCGTTGTAATTTCGTCCCGCGTCGATCCCCGCCACCAGCCCGCCCAAAAGGATCTGCAGGAAAACGGCACAAACCAGCATCGCGGTGTATGACCCGAGACCGGTTTCCCGGTTCCGCCGGGACTGCATTATTTCAGCGGCGGGGCGGGAAAGATCGAAAACGAACCATGAAATGAAAGCAAGTATGAGAAACGCCATACCCAGATGCATGGCGAGACGGTAACTGGCAACGTCGACAGCCGAACCTATAAACCCGGACGTGACCATCCACCATCCGAGGCCACCCTGCAGTCCACCCAATACACCCAGAAACAGAAGCCGTCCGGTCCAGCCCGCCGGAATCCGCCGCGTGGCCCAGAAGAAAATCATTCCACCGGCCCACACCAGTCCGATGACACGCCCCAACTGGCGATGGCCCCACTCCCACCAGTATATCACCTTGAACTCGGAGAGATCCATCCCGCGGTTCTGCTGGCGGTATTCCGCGGTCATCCGATACTTGCCAAACTCCATTTCCCAGGCGTCGGAGTTCATCGGCGGAAGCGCTCCGGTCACCGGCCGCCACTCCGTTATCGAAAGTCCCGCGTCGGTCAGGCGCGTCAGACCTCCCGTGATCAACGTCAGCGTCACAAGCGCGAACAGTATGATCAGCCAGACCCTCAATGTCCGTCTTGCCGTCCCAGCGTTCCTGTCAATTATTCCGGCTTGGACAATGACGGGAGTCGAGGGTTTCGCCGTGGCGACCTCTTCGAAGATGGACCGTTTCTGGGTCATTCGGGACGATATTCTCGCGGTTCGACTGGAGTATTGCCAAGCGGCGATCCTGCGGACGCGGAAACTATCCGGCGTCGCGCCCCAATTCAAGTCAGCCTCGTGTCTTCCCTCGAACCATTTGCCGGAGAATACCGTGAAAGAGCCGCACATCAGCATGCGTCAAGGGCATCCGGCTCCATAGGTTACGCAACACCCGCTTCATGCGATCGGCCTTATTCTCCGGGAAAAAGAAACCCGTCTCTTCCAGTCGGGTCTCATAATGTTCGGCCAACTTCTCCACCTCAATTCCGCTCGCCAGTCCGGTCCCTAACGGTTCGGCACCTTCCGGGCGTATCTCTTCCGACTGGCGACGCCATTCATAGGCAATGAGCAGGACGCACTGCGCTAGATTGATGGAAGAGAATCCCGGATCTGTCGGAACCCGGACTATAGCATTCGCTCTCGCTATATCGTCGTTTTCCAGACCGGCGCGTTCGGGCCCGAACAGCACGGCAATTCTTTCGCCGGCGGCAAGCTTTCCGGCCGCTTCGCACATCGCGCTCTCCGGCGTCAGAATCCGGTTCGCGAGATCGCGGTGACGGGCTGTGGTCGCGTAAACGGTCGTTCGGTCAGCGACGGCGTCTTCGGTGCTACCGAATATCTCCGTGTTATCCAAAATTCGGCCGGCACCGCTCGCCATAGCTACGGCGCTCTGGTTCGGCCAAACGTCACGCGGGGCCACCAGGCGCATCCGGGACAGTCCGAAATTGGCCATGGCGCGGGCCGCGGCGCCGATATTCTCTCCAAGCTGCGGACGAATAAGAACGAAACAGGGCTGAATCTCCGCCTCCTCAACTGAATTAGGGGCGCTCATATATCCGAACGCCGATTCCGGCAAACAGACGCGACGTCCCGCGCCTGAAATGCCGGGGCGGAGCTCGAGTTAAGGACCGAGGACCCTGAAATAGCCTCCAAACCCCTCAAATCGCCATTGGATCTCAGTCCCGCCCGCAAAAGCCATTTCCACGAATCTCAGACTCATGGCTCGATCCGTCCAGCCACTGGAGTGTCAGCCGGATCACCTCCTCGCCCTCTAGCTTCCCGCGACCGCGCAATGCGCATTCCCAAATCGTCAACCTGCGCCAGCCCATTTCGTCAAGTGCCACCATGACTTCCCTGTCACGCTCCCTGTTGCGCTCGATTTTCGCCCGCCAGAAGTCGGACCGGCTTACCGGCGGGCGGAACATCTGACAGTCGTGGCCATGCCAAAAACAGCCATGAACGAAAATCACCGCGCGATACTTCCGCAATACCAGATCGGGGCGTCCGGGCAATTTCTTCACGTGAAGACGGTACCGGACTCCATGCGCGTGGAGACCCCGGCGAACCGCCATTTCAGGCTTCGTGTCCTTGCTGCGGATCGATGACATGATCCGGCTTCTGGTTGCTTTGTCGACTGTGTCAGCCAATGCGCGGACCACTCACCGATGGATGGACTTGGCCTCCCGTCGATCTTCGGCCAAGTCCCGCATCTCGGCCAACCGCGCCGGATTCCCGCTTATTCGGGCGCGTCGCCATGATCGGGAATCGGTTCCGGACCGCTCTCTCATGGATCGCCGCTCCGTCCTTTTCCACTGGAGACCGATCAGTATCGAAGAAAGGGCCGCCGGAAAGCTCCGGAACGCCACCGAGGCCGGTCCTGCTGTCGGGAGGAATGTTCGCAGACCGCGTCCGCATATCGTCGACCAGCGCCGTTGCGGCCCCGTTATGGAAATGGATTCGGCGTCGCGCCGCCCGGCCGCAAGCTCGTGTGGTTCGTTTGTCGGCAGCACTCCAATGCCTTGACGCCCTGACGCGCCGGCTTCCGTAACGCATCGGCGTCCGGGTATCCACGCAGCGGTGATACAGGGCCACTCTCAACCGTCCGTGCGGAGGCCAGATTTCAGGCGGGTCATCGGTGGCCGGGGCGAGACACGCTCATTGATCAGACGCTGGATGCTATTCATGTTCAGTCCGGACCTTATGTCGATCACACGTTCAAGCGGATCCCTGTCTACGCCGCGCAAGGCAGACGAAGTGTCGCTGCGCCCACTTTTCCTGAGGTCAAGGATCTCGACGTCGTCACTGTCCGCGCGCCGCATCTCGGCGACGATCAACCGGGCGTAACATTGAGGTTTGAGGCGCTGCGTGACGATGCCGACAAGGGATTCAGTGCGTCCGGACATCCATTCATGGGTGACGTCTGGACTCATCCTTGAGACGATTCCGTCGACAGCGTCGATAACAACGCGCTTTACGAGTTGGTTCCAGTCCAACCGGGCGCGATCGGCGGGCACGGTGACGTGGTGAAAGACCGGCTCCATGGAGTCCGTGCTACGGTGCGTGGCGGCCATGTACCCATATCTCCTTACGAAGGCACTTCGGGGCGTCGTTGAACCGCGCCACAATCCAGTTACGGAGCGACCGCTTCCATTTAACCGCACGCTACCCGAGGTGCCGCCGAGGGTCAACGGGCGGAAATCTGTCAGGGTATGTTCGGATCTTTGCGTAGATTCCCGACCTTAGCCCTGATTGATGATTCGCGGGCTGCCTTTATGCCCCCAGCCGCCCAGCCGCTTCCTGTCCTTCTCGTGCCGGTTCCTCTCCCTGCCGCGGAAGAACGTTTCGTCAACTTCCGCCTGACCGGAGGACATCTCGGCCCCGTCATCTGCACCGCTCCGAGCGATGATGGGACAGGCAGAGACGTTAACACGGGTCCTCTCCAGAGTTATGCCAACCGCCGACATTCCGGCCCAACGGTTCATTGCGAACAATCACTCGGTCACTTTACCGCAGGAAGGTATGAATTGCGGAACGCGGATGAATGAGACACACAGATGAACGGAATGGAACAGCCAAAGATATACCTGATAGCGCCGCCGTTGTTCGAAACCCGGAAATTCATGAATGTTTTGTCCGCGGTTCTTGATAGCGTGGAAGTGGCGTGCCTGCGGCTTAGTCCGCCGTCAATAGACGAGACGCAGGTACGGCGCGACTGTGACATCATTCGGGAAGTGGCCCGTACGCGGGACGTTCCACTGCTGATCGACACCCACATTCAAATGGCGAAGCGCGCCGGCCTTGACGGCGTCCATCTCCCACATGGATCAAGGTTGGTTCGTTCTGCCCGGGCCGCTCTGGGCCCCGACGCCATCATTGGGGCGTTCTGCCATGCTTCCCGGCATGATGGAATGGTCGCGGCCGAAGCCGGCGCGGACTACGTTTCGTTCGGACCCGTCAAATCTACATCGCTGGGTGACGGAACCCATGCGACACGCGATCTATTCGCCTGGTGGTTCGAAACGATCGAGATACCCGTCGTCGCCGAGGGCAGCCTGGATTCAGCGCACCTGAGCTCTCTCGCTCCAGTCACGGATTTTTTCGCCATCGGTCCGGAGATCTGGGGCGAGGACGATCCTGTGACGGAAATCAAGGGCCTCGCCGCCGCAATCTCATAATGCGTTTTCCGCATTTGGTCGAGCACGAAGCCGACTGGCCGGAATCCGGAACGCCAAGCGTGGAACGCTGGCTTTTTCCTGATGGATGGGCGAACAAGCGGCGTGACTGGCCCAAGATCGGCGAGGCGCTGGAACGGGAGATTGGTATAAGTACGTTTCATCGGAAGACGTGACCGTCCGTCCGCCGTCCTTTGGACCGGCTGCGTGTGCGTCAGCTTCGGAACCGTGTGGCAAATGTAGCTGACGTAAGGTTCCTCCGGCGCGACGGGAATGGAATTCTCCCGGGCTCCGCACCGACCGGCCGGTGGGTTTGCGGGTATGGCAATCCAACAACCGCCGCCATAGGAATGGAGACCCCACTTCCGATCCGGAAATGAAGCGAAACTATCGGGACATGCCCCGCCGCACCACCTCCTCGCAGGCGTGGGCCAGCGCCTTTCGATCCGGATGGTCCGCCACCCGCAGTGGCGGATGGAATATCACTTCCACCGAACCCCGCCGCGGAGCGGAAAAGACCCTAAGCAAATGTGCCGCGAGGTCCATGTCACCCCACCAGCAATAATGCCTCCAATCCTCGCCTTCAGGGGCATGGTAGATAAGTGTAACGGGCTGGATCCATAATCCTTCTATTATCTCGTTTGTGAGGAATGGCGCAAAGAGAGTTGATTTAAAAGGAAGAACAAGACTTCCATCTGTTGAGGTGCCTTCAGGAAAAAACATCAGTCTATGACCCGCGCTCAGACGATCCTGAAGAAGCCTCCCCTGATCAAGGGCACCCGTCCTGCGGCGACTGACGTGAATCGTGCCGGCCGCGCGGGAAAACCAGCTGATCACGGGCCAATCCGCCACCTCGGATTTAGCCACAAAGTAAACATCGATTCCCGCACACAACGCGAATATATCGATCCATGACATATGGTTTGCTACCACCGCGCCGGGCCGATCCATCGGTGTTCCGCGCCTGCGATAGCGGATTCCCGTGACCAGTAACGCGAATCGACAGACAAGTCGGGGAAAGTGTCGAGTCCAGGGTCGACCCTGGCTCCAGATCGGGCGCTCGACAAGGCGAACCATTAGCAGGCCTCCAAGACAAACGAAGGCAAAGATCGCGAATACCGCGCCGCGAATGAGCGCGCGCACGTAACCGGACGCGCTGACCCGCGCCACTTCGGGATCCTTTGCCGAACGCCACGTTACCATTATGACTCCCGACCGCGTGTGTATATCTTGCGCTGACTTGGATTCAGGCGTCCCGTGTCGATAATCATACATACATCCGTCGTGTTGAATGTATGGTCTATCCACGCCCCCTGCCCCACATATCCGCCCAATCGAAGATACGCCTTGATCAGGGCCGGTATCGCCAGCATCGCCGTGCGTCGGTCGATATCCTCGGGCGGAAGCAGGTTCATTGACTGGGCGGATGCGGCACGCGCCTCCACCCGTAGGTGGGGTGGCGCGAGATAGCGGTGATGCAGGTAACTTAGCGGTCCGGCCAGTGAATCGATATCGGTGCCGTGAAACGACGCGACGCCGAACAGAATTTCGATGCCGTGACGCGTCACGTAATCGGCAAGTCCAACCCAGAGCTCATACATTGCCGGGCCACCGCGATAGTCGGCGTGAACGCACGACCGCCCGAGCTCGAGCAAACGCCAGCCATTTCCCCGAAGAACACCAAGATCATACTCATCCTCGGAATAGAACTGTCCGATGCGCTCGGCGACCTCGCCCCGCATCAGGCGGTAGACACCGACCACCTGCTCATCAGCCGCCCGTTTCCTGTCAAGAAGAAGGAGGTGGTCGAGATGGGGGTCGAACCGATCCCGCTCGAGTCCGAGCGAATGATCCACTTCGGCACCGTCAGCGCCGAGTTCCTCCACAAAGACCCTGTATCGTAACCGCTGCGCCGCCCGCAGGTCGGATTCCGAATCCGCCAGTTTCAGGCAATAGTCAGGTGACGCCGAGCTCATTCCGGGAACCGCCGCTTCCATAAACCCGGAATCCGGTTTAGGAAGCATCAAACGACATTGCAACGGATTGCGCTACGGGACGGGCCCCCGCGAATGATGCGACCGTTTATGACATAACGCCGCGTCTCAGGGGTCGAACTCCAGCGCAAGCGCGACTGTCCGCCCGTCAATCACGACTTTCCCTATGTGCTCGAAGTTCACCGTCACACGCCAACCTATACAGGACTGCACCTGCCCCAAACCCCATTCCGGCTCGGTCGGATGACGCACAAACATGCCCGGCCCGAGCATCGCGTTTAGATTTTCCATCCGACCTCTCCCGATCAGGACCGGAGTTCTCCGGAATCACGTCACGCACCCACGGTTCAGGAACGGACCGCACCGTCACCCGTCACCAGGTATTTGAAGCTGGTCAACTGGACGGCACCGACCGGGCCGCGCGCGTGCAGTTTGCCGGTTGAGATGCCAATCTCGGCACCCATCCCGAACTCGCCTCCGTCGGCGAACTGCGTGGAGGAGTTGCGCATTAGGATCGCGCTATCGAGACGTTCGAAAAACCGATCCGCGGCGGCGGAATCCTCGGTGATTATACAGTCGGTATGGCCGGATCCGTATTTGCGTATGTGGGATATGGCGTCATCCAGACTATCGACCTTCTTTGCCGCGATATCCATACTAAGATATTCACGGCCCCAATCGGATGGCGTTGCCGGAACAACGCCCTCGAACTCCTGGAACGCCGCGTCACCGTGAACGGTGACGCCCGCCTCAACCAATGAGGCGACAACGGTTCTGCCAAGCGAATTCATGATACCGCCATGGATCAACAGGCATTCGGCGGCACCGCATATTCCAGTGCGGCGGGTCTTGGAATTCAGCACCACATCGACGGCCTTGCGCGGGTTGGCGCTCCGGTCCAGGTAAATGTGAACGATACCCTCAAGATGGGCGAACACGGGAACCCTAGCCTCCCGCCGCACAAGTCCGACA
This sequence comes from Rhodobacter sp., assembly GCA_026708635.1. GTDB lineage: Bacteria > Pseudomonadota > Alphaproteobacteria > Rhodobacterales > Rhodobacteraceae > JAPOUP01. Next base: position 16,881 of record JAPOUP010000120.1, read on the forward strand.
AGGCCTTTTCCGCCACGTGGAACGATCACATCAATGAAATCCGTCATTGTCAGCATTTGGCTCACGGCGGATCTCTCACGTGTCGGAACACGCTGGATCGCGTCGTCGGGCAGCCCGGCGGCGCGCAGACCCTCCAAAAGACAGGCGTGGATTGCGCCTGAGGAATTGAAACTTTCCGAGCCACCACGCAGGATCGCCGCATTGCCCGCCATAAGGCAGAGAGCTCCGGCATCGGCGGTCACATTGGGTCGGCTCTCGAAAATGACGCCCACCACACCCAGCGGCGTTCGCACCCGCCTTATGTTCAGTCCGCTTGGCCGATCCCATTCGGCCATCACCTCCCCCACAGGGTCCGGAACGGCCGCGACCGCCAGCAACCCATCCCGTATGGCCCCGATCCGCGCCTCATCCAACAGCAGTCGGTCGAGCATCGGCTCGCTGAGACCCCTGTCCCGGCCATCGGCTACGTCGAGTTGGTTGGCAGAGGTGATTTGGGCACTCCGGGTCTCGATAGCGGCGGCCGCAGCCTCAAGCGCGGCGACCTTCTTCGCCGTCGGAACGAAAGCCAGTTCCGCCGCCGCGTCCCTAGCCCTACCGCCCAAGTCGGCCATCATGGCGGGAATGTCGCTTAAATCCTTCATCTTAATGCCATCATGTCACCATATCATCCCTATGGATCAGTGCCGCCCGACCGGGATAGCCGAGCAGAGCTTCGATATCACCCGACTGTCTTCCCTTGATCAAGGCCACCTCGGAATTGGTGTAGCGCGTAAGTCCCTTGCCAAACATACCGTCCGGGCCCTTAATAACCACCGGATCACCTCTGCCGAACTTGCCTCTGACATCCGTTACGCCGGCGGGCAGGAGCGACTTACCCGCTCGCATGGCATGGGCGGCACCCGCGTCGACTATGATCTCTCCTTTCGGCTTCATCGCCGCGATCCATCCTTTCCGGGCGGTTCGGGGATCGCCCTCGGCCGCGAACCAGGTCGCCGGGGCACCGTTCGCAAGACCGCTCAACGGCCGCCAGCCCGTGCCCTTCGTGATTACCATCGCACAGCCGGCGGCCGTTGCCGTTCTGGCGGCCATCAGCTTCGTTTTCATACCGCCTCGGGAAAGACCCGTCCCCTCATCACCGGCCATCATCTCGATCTCGGGAGTTATTCTTTCTATATTGTCGAATCTCCGAGAATTTGTGTCTATCCTCGGGTCGCCGGAATAGAATCCGTCCACGTCGGAGAGAAGAACCAAAGTATCGGCGCCAACCGTAACTGCGATCCGGGCCGCAAGGCGGTCATTGTCGCCAAATCTGATTTCATCCGTCGCCACGGTGTCATTCTCGTTGACCACGGGCACAATACCGAACTTGAGAAGCTGGTTCAGCGTGGCGCGGGAATTGAGATAACGTCGACGGTCCTCGCTGTCCTCGAGGGTAAGAAGCACTTGGGCGGCTTTTAGGCCATGCGGCGCAAGTACCTCCTCGTATGCCCGCGCCAGCCGGATCTGGCCGACCGCGGCCGCCGCCTGGGACTGTTCCAGCGCCAGGGTTCCATCAGGGAAGTCAAGAACCGCGCGACCTAGAGCGATGGAACCGGAGGACACCAGAACCACATCGGTGCCCAGAAGCCTGAACCCGGCGACGTCATCCGCAAGCCCCTTCAGCCAGTCGTCCCTAAGCGCACCGCTACAGCGGTCGACCAACAGCGAGGAGCCAACCTTTATGACAAGCCGCCGCGTTTCGTTCAAGGATGCCACGCCCGGTGCTCCTCCGCTTCCCGTCCCGCGGACGAACGGCATTCCCCTATCTCGGCGGCAAGCGCACGCATCACCTCCTCCACACCCTGTCCACTGACACCGGACAGTCCCATAACCGGTCCGTCAATCACGGTTTCCAGTTCAGCGATCAGACCGGCAATTCGCGCATGATCCAGGGCGTCGATTTTATTGAGCGCGGTAACACGGGGTTTTCGGGCCAGACCTCCACCATAAGCGTCGAGTTCCCGGATCAACGCCAGACAGTCCTCCAAGGGTTCGGTCGCCGTACCGTCGACCAGATGCAGCAAAGCGGAGCAACGCTCAATATGCCCGAGGAATCGGTCACCAAGCCCCCGCCCCTCATGAGCGCCCTCTATCAATCCCGGAATGTCCGCCAGGACGAATTCAAGACCATCCACGGTGACCACTCCCAGATTCGGATGAAGCGTGGTGAATGGATATTCCGCGATTTTCGGCCGAGCATTCGATGTCGCGGACAGCAACGTCGACTTTCCGGCATTCGGCAAACCCAACAGACCGACGTCGGCGATCAGCTTCAGTCGCAGCCAAACGGTTCGCTCGACACCCTGCTGTCCCATGTTAAAGCGACGTGGTGCCTGGTTCACGGCGGACTTGAACCGCAGATTTCCGAAACCTCCATTCCCGCCTTTCGCCAAGAGAAATCGTTGTCCGATCCGAGCCAGATCGACCAGCACGGTTCTCCCGTCCTCTTCAAGAATCTCGGTTCCGGCCGGTACCCTCAGGAGGATGTCGGAGCCATTCTTTCCGGTACGCTGCCTGCCCATCCCACCCTGGCCGTTCTTTGCGAAGAAATGCTGCCGGTATCTAAAGTCAATCAGCGTGTTAAGTCCGTCAACGGCTTCCACCCAGACATCGCCACCCTTACCCCCGTCGCCGCCATCCGGCCCCCCGTATTCAATGAACTTCTCGCGCCGGAATGATAGACAGCCGGTTCCACCGGCTCCCGAACGAACGTAAACCTTTGCAAGATCGAGAAATTTCATCGGAACATATTACATCGGCTTCGCGGCTTGATGAATGGGCTGAAACGGGGCGATCAGATCTGTAGCGCCAGGTCCGGCGTTTCCGCTCCGGATATCGGTCAATTTCGGCTCCCAACCTCCCGTAGAAATTTCGGCTCCCAACCTCCCGTAGACCTGTCCGGGTTCGTGTTCTACCGACTCGACAATGCCGAACCGGACTGAATCCATCGGGCCATGTCAAACTATCCTGAGCTTTCCGCTCGGTCCGCCCGAACCGCATGTGGTCACATGGACCACCGTCCTACGCCGATTTCCAGACGCGGGCCAGACGATCTCCGGCGATTCCCCAGGCGACCTCAGGAACGCACGGGGAAGAACCCGAGGCGGATCGGGATCATTCGGCGGGCTCGAGCCGCGGGAACACGGAAATAAATGTGCGCCCCTTGAGGCCCTTATGAAATTTGACGTGGCCTTCAACCGTCGCGAATATGGTGTGATCCCTGCCCATACCGACGCCTTCGCCGGGCCACCATTTGGTTCCGCGCTGTCTGACGATAATGTTGCCCGGAATTGCGCGCTGACCTCCAAAGAGTTTCACACCCAAACGCCGGCCGGCCGAATCACGTCCGTTCCGACTGGAACCACCAGCTTTTTTATGTGCCATCCGTCAGCTCCTCAGTTAGTGGCCTGTTGACTGGCCTGGTCGGACCTATCCGTACCGTCGGCACCGTCCTGATCTTTCGATCCGGAAACCGTTTCAGCGTCGTGTGAATCCCCCGGCCCGGCGGCCGCGGGAACGGGCACGGTATCTTCCATGGGAGGAACCTCCAAGTCCGCCGATATCGCCCCAGTTTCCGGAATCGCCGATATGTCCAAATCCCGTGGCACCGATCCAGCCCCGACAGCCTCCTTGACTCCCGTTTCCGCGGCACCGGTCTCGAGGATATCGGTCACCCGAAGAAGTGTCAGTCGCTGTCGATGACCCTTCGTTCTCTTGGATCCATGCTTGCGGCGACGCCTGACAAAGTGAATGACTTTCCTGTCCTTGATCTGGTCGATCACCTGAGCCTGAACGGCCGCGCCCTCAACAAATGGTTCACCGACCCTGTCGCCAACCATCAGGATCTCGTTGAACTGCACCGTCTCTCCGGAGACGGCGGCCAGCTTCTCAACCCGCAGGATATCACCGCTGCCAACCTTATATTGTTTACCACCGGTCTTCAGAACCGCGAACATCCGTATCTCCATTCCCACGCGCTTCCCATTGCCCCTCATTCCGGGAGCTCGGCGTATGGCCACCGCCGACGGCGCGTCATTAAGCGTCTTTGGAATTATGTTTCAGCTACCGTGCGCTGCAGAGTTTTGGCATATTGAAGCGCCTGACATATATGTCAAGCCCAATCGGATAACAATGTATATTGAACGACAATCCCGGCGTATCCCCGCACCGGAACATCCCTCCGCCGGCGGCATGAGGGCGAGACTCGACATTTAACGGTTCGGGCATGCCGGCACCGGCATGAACCTTAGGTCAGTCGAACGAAATGCCGACGTCGCCAAACCGGCCGAAGTCGGCGTGAATTCGGGTCCCGGGAATACACTCGATAGGTCTGATGAAACTGCCCGACAGGACGAACTGCCCCGGCATGATGTTCTGACCGTAGCGCGCCATTCGCCGCGCCAGCCAGACGACGCTATGCAGTGGATCGTTCAGGACACCCGCACCCAGTCCTGTCTCCTCAACCTCGCCATTCCGCGATGTGATTGCGCCGACCCAGCGCAGGTCAATGCTATCGGCCTTGTGTCGCATGGAACCAAGGACGATTCCGGCGTTGGCCGCGTTGTCACTGATCGTATCGAAAACTTTCCGGAACTGACCGGTTTCCGCGTCCCGGCGCAGGATACGCGTATCCAGGATTTCCAACGCGGGAGACACATAATCCGTAGCGCCAAGGACGTGCTCACGTGTGATGTCCGTACCGCATATCGCGTCCCCCATCACAAAGGCGATCTCGGCCTCGACCCGTGGCTGAATGAACCGGCCTGCGGGCACGGTGGCACCGTTATCGAATACCATATCATCAAATAGAACGCCACTGTCCGGAATGTCGATGCCAAGCGCGGACTGCATCGCCCGCGAAGTCAGTCCGATTTTCCAGCCGATCACGCGCCGGCCCTGCTCCAACTTGGCCTGGCGGATGGCGTTCTGGATCGCATAGGCGTCATCCATATCCATCTCGGGATATCGGCGCGTCAGCAGGCCGATCTGCCGGCCTGTCCTTTCGGCCTCAAGAAGGTCTGCGGACGCACGGGCGTGATCTTCCGGTTTCATACCGATTCATCCTCTACGCAATTACGCAATACCCCAATGCCTTCGACCTCGACCTCAACGATATCGCCGGGGGCCAGATAGCGCGGAGGGTCAAACCTTCCCCCCGCTCCGGTCGGCGTGCCCGTGATGATGACGTCCCCGGGCCGCAACGTCATGAAGGTGGAGATGTATTCGACTTGGCGATGGATCGGAAACACCATGCGGTCGAGTGTATCATTCTGTCGGATCTCGCCGTTGACGCGCGTGATGATGCGGGCCCCGTCGAGTTGGCGGGCATCGGTTAACGGAACCAGCCACGGGCCGAGCGAACCTGACCGATCCCAGTTTTTACCCTGCGTCACGTTGAACATGGCGTGGCGCACCCAATCCCGAATGGTGCCTTCATTGCACAAAGTTACCGCCGTGATATGTCTGTATGCATCGGCCTGGGCTATCCGGCGCCCTTCCCTGCCAATGACGATCGCCACCTCACCTTCGTAATCTAGCGTGTGGCTTTCGGGCGGACGTACGAGTGGGCGGTTATGGCCGGTAAAGCTGCTGGCGAACCGCGGAAACAGCGACATATACTTGGCCCGTGCGCTCCTGTCCCTGTATTCAGAGTCCCGGCCGGGAAAGTTGACGCCGATACAGAGTAAACGGGAAGCGTTCGGTAGCACCATCTCGTATTCGAATTCCGCATGGGTTACGGCCCTGCCCTCAGCCGCCACGCCAAGCGCCTCAAGTCCACCCGCGCGGACGGCGTCCAGCAAGGTCGGCCAGCCCGGAAAATCACCGTCAAGGGCGATCATTCCGCCATCGGCAACGGCACCGTAAAAGACAGCCCCTTCCGAGGAATAGGTCGCGAAGCGCATATCAAGCATCCCTACAGCGGCCCCGTCACTCCATGACAGATCTTGCAGAACCTCGCGGTCGAGCGGACTGTCCCTGAAAGCGGGCTTTTTCGACGGCTGGCCTGGATATGGAGCCGTCTCTCTGGTATGATTAGGGTGGTCAACCACACCATACGGGGAGACGGCTCCATTTCCTTTGGAAGGCCCGTATCAGAGGCCTGGCATCGCTTTCAAGGGGGATAATGGAAATCGAACGGTTATGTGAATCCTGAATCCCAAGCACCTGCCATGACATGCCCTTTCCGCTGATCCGGTTCCCGTAAAGTCTGCTTCTCTACTGTCAGTTTATGGAGCAATGATCGGGCTGGCTTCGATGGTAGAGTCTTTGGTCTCGACGCCGATGAAACGCGTACCGTGTTTGAACCAGCTTTCCGGAGCGGGCGCGCCCCAAAGAGTCTGGCGCTGTGGGTCTGTCAGGTCCCACTTGATCGGCTCTAGATCAGGGTCGACCGTTTGATAATCCGAGCAATAGATCTCGATCCGATGGCCATCGGGGTCGAGAATATACAAAAAGAACGCGTTTGAGATACCATGCCGCCCCGGGCCGCGTTCGATATTGGAAACGTACCCGGTTGCCGCCATCAGATCGAGCAAGTCGATGATATTCAGAGGCGTGGGTACCCAAAAAGCGACGTGGTGCATGCGCGGGCCGGTGCCATTGGTAAATGCCATGTCATGCACACCGCCTTTGCGATGCATCCAAGCGGCCCACAGAAGCTTGCTGTCTTCATCTTCAGTGTATTCCGTCACACGAAACCCAAAATCGCTGTAGAACGCAACCGAGGCGTCTACGTCATTGCTAAAGACATTGAAGTGGTCGATCCGGAGCGGTTTGACCCCACGATAAAGGGCATATTTCTGGTGGATCGGCTCAAGCCGGTCCATCTTGTGATAAAACTCCAGTGGAATACCCATATTGTCGGAGGTCAGAAGCGTGCGACCCTGAAAAGGGCGCCCTACCCACTCGGTCGGTCGTCCCTTGGATCGGAAATAGGCTTCGGCCCTATCGAGATCGGCATCGTCAAAGGTTTTGAACCCCATCACCTCGACGGTGCCCGGTAAATCAGATTTTTGCAGGATTACGCAATGGTGCCCACGTTCTTCCATGGCTCGCAGGTATACCCGACCGTTTGTTTCGTCGGTCACCTGAAGCCCAAGAATCTCCGAGTAGAACCTCTTGGACGCTTCATGATCGCCCACGTTGAGACAAACATGACTTAAGCGAATGGTGTTGAAGTCCGGGTATAGATTAGGTGCGGGAATTGGCATGGCAGCCTCCTATTGAAAGGGGGTCGTCGGTTCGAGAGTTCCTTGGCGAACTGGACATGCCCGCCATCAGCTCGCTCCAAGTTTTGTGATCTTGTGCTGACCAGTCGCAAAGCCGATGTGCTTTTGTTCCATGTAGAACTCGAACGACCAGTCCCCGCCATCACGACCGATGCCGCTGGCCTTGACACCACCAAATGGCGTGGGGAGGTGGCGCACGTTCTCGGAGTTGACCCAGATCATACCCGCTTCCAATCTGTCGGTGAAACGCAGCGCGCGGGTCAGGTCATTGGTCCAAAGATAACCCGTCAGACCATAGGGGATGTCATTTGCAATTTGTAGGGCCTCATCCTCGGTCGAAAACGGTATTGAGGTGAGGACGGGTCCAAAGATCTCTTCCTGGGCGATCCGCATCCCATTGTTGGCATTGGTAAACAGGGTCGGGCGCACGAAATAGCCCTCATTACCGATCGCCTCACCGCCTGCGGCCACGGTTGCACCGTCTTCCCTCGCGATGTCGAAATAGGACGTGACCTTGTTGAAATGCTCTTCCGTGACCAGCGGACCGACTTCCGTGGCCGGGTCTAACGGATGGCCAACTGTGATCTTGTTGATCCGCTCGACAAGCTTGGCCTCAAACACCTCGCGGACCGTGTCCTGCACCAGAAGGCGCGAGGACGACGTGCAGCGTTCACCGTTGATCGAATAGATCATAAAGATCACGGCATCCAACGCCCTCGCCAGATCAGCGTCTTCAAATACAATGACCGGGTTTTTGCCGCCAAGCTCCAGATGATTGCGTTTGAGCGTATCCGCTCCCTGCCTGACAATCAGAGATCCGGTGCGGCTTTCCCCGACAAAGGCAATGGCCTTAATGCTTGGGTGTTCGCACAGCGCCTTGCCAGCGCCTTCCCCAAATCCGTTAACCGTGTTCAACACGCCCGGCGGAAGCCCCGCTTCCTCGGCGATTTCGACCAACAGGCGTGCGGTGAGCGGTGAGGCTTCCGCGGGCTTGTGAACCACCGTGCAGCCAGCGGCCAAAGCGGGAGCGATCTTCCACGTCGACAGCATGAAAGGTGTGTTCCAGGGGGTGATGACGCCAACCTGGCCAATCGGAACGCGTGTCGTGATGTTCATCAGCGTTGGCGATTTCAGATGCTGGCCGTCACGTGCCTGAACAACCTTATCGGCGAAATACCGAAAGTTCTCGGCACCCCTAAGCGCGGCCTTGGACATGAACTTATATGCTTGTCCCGTGTCCCAACATTCGCAGAGGGCGATCTCTTCGGCGCGCGCCTCAATCCCTTCGGCGATGCGGATCAGGATCTCACGGCGCTCGGTCGACGCCAGATCGCGCCATCCGGGAAAGGCGTCATGCCCGGCACTGGCGGCTGCGTCGATATCTGCCGCAGAGCCGTGGGCCACATCGCATATTATTCTCTTGTCCACTGGTGATGTGTTTTGGAAAACACCCTCTGTGCCCGGTGCATCTTCACCGCCGATCCGGTTCATGATTCCCGAATCTCGGAAACGCTCCAGATAACCGGTGAGTTTTGAAACGTTGTCTTCAAGTTTACTCATGTTGGGTCTCCAGATGGTCGCGGCCGGGGCGGAAATTTAAACTTGGGGTGAGGCGTCATTTTCCGTAACGCCGATTTTTACCCTGATTGAAAGGGGCTCGTGGCTTTGTCGGATGTTGGAGCCTTGTTCCGTTCGGTTGAGGCCTTCCACCGCTTTTGCCACCGATCCTGAGGGCTGCCTCAATGCCACCAAAGCTCTCGATCGATTTATCCTGTGCGGCAAATGCGGCGACTTCCATAGCTTTCCGCACCACATGTTTTCGTAGGGTTTCAGCGACGCGTTTCACCTCTGATGGGTACTTTGCCACCGCATTGATGAGTTCTTCCGGGTCCCCCGATAGACTGAATAACGCCAGCATGTCACGCCAGGCCGGGAAGGCGGTCGACGCCGCCCGTGCGGCGGCGTCGATATCCGGTCCAAGGACCACATCACGGATAACGCTCCTATCGAAAGGCGAGCTGGATCTGAAGTTTCCCTTCGCGCCTTCCGCGTCCAGTCCCGCGATCCGGTCGGGAATGTCCGCATCACGCAACCGCGACAGATAGCCGTCGAGCTTAATTTGATGTCTCTGGAACGCTCATGCCGGATCCCCCAGATGGTCACGGATGTTTCCGAGCTTGGGCGACAGCGCCGCATCGATATCCCGCATCTCGGCCGATAGCGCGATGGAATGGGTCGCCATCGCGGGCTCGACGAATTTCCTCACCACCAAAAATACGCGCTGGATCGCCCGCTCCTTCACGCCCAGCGCGCGACCGGCGCGCAGGCGCACCGACATATCGATAAACCCGTGAGCGGGATTGCCATCCGCGATCGCGTAGTGCCGGGCGGGGGTGGCGCGCACACGGATGCCCGCCATGGGAAAGGCCTCGATCAGCGCCGCTTCCGCGCGTATCGCCTCACAAAGAGCGCCCATATCGATGACTTCTTCAAGGTTAGCCGAGTACTCGATCTGGAAATGCGGCATGGCTTACACTGAATATAGGTGACTTACATCTAAACCGGGTTCATCTCCCGGGCCTGATTTGGAGGGGCGCAAACGCATGAGGCGCGAAGCGTCGTCACTCTCGACTTGCCGACCCTAACCGATCGCGTCGGTTTGCGTATGCGGATGAACTATCCCTCTCGGGGATATATTGTCCAGAGCGGGCGTCGTCGGACGGCCACGGACGACGTTTCGGGATTCTGATGGGAGAACCGGGTCCGGAGTCTACCACCGACACCATCCGAGCACTCACACATGCACGAAAGGCATATATGCGTCACGCCGGAGGGAGATTCCATGATCCGGTATGACAGGCATCCCGTGCAGATAGGCCTCCTCCATCGAGCGTCAATTTAAGCGGACCGCCGATGAGAACGTCAACCCGACCCCGGGGAAAGCCAACGGAGCCCAGGTCGTTGCGGACGGAATACGGTTGTTTGGCGCTCCACCTCTCCGCTCAAGCGATCAGACCCTTCTCGCACCAATCGTCGAAGACGCGGAGTGCGGTAGTGGCGAACAGCGCGTCATTGATATGCGCGTCGATACGGTGCAAGTCCACATTCGCAGGCACGGTTGCCTCGATTTCCGAGATGAAGAGCTCAAGTCCCGTCCTATCGTGCAGGTCGGCTCCCTCGCGATCCCATTCTCCAAGACCCAGTATTGGCAGGAGCAACGCGACGGGACCCGTCGCCTTGGCCAGCCGTTCGGTGTGGGCGCGGGCGACATGACGGCGTTCCTCGCCGTTAAGGACGACCGAGGTGAGCAGCCGGTTGTGTTCGTGGCGGGAATGGCCGGTCCATTTTCCGGGAAGCGGATGCCAGCCAACAATATCGACCAGGTCATAACATCCTGGGGCGACGATCTGCGGCGTGCCGTTCAATCCAGCGCCGGTCAACCGATCCGGCCCGGCGGAGATAATGGATCCATTGACGTGATTACCCAGTTCCTGTGTGCAGAAGTCGAATACACAGGCAAAAGCGCCCTGTCGGGCGAGGCTCTCGAAAGCGCGGCCACCCATTCCGGTTGCATGGAAGACAGCCACCTCGTATCCGCGTTCCTCAAGCGCCGGTTTCAGTGGCACCATATATTTCAGCGCCGACGCGCCAAGCGACGTCATTCCGATCAAGGGTTTTTTCCGCTCGGGAGGTATCACCGCCCGCGCCGAGCCCAGAACGGCTCCGGCCGCCTGACTGAGTGAGGCCCTGCAGATTGAATTCAGGCCATAGAGGCCTCCAGCCCAGAGGATCATCTGGGTGTCCGCCGCCAAACGCCAGGCCGGAATGAGCGGGGAGAAGGACACGGTCGATACGATGTATTTGGGAACGCCGAGCGGCAGGGCGGAACAGACATCAAGAGCCAGGTCCGTTCCCATCGTGCCGCCGAGGACAATCATCGCGTCAAACCGGCTCTCTGAATATAGCCTCGACGTGAGCAGTGCAGCACCAGCCGCCATGATCTGCATGGCGTGGTTTTCGTCACCCGTGTCGATGGCGTTCTCGATGGAGCTGCCCCCTTCCGCGGCCACATCATGCTTGGAATAATCGGTGGCCCGCAAAGGATTGCCGAGGACGGACACATCCATCGTCAGGACGCGTCCGCCCTGCTCTCTGATGATATCCCCGAGAAAGCCCAGTTCGTCGTTCTTCGTATCGAATGTTCCGATAACCAGAATGGTCTTGTCGGACATGTCAGGCACTCCCTGGTAAATCAGAATCCCTGAACTGATCGCTGGAGCCGTCAATTCGTATACTGTCGGCCACGGTTACGATCAACAAGTCTTCCGGACGGTCACGGCGATGGCCTGGGATAGTATTGCGCCGAGGCGTCAGGCGACG
>JAPOUP010000100.1 GCA_026708635.1 Rhodobacter sp.
ACTGAACCTCAGGCCCCCGGCACCCTGGGCCCGGCCCAAGCGATGGCCCGCGAACTTCCGGCGTTGACATTACAACTTTCTTGATATCAGTTCAAGAAAGTTGACATCTTAGTGGGGAGGACCAGATGATTGGAAACCGGATCTTCGGAACGATTGCCTGCGGGATGGCGCTCGCGGGCGCTGCGGGCCCTTCGGTGGCGCAGTCCGCTGACATCAGCGGTGAACTGGTGATCATGAATTGGCTGCCCGGCCCGGATGGGGCCACCTTCGACCGGATCGAGAGATCGTTCGAGGAGAAGTATCCTGACGTGACGGTGCGGGACATAGTACTTTCGGGCGCGGGCGACGCGCGCGGAGCCATCCGTGCCGCCCTTCTTGCCGGCGAGACCGCCGATCTGCTCGTGAACACATGGCCCGCGTTTCGCGCTGAGCTTGCCGAGGCGGGGCTGCTGCGCGAAATCGATTCGGCTTGGGAGGCGCATGGAATCGGCGACAACCTGAGCGATTCATGGAAGGCGCTCGGACAGACTGAAGGCGTCACCTACGGGGTGCAGTACACCTACGGCGACAGGAGCGGGGTCTGGTATCGTCCCGACACCCTTGCCGCGGCGGGTCTTGACGGCCCTCCGGAAACCTTCGACGAGCTTGTCGCGTCCTTCGGGCCGCTTCTGGCGAATGGCGTGACCCCGTTTTCCATTGGCGCGAAGGTCTGGTCGCACGGAGAGATGTTCGAGACCTTGCTGCTTCGAACGGCCGGCGTGGACACCGCGGCCGCTCTCGCAGCCCATGAGATCGCCTGGACGGATCCCCGCGTGAGGAATGTGCTGGAGATCTGGCAGGGTATGATCGAGGCCGGATGCTGCGGGGATCCAGAGAACATGCTGGCGAATGACTGGGACACCGCGTCCGATGCGGTCCTTGTGTCAGGCGAGGCGGCCTATGTTATCATGGGCATGTGGATCAACGGCCGTGCCCGCGACGAATTCGGCCTGGAGGAGGGCGTCGATTACGCGCTCTTCCAGTTTCCCGCCCTTGGCCAGGGCTTTGACAACACGTCAAGCGTTGACGCAAAGGAGGTTCTCGCACTGTCTTCCGGTGACAACGCCGACGCCGCCAACGCGTTCCTCGCGCACCTCGCCAGCGCCGAGGCGGCGAATGCCGTGGCAGCGGGCGGCCTCGCCTCTCCGTCCAGTGCGGTCGATACCTCGATCTACGGCCCCGTCACGAACACCGCGACCGCCGCGGTCGCCCAGTCCGAGGTGCAGTTCGTGCTCGGCGACCTGCTCCCGGGCGATCTTGTCGACGAGTATCGCGTGCAGCTCCAGCGCTTTCTCGTGGACCCGTCCGACAGCAACATTGACGCGGTGCTCGCCGCCATCGAGGCAAAGGCTCGGCAATTTGACTGACCTGGGCCCGCGGGCTCGTGAAAGATCATGGAATCCCGCGCTCATCGTCATCTAGGGCATCGCGGACGGCGGCCGCCGTCCGCGATGCCCCGGCAGACACCCGAGGCGCTGGCCGCGCTGATCCTGGTATCCCCCGTCCTTATTCTCTTCTCCCTGACGGTGGCCTACCCGGTCATCGAGACGTTCCGGCTGAGCTTTTACGACATCCAGGGGCTGTCGCGGCCGAGATGGGTCGGTTGGGGCAACTTCACGGAGCTTTTCGGAGATCCCGACTTCAGGAACGCGTCCATCACGACGGTGATCTGGACACTGTCCTCCACGGCGATTTCCGTCGGGATCGGGTTTCTGCTCGCGCTGCTGTGCTCTCAGGCACCGCGCGCGACCTACCCTTTTCGCGTCGCGTTCTTCGCGACATACGGGATTGCCGAAGCCGTGAGCGCCTACATCTGGCTGGGCGTCCTCAGGTCCGGCGACGCGGGGCTTCTAAACGCGATTCTTGGCCTCGTCGGCCTTGAGCATCTTGCCAACCCCTGGCTCGGTGACACCGGCACGGCCATCTGGGGCGTCGTGGCGGCCTATTCCTGGACGCAGGTGGGCTTGCCGCTCATGCTCTGTTTCGCGTCAATGCAGTCCATTCCCAAGAGCCTGACCGAGGCGGCGTTCATTGACGGGGCGGGGCCGTTTTCGATCATGAGGTTCATCGTCCTTCCGCTGTCAATGCCGGGCCTGCGGGTGTCGGTGTTCATCAACCTGCTGGCCTCGCTCCGCGCCTTTGACATGATATTCGTCCTGACTTCCGGAGGTCCGATCCGCAGCACGGAGACGATCGGATACTTCATGTACAGGGAATCGGTCACCCAGTTCAAGCTCGGCTACGGAGCCGCATCGACGATGATTCTTCTGGGAACGGTCGTTATCGTATCGCTTCCCGCCATCCTGAAACGCACGCGAGGGATAGGATGAGGCCGTCGGCCCGGGCCCCGTACTGGGTGGTCGGCCTGGTCGGCCTTCTGGCGCTGCTGTGGACCGTGCCCGTCCTTGGTATCTTCATCACGTCCGTGCGACCCTATTCCGAGACGGCGATGGGCTGGTGGCGGGTCGACGAGGTGACATTCACGCTGTCCGCGTGGAAAACGGTCTGGAGCAAGTATCCTCTCGCGGAGGGCCTTGCGGCGAGCCTGAAGATAACGCTGGCTTCGACGGCGCTGACGGTTGCCTTGAGTCCCGCGGCGGCATATGCGTTTCATTACCTGAAATTTCCGTTCCGGCGCGTTTCGCTGATCGTTCTCGTCAATGCCTTCGTGCTGCCGCAGCAGGTGATCGTCATCCCCCTGTTCACGCTTTGGCGGCAGTTCGGGTTGATAGACAACGTCTGGGCGGTCATCCTGCCATATGTCGGCATGTCCTTTGCGTGGTCCGTCTTTCTGGCGAAAAACTTCCTCGATGACTTTCCCGGAGAGCTGATCGAGGCCGCCAAGGTCGATGGATGCGGACCGATCGCGACCTATTTTTTCGTTGTGCTGCCGAATTCGTTAACGTCTCTTGCGGCAATGGCGATTCTCCAGTTCCTCTGGGCATGGAATTCCCTGCTGATTCCGCTCCTGTTTCTCCGGACGGACGAACCGATGCCCGTACTGCTTTCGAGAATTGCCGGCACGTACGAGCCCAATCTCGACCAGCAGTCGGCCGTCGCCATACTGACGATGGTCGTGCCGCTCGTCGTGTTCCTTGCACTCCAGCGCCATTTCGTTGCCGGAGGCCTTTCGCGGATGGGGCTGAAGGGATGACATCCGGGTTGCCGCAAGGCTCGCGGGATTCCGCCGCTGGCCGACGGGCCGCGAACGCCCGCCCGGGGGGGCCTCAGGACGATTCCCGCATAAACGCGAATCCCGACTGGAGGCGGTGAAGTGGCTGGTCTGGAGGGCGGTAGGGCAAAAAGGGCAACGATACACGACGTGGCCAGGGTAGCGAACGTGGCTGTGGGGACGGTTTCGCGGTACCTGAACGGTCGGGAGGTGCGTTCCGGAAACCGCGCGCGCATTGAAAGGGCGATCGAGGAGATGTCCTTCAGCAGGAACGCGTCGGCGGCCTTCATACGGCAGGACCGGAGCCAGTTCATCGGATTCCTCGTCCCTCGGTACGACGAGTTCCACGCCCGGCTTCTGGAGCGGGTCGTGGCCGCCCTCAGCAGGCACGGGCGTGCCGTCATTCCGCTGAGTCACGGAGACAGGGAATCCACCCTGAACGAGGCCTTCGGCTTTTTCAGCGAACAGCGTGTTGGCGCCATGATCATGTCAGGAGACCTGGACTATCAGAAGCTGACGAGGAGAATCGCGGCCTCGGACTTGCCTGTTGTCCTATATAACAATGACATTCGCGGGCTTCTTGTCGACCGTGTGCTGGTCGACAATGTCTCGGCCACCAAGGTCGCCATGAGGCACCTGATCAATCTTGGGCATGAGGCCATCGCCTTTCTGGCCGGGCGGAACGGCGACTCTAGCGCCGAGGAAAGGGAGGCAGGCTACCGCGCCACGCTATACGAAGCGGGAATCGATTTCCAGGATCGATACCTTGTCCACGGAGACTGGCAGTTCCACGGCGGATATCTCGGAACGCAAAGGCTAATGAGCCTTGACGTTCCGCCGACAGCGCTGCTTTCGGCCAACTACCTGATGACGTACGGAGCGCTGGAGTGGCTCAAGCAGGCCGGAATCGATGTTCCGGGAAGCCTTTCGCTGATCAGCTTCGACGACTGTGACCTGTTCCGGCTGCTTGGCGACGGCATAACCGCGATTTCGCAGCCCCTGGACATGATTTCAGGGAGCATCGTGGAAATGGTGCGCTCGCGTATCAGCGATCCCGACATTTCCGACATCCGAAAGGTCACTCTGCGTTGCGAACTGGTACAGCGCGAGTCGACCGCAAAGCCATCCGCGAAATAGGTGGGTACCAATGGCAAGCATCTCGTTTGAGTCCGTCGGGAAAAGCTTTGGCGCGGTCGAAGTGATCAAGGAACTTGACCTGGAGATAAGGGACGGGTCCTTCACCGCCTTTGTCGGCCCGTCCGGATGCGGGAAGTCCACCCTGCTCCGGCTGCTGGCCGGATTGGAGAACATCACGCGTGGATGCATCAAGTTCGACGGCCGCGTGGTAAACGAGATGGGCCCCGTCGAGCGGGGCATCGCGATGGTATTCCAGAATTATGCGCTCTACCCGCACATGACGGTTGCGCAGAACATCGGCTTTGGCCTGCGCATGGCCCGTATTCCGTCCGCCAAACGAAGGGAAATGGTCAGGAACGCGGCGGAACTGCTGCAATTGACGGAGTATCTTGACCGAAGGCCCGCGCAACTGTCAGGCGGGCAGAGACAAAGGGTGGCAATCGGGCGGGCAATCGTGCGAAGCCCATCCGTCTTTCTCTTCGACGAGCCGCTGTCCAACCTTGACGCGGAGTTGCGGGCAAGCATGCGGATCGAGATCGCCAGGCTTCATGATTCGATCGACGCAACCATGATATACGTAACGCATGATCAGGTCGAGGCCATGACGCTTGCCGACCAGATCATTGTCCTCCGCGCCGGAAACGTCGAGCAGAAAGGCACGCCCGGCGAACTCTACGAGGATCCTGACAACCAGTTCGTTGCCGGCTTTATCGGCAGCCCCAGGATGAACTTTCTTTCCGGCAGATCCAAGCGCGATGAATCCGGCGGGTGTCATGTCGAGCTTGGGGACGGCCAGACGCTTCAGGTAGGCGCGACCGGTGGTCCTGTCGAGCCGGAGCTGATCGTAGGCATCCGGCCGGAACATTTCTTGCAGTCGCGGGACGCCCCGAACCAGATGCGCGTACGTGCCGATTTCGTTGAGGATCTGGGTGGCGTGCGCCACGTTGTCGGCACCTTGCCGACAGGCGAGCCGGTCACCGTCGAGGTTCGCGGAAAGCGCAGGGTCCGCAAGGAGGAGATGCCCGTCGGTGTCATGCCGGAGCACGTCTATCTGTTCGGGAAGTCAGGGAGGAGAATTCGTTGACATGATCGCACAGCGGGCGGACGGCCGGAACGTGAAGGTGCAGGACCATACCTTGCCGCTTCAGACGGGGACGGGAGCCAGGGGCGCGAAGGCCGGCGTCCCCGGAGGACGCCCTGGCAGGAGAGCGGGCTCCCGCCTGCCCGGGAAGGGAGCGTGGACTCCGTGGCCGCGCCGTGCCGCGCGGCCGTTCAATGTCTCCGACGACCGTCATTCGCGACGGCGCGGCGCACCCCTCCACGCGGAGGTGCGGATGCCGGCGATGTCACCGCGGCGGCTGGCCCTGACGGAAACGGTGGATCGCGACCTGTTCTCTTGCCGGTGCCGGAGCGGACGAGAACTTTCGAGAGCAAAAGCGGGACAAAGGATGCCGTCATGAGGTTTCGCCAGATTCACCTCGACTTCCATACATCCGAACTGGTGCCGGACATCGCATCGCAGTTTGACGACAGGGAGTTCGCGGAAGCCTACAAATCAGCGAGGGTTGACAGCGTCAACCTGTTCGCAAAATGCCATCACGGCCTGTCCTACCATCCGACGGACGTCGGAAGGACGCACCCCAATCTTGGCATCGACCTGCTTGGCCGCCAGATTGACGCATTGCAGTCCGCAGGCATCAAGACACCGATCTACCTGTCTGCTAACTGGGACGAACATGCCGCGCGAACCCATCCGGAATGGCGGGTCATGTCGCCAGCAGGCGACCTTCCGCGGCAGATGGCGCCACCGAACGGCGCCGGCTGGGCCTACATGGACTTCGCCTCAGACTATCTCGACTATTTTTGCGCGCAGATCGATGAGGTTGCCAGTCGGTATTCGCGAGGGGACGGGTTCTGGATCGACATTGCCTGGCAGCCGGTGAGCGTTTCCGAGGCGTCACGCCGCGGAATGGCGCAGCTCGGCCTGGACTGGACGCAGGAGGCGGATCGGGAGGAGTTCAACTCCCGAACGGTGACCCGCTTCTTCGAACGCGTGCGGGACACGGTCAGGAAGCATCATCCGGATTGCCCGCTATTCTTCAATTCCGGCCATATCAGGAAAGGCCTCAGAAGGCACTATGCCGAGTTCTACAGTCATCTGGAAATAGAGTCCCTCCCGACCGGCGGATGGGGGTATGACGACTTCCCGCTCAGCGCAAGATACGTGGAAACGACCGGCGAGAAATATCTGGGCATGACCGGGAGGTTTCACACGCAATGGGGTGAATTCGGCGGCTACAAGAGGAAGGAGGCGATGATCTTCGAGTGCGCCAGCATGCTTGCGCATGGCGCGCGTTGCTGCATTGGCGATCACCTGCACCCGACGGCAAAGGTCGATGGCACCTCGATGGCGATCATCCGTGCGGCCTACGAATGGGTGGAAAGCCGCGAGGGCTGGGTTGATGGATCCACCTCTATCGCGGACATTGCCGTTCTGAGCAGCGAGGCGGCTTCAGACCAGAGAATCGGTCAGCAGCCGGATGCGAACCACCCGTCCGACGTGGGCGCGGTGCGGGTGCTGCTTGAGGGGCACTTCCTGTTTGACGTCGTCGATCTTGAAACCGATATTTCCGGTTACAAGCTGCTGATCCTGCCTGACGAAATTCATGTCGATGATCGAATCAGGGATTGGGTTGACGCGTTCGTCGCCGGTGGCGGTCGCGTCCTGCTGACGGGAAAGAGCGGCATTTCGGATGGAGGGTTCGTCTGGGACGTCGGAGCGAGATGGCTTGGGACGTCAGGCATGGAAGGCGGGGATTACGCCTTGCCGGTTCCGTCCCTGCGGCCTGACTCGATCGACAGCCCGCTCTTTCTCTACATGCCGACGGAGCGAATTGCCCTGACCGACGGCCGGGGGCTGGGTGATGTCTACGCACCATATTTCGACAGGACGCCAAGGCATTTCAGCGGGCATTTGAATGCCGCCAACCAGCCCGAACCATCGGGTTGCGCGATCGGTTCGGCAAAGGGATCATTCGTTTACTTTGCCGCGCCGATTTTCTCGATCTACCGGCAGTTTGGAGCGGCGGCGCACCATGAGATGGCGAGGAAGCTCATAGAGCTGGCCATGCGCAAGCCGAGGACCCTCGAGGCGTCGATTCCCCAGGCCGCCCGGATCACCTTGCGGCGGCAGGGCCGCGAGAACCGGGACGTCCTCCATCTGCTCTATGCCACTCCCGCACCGGTCGGCACCTTTCGCGGAAAGGAGATCCTTCCGATCCAGGACCTGGTTCCACTGTACGACATTTCCGTTTCCATCCGCGTTCCCGGAAGGGTTGAAAGGGTTACCCTGGTTCCGCATGCCGTGGAGCTTGAATTTCTGGCCGAGGACGGGCGCGTGAGCTTCACCGTGCCGCGCGTGCTTGGCCACGAAATGGTCGAGATCGCCTACGCTTAGTGCCCGCGCGCTGGCGCTGTCGGTTCGACGGAGCGCGGGTATCTTCCGGCGCGCGGGCCCGGGCGTTGTCGAGAATGTCCCCGGCCGGTAAGGTGGCCGGGTCCGGGACGGCGCGGGCGGAGGCTCCATCACCGGCCGTTCCGCAGGCGCGGGCGGCACCTTCGTGATCGAAGGAATGCGAGAGCGCCCGCGGATTGCCTTGCACGCAATGCACCGCTAGGAAGGGGACTCATTCGGACGCGCGGGAACTGTGGGGCCAGCCGCCCCTTATCTCTCGAATCTCATAGGTATGGTGAGACAATGACCCGTGTGCAAGCGACGCCAAACGGCAACGAAGCCGCAATCCGCGCCGATGTCGCGGCGGCCCTTCGGCTCGCCTGCCGCAATGGATGGAACGAGGGGGTGGCAAACCATTTCTCCGCCGCGATCAGCGCGGATGGGAAGGAATTCCTCGTCAACCCCCGGTGGGTGCATTGGAGTCGTGTCCGGGCTTCGGACCTGATCCTCTGCAATTGTGACGATCCCTTGACGATGGAGCGGCCTGACGCCCCGGACAGGAGCGCTTGGTCGATCCACTCCGCCCTTCACAGGAACCTTCCGCAGGCGCGTGCCGCGCTTCACGTTCATCCACCCCACGCGACGGCCCTCGCAAGCCTGAAGGATCCGACCATCAAGCCGATCGACCAAGTGACCGCCCGCTGGTTCCGGCGATTGGCATACGATCTGGCTTTTGGCGGCATCGCGTCCGATACGGAAGAGGGGGAGCGCATTGCCCGAACCGTGGGCAACCATCGTGCGGTAATGATGCAAAACCATGGCGTCACCACCTTCGGTCCCAGCGTGGCGGAGGCTTGGGACGCGCTGTACCACCTCGAACTCGCCGCCCGGACAATGGTCATGGCCTACCAGACCGGGCGGGAGCTTGCCGTCATGCGTGACGAACTTGCCGAAGAGACGGCATGCGGGTGGGAGGCCTGCAGGGACGCGGAAATTGCGCATTTCGAGGAGATGAAGCTGGTGCTTGACAGGGAGGAGCCCGACTACAGGGACTGAGACTCGGGGAGTGCCAGTGGCCGAGCGCGGCCATGGAGCTAAGATAGCCTCGGATCCGGCACCAAGCCTCGGCGGGCGTCCGGGTCCTGAGGCATCCGGACACCTTGATCGTCACCTTCGCCATCCTGATTTTCCGTTCCGCGAAATTATCCCGGTGACCGGATTATTCCTGAATCGCTCCACAACCTGTGGATCGCCTATGGTGTCAGGCGAAATCTCGGAAGAATGCTGGTCCCCGGCTCAACGCCGCCCGGACGGCCCGCGGGACGCGCCGAACTCCGCATCCGGGCCCTTCACGGAAACGGAACTCCAGCTACGGGCACCCCGGAACGGGGGATTCCCTTTTTATGCCAACGGGTTAAGCGGAAAAGCCAGAATGGGGTTCCGTCCAAAGCGCAAAATTCCCAAACCTCCCGTCAACACCACCACGCCGCAGCCAGAGCCCGAGCCGCTCCCACGGTTCAGGGAACCCTCGTCTATAGGTTCCCACACCTCAAGCTGGAATCAGGGGGTGAGCCGTTACGATAACATGAGATCAACACCCGATGCAGAGCCGGTTCAGCGGCGAACACCCCTGCGGTTCTGGCCGCGGAGCCGTTAAAAAGGGGCATCCGACCCTCACGGTCGGTCACCGTCGCGCCTGCCTGGCGAGCGATCAGCACACCAGCGGCGATATCCCATTCCCATGAATCCTTCAGGGTGACGACGGCGTCAAACCGGCCTTCGGCCAGAAGGCAGAACCGATACGCGAGAGACGGACGCCAGTGGCGCTCCAGAGCAGGCGGTTTCCGGGCCCACATCCGAGGATCCAGACTTGAACTGGAACCGAGGACCGTCGCGACTTCGGCACTTTTCCTCTTACCGGTCTTTACCTCCGCGCCGTTCAGCCGCGCACTTCCCCCTTTCACCGCAGTGTAGGACTTTCCCCTTGCGGGCAGATGGACAACGCCGGCAACGGGCTCGCTATTCCTGACCACCGCAATCGAAACCGCCCAGGTGGGATGTCCGTCCAGATATGCGCGTGTGCCATCAATTGGATCAACGACAAACACGGTCTCGCGGGAGAGTCGGGAAGGGTCGTCCTCGCTTTCCTCCGACAGCCATCCATAGTCGGGACGCGCGGCGGTGAGAGTGTCGCGCAGATGGGCATTGACGGCATAGTCAGCTTCGGAGACCGGAGACCCTCCGTCCTTGCTCTCGACCCGCATATCGGTTTTCCAGTATTTCAGCGCGATTTCGGAGGCGCTTCCGGCGGCCTGCATCAAGAGTGGAAGATCAGCCTCCGGCAAGCGTCAGGCCTTCCACGACAAGCGACGGAACCACCCTGCTCACATGCGTGCGGGCGTCATTGGCCGGAACGATGGTCTTCAGCATTTCGCGGAGGTTTCCGGCAATCGTGCATTCATTGACCGGATAGGCGAGTTCTCCACCTTCGATCCAGAACCCGGACGCACCACGTGAATAGTCACCGGTGGTGGGATTGACGGAACTGCCCATCATGGACGTCACGAGCATACCGGTCCCGATTTCCGCCATCAGTTCCTCCCTGGATCTTTCGCCCTGCGTGAGCGCGATGTTCGTCGCCGAGGGGCCTGGCGGAAGCGACGTTCCGCGCGCGGCGTTCGCCGTAGATCGAAGACCCAGCTGCCTGGCGGTGGCGAGATCCAGGATCCAGCCTGACAGGATGCCGTTCTCGACGATCCTGCGCCGGCGGCTCGCCAGCCCCTCCCCGTCGAACGGGCGGCTTCCGGGCACCCTCGGGCGCAGGGAATCCTCGGTGAGATCAAGGCCGTCGGGAAGGACCCGGGTTCCCATGGCATCCCGCAACCAGCTGGAACCGCGGGTGACGGAGGTGCCGTTGACCGCCTGCAGCAGGTGGCCGATCAGGCTGTCGGCCACCCGCTCGTCGTATACCACGGGATAGGTCCCCGTAGGAGGTTTCCGGGAACCGGAACGGGCGCTGGACCGTTCACCGGCCATGCGACCGATTTCACCGGAACTTTCAAGGTCGGCAGCGTGAGTCCTCATGTCGGCGTAGTAATCACGCTCCATTTCGGTTCCCTCGCCCGAAATCGCGACGCAGAGGATCGAGTGGACGGTGCGCGAATATCCTCCCGAGAAACCGTTGGTCGCGGCGAGGTGGACATGGTTGCGGGCAAAGCCAGCGGTCGCAACGTCAATTCTGGTTATCCCGGGGACGGACATTGCCCCGGCCTCCGCGTCGCGGGCCGCCCGCTCCAATGAGGCGGGATCAGGTTCCCGCGAGAGATCCTCCAAATCAAGGGTTTCAAGATTCCACCCGCTTGCCAGTTCGTCGGGGTCGGCGAGGCCGATGTAGGGATCGACCGGCGCCTCGCGAGCCATGGCAACGGCACGCTCCGCCATCGCATTCAGGGTACCGTCACTGGTTTCGGAAGCGGAAACGCACGCCTGTCGTTGCCCAACGAATACGCGCAGCCCGAGATCGATCCCCTCGGATCTCTCGGCCTGCTCCAGCCGCTCATCACGCACGTCGATGGAAACGGAAGTCCCTTCGGACACGATCACGTCCGCCGCATCGGCACCGGCCGAAGTCGCGGAATCGAGAAGGTGGGCTGAAAGCGCCGATAGATTTTCAGGCATGGAAACTCCACTGTCCGGAACCTGAACGGGTTAATTCCTGCGATGCGATTACGCAAGGTGGGATACGGTTCACCGAACCGTTCCATATCACCGGGAGATTGGATCCAGCGGTTCAGGTCCGGAACCTGCATCGCCGATGGCGTCCGCCGGTCAGGCCCGGACCCTATCATCAATACCGTAGCCACCGGCCGAAAAAAATCCGGATGTATTCTCGGTTCGCGCTGACCGCATTTATCCACAGAATTTTTCGCGACCTTTCAGGATTCCACTTTACAGGACAGAAGCCGCGTGTATACGATATTTAGTATCTTAGGCGGCGCAAGTTCGCCGAACCTGTGAGATCAAACAAGCTGTTGTAACGGGTTCTGATTGACAATCAAGTGGCGACCCAGAAGGGGACAGGCATGTCACTATCCGAGCGTTTCCTGGCCGATGATCTGCATCCCATAGATATCGTCGAAAATGTGGCCGAAAGTCATGAATGGCATTTCGACCGAATCGCTGACGACCAGATCGCGATGGCGGTTGACGGCCAGTGGCGCACCTACTCGATAACGCTTGCCTGGTCGGCTTACGACGAAACCCTGAGGCTGATCTGTACATTTGAGATGGATCCACCAAAGGACAGGCTCTCGCAGGTGTTCGGCGCACTGAATATAGTGAACGACAAGTGCTGGACCGGCGCGTTCACATACTGGATGGACCAGCGGCTGATGGCGTTTCGTTACGGACTTGTTCTGGCGGGAGGCCAGATTGTCGTTCGTGAGCAGATCGATCGGCTGATCGCTTCCGCGGTGACCGCTTCCGAACGGTTCTACCCCGCCTTCCAGCTTGTCGCTTGGGGGGATCACACACCGGAGGACGCGATGGGAGTGGCGATTTCGGAAGCTTACGGTCGGGCATAGGCTCGGTTCGACGGATACGGAAAACCCGCATGTTCAAGGACATCGAAGATAGCGGACTCGTCCTGTTCGGCTGCGGCAGGATGGGTTCCGCGATATTGGCGGGCTGTCTGGACGCGGGATTGACGCCCGGTGCCGTCTGGGTCCGGGAACCCGATCCTTCCGGTTGGCTTAAGGATTCGGGAGTGCGTCTGACCGCTGGCCTGCCCCGCAGGCCGGCGGTCGTGCTGGTTGCCGTCAAGCCACAGATAATGACTGCGGCGCTTTCGGAACTGAAGGGGCTCGGCAATGGCGGCTCACTGATCGTATCGGTTGCAGCCGGTACCCGAATTTCAGTCATCGAGGCCGCGCTGGGAGCGGACACACCCGTGGTCAGGGCCATGCCAAACACGCCTGCCGCCATCGGGCGAGGGATCACCGCGATTATCGGCAACACAAAGGTCAGCGTCCGGGAACTCGAACTGGCCGAGACATTGCTCTCCTCGGTCGGGCAGGTAATCAGGCTTGAAGACGAGGATCAGATGGACGTGGTGACGGCCGTTTCGGGGTCGGGTCCCGCGTATGTGTTCCACCTCGTCGAGGCATTGGCCGCCGCCGGCGTTTCGCAGGGGCTCCCCGCCGATCTTGCCATGACGCTAGCCAGGGCGACGGTCGCCGGAGCGGGCGCCCTCGTCGAAAGCTCGGCCTGCACTACCCCAGCCCGGATGCGCGAGAACGTCACTAGCCCCGGCGGGACAACCGCAGCCGCACTGAAGGTGCTGATGGACGAGAGGGCCGGCTTCCCGGCACTTCTGAGGTGCGCTGTCGCGGCCGCGACCGAAAGATCCAGGGAGCTCGGCAATGTCTGACCTGACATTTGAGGAATTCCTTCGGGTAGACATACGTGTCGGCGTCATCCGGCGGGCCGAACCCTATCCGGAGGCACGGAAGCCCGCGATCAAGCTTTGGATCGATTTCGGTTCCGGGATCGGCGAAAAAAAGAGCTCCGCCCAGATAACCAGGCACTACACGCCCGAGAGCCTTAAGGACCGGCCCGTGCTGGGAGTCGTAAACTTTCCACCGCGCCAGATCGGCAGGTTCGTCTCCGAGGTTCTGGTGCTTGGCGTGCCCGACGAGGAGGGCGAGGTCGTACTTCTCGCGCCGGATAAAGATGTTCCCATTGGTGGCCGGGTGTACTGACACCAAACCCAGGCCGTAATGAAGCCTTTATAGCCAGCATCTTGTGGTAACCTGCCCCCGGGTCGGCAAACGAATTCCGGGGGTCTCTGACCGGGTCAGCACAGGAGAGGGTAAAATGCAGCCGTGCCGCGGCAGCGCCCGGGACACCCGATGGCCATAGCGCCCTATCGGTACCTTCCGGACCTCGGGCGCACCCGCCTGGAAAGCCTATTTTACCGTCGAAGCCCGTGCGGGTCTCGGTCCGTCGGCCCGGATGATGGCCGATAGTAAGGTGTCCCGCACGGAACGCGATGACAAAGCTCGCAATTCTCTCGCTTCAGAAAATATACGGTGGAATCCCGAAGGACGCGGGCGGAAGTGCCTATTGAAGGTGCCGGTCAACGGTTTCTGACCCGGACCCGGTTCGCATTGACTGAAAATGAGTATATGGCAATTCCCCGTCATCCAAAACGAAGATGGAGAAACCGACGCATGCAACTCGACAGAAAAGGGGTCGCGAAGTTCAGGGACGGCTATTCTTGGGAAGGCGTCGAGGAGCTTGTCTACAAACAGGATGGAGAGGTTTCATTCAAGGACATATCGCGACAGATCCTGCATAGAGACAGCAGCCTGTCCTGCGAACTGAGGTTCTTCGACATCAAACCCGGTGGATATTCGACTTTCGAACGACACGAACATGTTCACGCCGTAATGATCCTGCACGGCGCGGGAAAATGCCTTGTCGGCGACGAGGTGCGCGACGTCGGGGCCTATGATCTTGTAACGGTTCCCTCGATGACCTGGCATCAGTTCCGCGCGGCCGCGGACAGACCGATGGGTTTCCTGTGCATGGTCAATGTTGATCGGGACAGGCCCCAGGTTCCTACCGAGAAAGAATTGGAGGAGTTGAGAGCCAATCCCGAAATCGCCGCATTTCTGGATTGGTCGGGCCAAGCATTGAATCCATCTGCTGAACTATCCGGGAAGGTTTTTTCCTGACATGGGACGCATGGCGGCAAACGGCGCCGATGAGTCGGTAGGTTTCCGGTTTCTCGAGAGAAAAAAGAGACGGATATGACGGCGCCCCGTTCATTCGCGGGATGGGTCTCGGGGTTTCAGATTACGGCACCAGCACCGTCGAACCGGTGGTTCTGCGGCCTTGAAGATCTTCGTGAGCCTGCATGGCTTCCTCAAGGGGCCGCCTCACCGGAACGTCAACCTTCAGGGTTCCATCCCTGATCGCCGCGAACAGTTCCGCCGACGCCTTTTCAAGCCAGTCCCGCGACGCCGCGTAATGGAACAGCGTAGGGCGTTGGAGCCGAAGCGATCCCCGCGCGAGATCGGAGATCCTGAAGTCGTCCGGCGCACCGCTGCTCTGGCCGAAACTGACGAGCGTTCCGAATGTCTTCAGACACTCAAGCGAACCCTTGACCGTATCGCGACCAACGCTGTCATAAACCGCGTTGACGCCCTCACCTCCGGTCAGATCCCGAACGCGTGACACAAAGTCCTCAGTTTTATAGTCGACCGTGTCCGTGTATCCGTTTTTTTGCGCAAGCGCGCATTTGGCACCGCCCCCCGCCGTTCCGATGGCGCGTACGCCTCGGGCCGACAGCCATTGGCCTGCCAGAAGCCCAACCCCTCCGGCGGCCGCATGCATTAGAACCGTATCACCGTCCTTGACGGGATAACTGTCGTTCAGGAGATAATACGCGGTCAGTCCTTTCAGGGTGGAAGCCGCCGCCTGCTCGTCGCTTACGCATTCCGGCAGCCGCAGAAGCATCGAAGCGGGAACGTTACGGTGCGTGGCGTAGGCCCCGTTCGGCACGGTGTATGCCACCCGGTCACCAATTCCGAATCCCCGCACGCCCGGACCAATCACCTGAACGGTGCCCGCCCCCTCACAGCCGAGCGTAAGATCCCTCTTTACCGGCCAGGGGTAGCTGCCGGAACGTATGTAGATATCAATGAAATTCACCCCGATCGCGGTCTGGCGAACCAGAACCTCGCCATCTCCGGGGTCGGGTGGATCGATATCGATTCGCCGAAGCACTTCGGGCCCGCCCGGTCTCTCGGCGACAATCGCGTATGCCATGCCGCTTGATCTCCATCACGTTGTCTTCGGGAATCCCATATGGCGGACAGGGCCGCAGCGCAATCACCGGAACGCGGTCAGGCGAGGGCACGCACCGAAATGCCCGCGGATTCGAGTCCCTGTCGGACACCGCCGGCCAACGCCACCGCTTCGGCATTGTCGCCGTGGACGCAGATGGTGTCGATACGGCTGGGAATGCGCTTGCCGGTCTCGGTTATGATCGCCCCGGCATTCACCATTCTTACCATGCGGTCGGTGGCGTATTCCACATCGTGGATTACGGAACCGGGGACCGAGCGGTCGATCAAGGTGGCGTCGTCGCTATATGCTCGGTCGGCAAAGATTTCGGCGGCGTAGCGGCACCCGAGATCCCGGGCGACCTCCTCCATCACCGTGGCGGCCAGAACCATGATTATTATGTCCGGATCCACCGACAGGGCAGCCTCGTAGCAGACACGTGCGAGATCCGCGTTCTCGGAGCACATGTTCGAAAGCGCTCCATGAAGCTTTAAATGTCCCACCCGACCACCCGCCACCCTCGCCAGTGCCTGGGCCGCGCCCATTTGGTACCTTATCCAGTTGGCAAGCGTCCCGTTCGGGACGTTCATGCGACGCCGGCCGAATCCCTGCAGGTCGGGAAACCCCGGGTGCGCACCAATCCCCACTCCGCGCTCGATCGCCGCCGCCATCGTCCTGGACATCACGTCGGCGTCGCCCGCGTGGAACCCGCAGGCGATGTTCGCCGAGGTGACGATATCCAGTAGGCTTTCGTCACTGCCCATCCGCCAGGCACCGAAGCTTTCGCCCATATCGGCGTTAAGGTCGACCGAATCCATCATCCTCCACTCCTCCGTGGCTCTCCTCTTCTTTGCCGGTTACGGCACCGCCGACGAGCTGATATGCCAGCAAATCCGGAATGTCATGCGGATCGCGGACATAAGGCCTCACCGCCCGGGGCAGTGCGCTGAGCAGGCCCCGGTAATCCCTGTAGGCGATCATCGCTTCGGCGCGGTCAACGAAACGGAAC
Organism: Rhodobacter sp.; assembly: GCA_026708635.1. Lineage (GTDB taxonomy): Bacteria > Pseudomonadota > Alphaproteobacteria > Rhodobacterales > Rhodobacteraceae > JAPOUP01. The sequence continues at coordinate 16,663 of JAPOUP010000100.1, forward strand.
TGTATGGGATCTCCCGGGCGGGCCTGGGCGATCAACGTGATGTCAGGTGGAATCACCGTCCCGATACGGGGATAGCCCCCGGTGGTCTGGCATTCACCCAGCAGCACGAACGGCTCGCCCTCACCGACGATCTGGACATCACCCGGCACAATCGATTCGGATAGTATGTCCAGTTGCTGCCTCGCGTTGAGGGGAGCTCCCTCGAAAGCCAGTTTCACGCCCATGCGATTGCCATGCGAATGCCGCGTGAACCTGGTCTCACTCAGTCGCGCCAGCATGCCCGCATCGAACTGTTCGGTTTGGAAGCTCGGCACGACGCGCAGGACACCACCGCCGTATCGCTCTCGGACATCGAGCGTCAAACCGATCCGGTCCCCCGGATCCTCGGCGACGGGTAGAAGCGAGTCAGGCCTGACCGGCCCGCCTATACGGGCGGCGAGATGGGTGGAACGGGACCCCAGCAATGGAGGCGTGTCGAAGCCGCCGCCCACATGAAGATAGCTATAATTACCACGAACCGCATAGCCAAGAATGAGGGTTTGGCCGTTTTTAAGCAAATAGGAGGTGTTGAAGGTGATGGGTTCGCCGTCGATTCGGGCCTGCGAGGGGGCGCCGGTCAGGGCGATGCGGATGTCAGCGATGGCCCGCAGCATCGCATCCGTTCCCGCGAGCTCGAGCGCCGCCACCTCCACAGGCTGTCCAAGAAGCGCCGCGCCCTCGCTGAGCGCGAGCCGATCCGCCGCGCCACCCTCGGATAGGCCGTCGTCAAGCCGCCCCGCACGCCCCATATCCTGCACGGTAACGCCGGGCCCGCATCGCACGACATGCAAGGCCCGGATCATTTCATTTTCTCACGCGTCGCGCCGCCGTTACCGGAGAGATCGGTCGCCCGGATGTAATCCAGTTCCTCGCCGGTGACCTCACGAAAGGTCACCTCGTCGCCGGAGGACAGCGGAAAGGGCCGCTCCGCTTCCGGGCGGAAGCAGTCAAAAGCAGTCTTTCCAATGTGTCGCCAGCCGGTTGGTGTCGGACCGGAGAATATGATGAGCTGGCGTATGGATACCACAAGCGAGCCGCCGGGAACCTGTGGGTTCAGCCGCGTCATGCGCGCTATGTTCCAGCGTTCGGGCAATTCGCCTATGTATGGCTGGCCCGGCGCGAAGCCCACGGTCAGCACGCGCAGTCGGGCCTCGGTGACGTCGCGTCGCGCTTGAGCGGCATCGACGCCCGCGCAACTTGCGGCCTCGATGAACTGCGGGCCGCTCGGGCCGCCAAGGACAGCGGGGATACGCCAGAGCGTTCTGCCGCGCGGAAGGGGCATGGCGCGCCAGTCCTTTCCGTCCAGAAGGGCGGCAAGCCTCTCGTCAAGCGCGTCATCGCCGAGTCGAAGAGGGTCGTAACGCAGGTACACCGAGACGAGCGTTGTGGCGGTCTCCTCGATCCCCTCCCATCGCTCGGCCTCCACAGCCGCCCGAAACGCCAGCGCGGCCCTATTGGCGGAGTCGGACAATGTGTCACCGAAACTCACCAGTTTCCCGGCCAGCCCGATGTCGCGAATCCTCGGCCATCGCTCAACCTCGGTCATAGTATCGTCGCATCAGAATCGGCGTCAGATACATCGGCACCTGGTAGCATCCGATGAAGGTTAGAAGTGAGTCGGTCACCCCGGCGGGAAGCGCCACCAGGAAAAGGGCGATATTGCGGTTGCCCGCAACGATCGCGGTGGCGACCTTGGCGCCGAGCGCACGAGCGGCGGCCTGCATCCCGAAACTTGCCAGGAACGCGAGTGACAGCCAGCCGACCAGCGCCATGGGATCATCGCGGAGCGTCGGTCCGACGGCCGCCATAAGGCCAATGACGATAACGGCGAGGGTCAGCGCGGCGAGGCCGTCAAGCGCATGTACCGTCTCGGGTCCCGGGTCGGGAAAGAGCCATTGACGGACGGCGAAGGCGATTCCCGTGGCAAAGGCGATCGTCAAGGTCAGGCGCAGGGCCGCGTCGGCCACGTCGCTCGACCCGCCTAGAGTCGGCAGCAGCGAGAACACCGGAATTACCGTCAACGGCAGCAGTGCCGTTCCGATAACCAGGAGCCTCATCGCCGGTGCCGGATCGTGGCCCAGCATCACCGTGAAAGCCGGACTGCCGGAAATCGATGGCGCCGCCATCGCCAGCACCAGTGCCGCGCCTGCGGCGCTTCCGTGCAGACCGGCAGCCACCAGTCCCAACGCGAGAACGCATGGAACGGCCAACTGCAGGGCAAGAACCCGAACGAGATCCTGCCGGGCGTCCCGGAGGCTTCCAAGAGCGGCGCCGACCCCGATGCGCATCGCGCTGATGAATACCAGGAACACGACAATCGCGGGTAGCGCCGGCTTTAGCCCGGTGGAAAGTTCCGGCAGGGCGAAACCGGCCGTAAGGCCGATGACTAGCAGGACCCGCCCATGGCGCGCCGCGAGCCGCAGAACGTACATTCAGGCCCTAACCGGACCATAGCTCACGTATCCGTCGTGAAACCCTGAAATATCGGCCTCTCTCATCCGCCGGGCCCCTTTCGCAGGTTGTCCGGAAGCCAGGTCGCGATTTCGGGAAAGGCGATCAGGAGGAAAACCATCAACACCATGATCAGGAACATCGGAAACGCGGCGCGCGCGATGAAACCCATCTCATGGCTTGTCATGCCCTGGAGCACGAACAGGTTAAAGCCGATCGGCGGGGTGATCTGCGCCATTTCGACGACCACGACGATGAAGATTCCGAACCAGATCAGGTCAATTCCCGCCTCGCGCACCATGGGCTCCACCACCGCCATCGTCAGGACGACCGAGGAGATCCCGTCAAGGAACATTCCCAGGATGATGTAGAACACCAGAAGCACCATGAGCAGCTGGAAACGTGAGAGTTCCAGCTGCGCGATCAGGTCCGCGAGCCCGCGCGGCAGACCCGTGAACCCCATTGACAGGGACAGAAACGCAGCGCCCGCGAGAATCAACGCTATCATCGCCGATGTGCGCGTCGCGCCCATCAACGATTCGGAGAAGGTCTTCCAGTTCAGCGATCCCTGGGACGCGGCGAGAATCAATCCACCGATCACTCCGAAGGCCGCCGCCTCGGTTGCGGTGGCGTAACCGAGATACATAGAGCCGATCACCACCAGGATCAGCACGATCACCGGAAGCAGGAAACGCGAGTTGGCGAGGCGTTCGCTGAAACGCATCGGCGATTCGGGATGGGGATTCCAGTTCGGGGATATCCGGCTTGTAATGGCCACATACGCCATGAACATCGCCGCCAGAACAAGGCCCGGAAGGATGCCCGCGAAGAACAGTTTCGATATCGACTCATTGATGGTCACGCCGTAGACGATCAGCGTAAGCGATGGCGGTATCATCAGTCCGAGCGTCGCGGCGCCGGCGAGCGTACCGATGACCATGCTCTCCGGATATTCCCGTTTCCGGAGTTCCGGAATCGACATCTTGCCGACCGTGGTCAGCGTCGCCGCGCTGGAGCCGGAGACGGCGGCGAAGACGGTGCATCCGACTATGTTGGTATGCACCAGACCGCCCGGCAACCCGGCCATCCAGGGCGAAAGGCCCCTGAACATATCCTCCGAAAGCCTCGTGCGGTAGAGGATCTCACCCATCCAGATGAACAGCGGCAGCGCGGTCAGGGTCCACGACGACGAGGCCGACCAGACCGTCGTCAGCATCACGTCACCGACAGGGCGGTTCGTGAACAGCTCCATGCCGACCCATGCGACACCCATCAGCGCTAGACCTACCCAGACACCGGTCCCCAGAAGCAGGAAGAGAACGAACAGGAAGAGGAAAATTATCGAGAAATCTTCCATCAAGGCTACTCCCCGAAACCCCGGTCAACCAGGTCACGCCTGATCCGGTGCCTGCCGGTGACGATCAGGTGGATCAGGTGATCGGTCAGGGCCACGGCGAGGAGCACGGCCCCGACCAGCATCAACGACTGGGGAATCCATAGCGCGGTCCTGTCTTGACCTTGACTTATTTCATTGATTTTCCATGAGAAATAAACGAATTTCTGTGCATAGTAGACGAAATACCACGCCACCGCCGAGCCGATGGCGAAACACCATGTCTCGATCGCGCGGCGAATGCCCGTCCCCACCGCGTTCAGGAGAATCGAAACGCGGATATGGTTGCCGCGGTTCAGCGCGTTGGCGAAGGCAAGGAAGGACGCGGCGGCCATGCAGTAGCCCGCGTAGTCGGGCGCTCCGGGGAAAACCTCTCCCGTCCAGCGCGCCAGCATCTGCAGTACAATGAGAGTCAGGATCGCGACCAGACACATCGCCGCGAGCACGCCCGCGACGACATACAGGAAGTCCAGACAGGAACGAAGCGCTCTGAGCGGCCGGGGCATGGCTGCCTCCCCGAATAAGCGGCTTTGACCGCCCCGGACGGAACCGGGGCGGTGATGTCATTGTTGCGACACAGACCCCATCAGGAACCGTTCCAGCCCCGTTTCACTGCATCGCCTTGAACGCGTCGACTATGGCCTGGCCATCGGGGCCCGCGGCTTCCAGCCACTCGGCCGTCATGACCTCGCCTATCCGCTTCAGTTCCTCCGTCATGGTCGGATTGGCCCGCTCGACGGTCATCCCGCCGTCCCGCAGTCCCTGAAGGGTGAAGCCGGTGTATTCCTTGGAGCGCCAGTTGCCCGCGTATTCGGCAAGACCGGCGCAGCCCTGGATCACGTTTTTGTTGGCGTCGGACACGCTGGCCCAGGCGTCCGAGTTGACCATAACGTAGTTACGCGGCAGCCAGGCGTCGACTTCATAGAAGTAATTTAGGGACTCCCATACCTTGCGATCATAGCCTGTCGATCCTGACGACACCATGGCGTCGGCCACCCCGGTCGCGAAAGCCTGGCTGATCTCGGCGGCCTCGATGGTCACGGGCAGCATTCCGGTGAGTTCGGCAAGCCTTGACGTGGCGTTATTGTAGGAACGGAACTTGATGCCTTCCATATCGGCGACCGATTTGACCTCATCGCGGAAGTACAGCCCCTGTGGAGGCCAGGGCACCGAGTAGAGCAGCGTCAGGTTCTGGCCAGCCAGCAGTTTATCAAGCGAAGGCCTGGCGACCTGCCAGAGTTTTTCGGCGTCGTCGAATGACGTCGCGAGAAACGGCACGGAATCCAGTCCGAACAGGGCGTTCTCGTTCTGGTGTCCGGAGAGAAGCCGTTCACCGATCGGAACCTGTCCGGTCTGGATCGCGCGCTTGATCTGGGCCCCCGGAAACAGGGAGCCGGAAGGATGCGTCACTATCTCGATGTCACCGCCGGTACCGGTAGTTACGCATTTCGCGAACTCCGCGCCGGTCACCGAGTGGAAGTTAGACCCGGAATAGGCCATCGGCATATCCCATTTCTCGCCGGCCTGCGCTGTCGCGGCGACCGCCGTAATCGACGCGGTAGCGATGATTTTCGCCAGATTGCTCATGATTTCTCCTCTCGCATTTTTGCTGCGCGGGCCGGAATCACCCGAACCGCTTCGTGAAGCGTGCAGCAGAATAGGGGGTGAGGTCAATGTTCGGGGTTCTGCCGGAAATCATTTGTGCGAGCAGCCGTCCGGTTTTCGCTCCTCCGGTCAATCCGATATGATGGTGGCCGAAGCCCGCGAACGCGCCCTTTATTCCGGGAATCTCCCCTATCACCGGAATCGAATCGGTGAGTGCCGGGCGGTGGCCCATCCATTCCGTCCTCTCCGACCAGCGGAATCCGGGAATTGCGGCGGCGATGCCGCGCTCGAGGAGGCCGAGCGGCTCGGGGGATGGGGGGGCGTCGAGACCTCCGAACTCGACGGTTCCCGCGGCGCGCAGACGTCCTTCCATCGGCGTGATGACGAATTTGCCGTCCGCGATCATCACCGGGGATCTCGGGGTCACCGACGGCGACCAGAAATCAATGTGGTAACCCCGCTCCGATTCGATTGGAATCTTCATGCCGAGCTGCCTGCCGAGCGGCGCCGACCAGGCGCCGGTGGCGAGCACCATGGAGTCGCATGGGATGGTCTGGCCGTCCGCCCTGACGCCGGTCACCGCGCCATCCGCGAGCGAAACGGCCTCCACCTGGGCTTTCAGTATGCGCGCGCCTCCGGCCTCCGCCTCGGCGGCGAGATCCTTCACGTATCGCGCCGGGTCGGAAATCCGTCCGTGATTTTCCAGACGGACGGCGAATTTCAGACGCCGGGAGAATGAAGGGTCGTAGGCGTGCAGATCCTCGCCTTCCAGTTCCTCCCATTCGAAACCGGCGTCGCGCCGGATCGACCAGCCGAAAGCGTCGCGCTCGAAATGGGCGCGGCTTTCATAGATGAACAGATAGTCGGAAGGAACGATCCAGCGCTCGGCCCGGGTGCCGTCCGCCAGCGCCCGGTGGTCAGCGAGGCTGTCCCTGACGATCGGAAGCAGAGCGGCGGCGATCCGGCGCACGTCCCTCTCGTTCGCATGGCTGAGATATCCCGACAGCCAGGGAACCATCCGCGGCAGGTAAGCCCATCTGAGGAAAAGCGGCTGATCGGGGCTCATCAGCATCCGCGGGGCCCTGCGGATCAGTCCCGGTACGGTGACGGGCACGATGGAGCAGCCGGCCAGCACGCCGCCGTTGCCGAAACTCGCTCCCTCGCCGGGTCCCGATCGGTCGATAAGGGTTACGCTGTGACCGTCGCGGACCAGCCACAGCGCCGTGGAGACCCCGACGATTCCAGACCCGATGACCGCGACGGACACCGTCATGCGCACCCCGCATAATGTCTGATTTTGTCGGGATCAGGCCGAATTCCGAGCCCGGGCCCTTCCGGAACGATAACCTTTCCACCCATGATCGGGAAAGGTTCCTCGAGAATGTCCTCCGCGAGATGGTAGCGCGCATGGTAGAATTCGCATCCCAGGGAGATCTCCGGCGTCGCCGTGAGCGTATGGACGCCGGCAAGATGTCCGAGGCCCGACTCGAACATATCGCCGCCGTAGGCGCACATCCCGGCGGCGGCGGCCATGCGGGCCACCGTCTGGGCGCGCGTGGGCCCTCCCGACTTCATGACCTTTACCGAAACACCGTCGCAGATTCCCTCCGTAACCGCGCGGATCATATCCTCGGGGCCGAAGACGCTTTCGTCGGCCAGTAGCGGCACGTCGATGGCGGCGCGGATATCCGCCATGAGGCGGAACCGATCCGCCCGAACCGGCTGTTCGATGAAGGCGGGGGCGAATTCGGCGACGCTCCGGGTACGGCCTATCGCCTCGAATGGCTCGAGTCCCTGATTGAAATCCACACGGACCTCGAATTCCGGAAAATCCGAAGCGATCCGTTCCAGCCGCCGGACGTCGAAGGCATGATCGGCGAACCCCGTCTTGAGTTTTATTATGCGGACGCCGTCGTCACGGAGGCGCCGCATCAGATCGAGATCCGCGTCGAAGTCGGGATTGGCGATGCTGACTGAAAGCGGTACCGACTTATGCGCCCCACCGCCGAGCAGGGTGTAAACCGGAACTCCGGCGATTCGCCCCTGCAGATCGAGGAGCGCCGACTCCAGCGCCGACTTGGCTTCGGTGCAGTGGGCGACCGTTCGCCGCGCTTCGGCCATGATGGCCGCCGAGTCACAGACCCTCCGCCCAATCGTGATTGGCTTCAGATAGCGGTGGAGGGCGGCGTAGCTCGCCTCGGGAGTTCCGGTGAAGACCGACCAGGGCGAGGCCTCGCCCCATCCTTCGGCGCCGCTTTCGGCGGTGAGGCGCAGGGCTACGGTCTCGATGGCGCTCTCGACCGAGCCGATGCCATGGTCCCGACGGGAAACCACCGGCAGTGTCAGGTGCCAAAGGTCAAATCCGGTTATCGTCTGGGCGAGGTCGGAAGTTATCTGTTCCATCGGTTACGATCATTATATCCTCCCGCATCCTTCCCGCATGGATATCGGATTTCAAGCCGTCTTCGAGCGAAAGCCGCGGCCGGCCCGGGAAGCAGTTCCCGCCCGAAGCCTCTCCGGCGGGAGGCGCGCTTTCCGGTTCCTTTCCGGTTCCATACCCACCCGACCTTTCCACGACCGCATTCCCGGGCCATCGCCGCCTCTCAGAACATACGGGAGTGGCTGGCGTATTCCGATATACCGTTCCCCATAGTTGCGCCGCGGCGCGGCCGGTGCTAGCGGGAAAGCGGTTCGGGTCGCCCCGACCCTTTCGAGGCATTGAGGGAGACAGTATTGGATCTGAATGGGTGCCACGCTTTGGTGACGGGCGCGGGAAGTGGCCTCGGGGCGGCGACAGCGATGTGTTTCGCGTCCGCCGGAGCGCATGTGTCGGTTCTGGATCTCTCCCGTTCGAGGGCGGAGGAGGTCGCCGCCGCATGCGTGGGAACCGCGGTGGTCGCGGATGTGGCGGATGGGGCCGCGGTCGCGCAAGCCTTCGCCGAGGCGGAACGGAACCGAGGCGCTCCCCGGGTAGTGGTGAACTGCGCCGGTATCGCGGCGGCCGCCAGAATCGTGGGTCGCGGAGGCGCTCTGTCGCTCGAGGTCTTCGAACGCACTTTGCGCGTCAATCTAGTCGGGACATACGCGGTGCTGGGTTGCGCCGCCCGCGCGATGATGGATCTGGAACCATGCGGTTCGTCCGTAGAGCGCGGAGTGATCATCAACACCGCCTCGGTGGCGGCGGAGGATGGCCAGCTCGGCCAGGCGGCTTACGCGGCTTCCAAGGGTGCGATCGCTTCCATATGCCTTCCGGCCGCGCGTGAATTCGCGAAGTTCGGAATTCGTGTCGTCACGATTTCTCCCGGACTTTTCCAGACCCCCATGATGGAGGAACTTCCCGCTTCGGTCGCCAGCGCCATCGCCGAGAGCGTGCCGTTCCCGCGGCGTCTTGGCGCACCTGAGGAATTCGCCCGCCTGGCCCGGGATATCGTCGGAAATCCCTACCTTAACGGAACGAACATCCGACTGGACGGCGCGGTGCGTCTGCCACCGAAGTGAGGACGCGCCGACCGGAATTGGCTGACCGTCGCGGTGCGCCCCGGACTCCGGGCGGAGGCAATGACGCGGTATCGCCGGCCGAGGGCAACGGGTGAAAGCCACGGATTCCGACAGGGACCGTTCCCAGAGAAAATCGCTCTCCGGCGAAACCGGAGCGACCGAACAGGAAATGATATCGCGCCGCTGCCATAAGACCGGAGGGGACGGGACGGATTCGTCTCGGGAGGGGACTCCGTGTTTTCGGAGGGGGATTGGACCGTTGGATCACAAGACGGAGGCGAGACGATGAGCTTCAATGAATTCGGTCATCTGTTTCGGGTGACGACCTGGGGCGAGAGCCATGGACCCGCGCTGGGCGCGACGGTGGATGGGTGTCCGCCGCGGGTTCCGCTCGAGCCGGAGATGATCCAGCGTTGGCTGGATCGGCGGCGACCCGGCCAGAGCAGGTATACCACCCAGCGGCAGGAGCCCGATAGAGTGGAGATCCTGTCAGGCGTCTTCGAAGGCCAGACCACTGGAACGCCTATCCAGCTTTTGATCAACAACATGGACCAGCGTTCCAAAGATTACTCGGAGATCGCGGAAAAATTCCGTCCGGGCCATGCCGATATAACCTACTGGCAGAAATACGGTATCCGGGACTATCGTGGAGGCGGCCGTTCCTCGGCGCGGGAAACCGCCGCGCGTGTCGCGGCCGGCGGTGTGGCGCGCGAGGTGATAGGGTCTTTGGTTCCCGGGGCCTCGATCACGGGTTACATGGTGCGGATGGGGCCGCACGCGATTGATCGGCGGCGGTTCGACCGGAGCGAGATCGAGCGCAATCCGTTCTGGACGCCGGACGCGGTCGCGGCGGATAGATGGTCCGACTACCTGGATGGACTTCGCAAGGCGGGCAATTCCACAGGCGCGGTCATCGAGATCGTCGGAAGCGGTTTTCCCGCCGGTCTTGGCGCGCCGATTTACGCGAAGCTCGACGCGGAGCTCGCGGCGGCGATGATGTCGATAAACGCGGTGAAAGGCGTCGAGATAGGCGATGGCATGGCGGCGTCCGACCTCACCGGTGAGGACAACGCGGACGAGATTTCGATGGGTCCGGACGGACCCGTGTTCTCGTCAAACCACGCGGGCGGCATTCTCGGCGGCATCTCGACGGGTCAGGACATCGTTGTCCGGTTCGCGGTTAAGCCGACATCATCGATTCTCAGGCCGCGCGGGACGATCACGCGATCGGGCGATGAGACGGTTATCACGACCAAAGGGCGGCATGATCCATGCGTGGGGATTCGGGCCGTTCCCGTTGGGGAGGCGATGATGGCATGCGTCATGCTCGACCACTTACTGCTTTGCCGCGGGCAGATCGGTGAGATCGGTGCCGGCGGGATAGGCTGATCGTCTCGGATACCGCGGCGATAGCGTCTCAGGAGATCGCGGCGGATAAAGCCAGGTCCATGAGATCTCGAATCACGGATTCGGACGTGGCCGCAACGACGCGTCCGAGTTCCATGTCGCCTTTCAATACGACGAGAGTCGAGCGGCGCGGAATCGCGAGCGAACGTGTCAGCGGAGCCTTTCGGTAGCGGTCCCAGTCGATGTCGACGAAAAGGATATGGCGGTCGTAGTCCGGGTTGCTGGAGCGGAGTGTATCGATCACGCGTTCCTGTACGGCACACGTGGAACACCAGGAGGCCTTGAAATCCAGGAATAGGGTTTTTCCCGCGGCGAGCTCCCGGTCGACGAGCCCGGGAGCGTAACTGACCGTTTCGGATATCGCGGGTGTCGCCGCGATGGCCGCTACGGAAACCAGAAGAAAGTCACGGCGGTACATTTCGGTATCCTTTCGTCAGAGTGAGACCGAGAGTTCGATCAACCAGGAAGGCAGAATTCTTACGGCATGGAACTCAAGCATGTGGTGGGCGCGCAGCAGGATTGCCGTGCCTACGGCTATGAACGCCAGGCCGAGAATCGGACGGGCTCCCGCGGAGACGTGGCGCAGCCATGCCTGTCGCCGTTGGATCGCCGAGCGGGTACCGTAGCCAAGTGCGACCATGATGGTGGAGACGCCAAGGGCGAAGGCAACCATGATCAGGCCGGAGTGCGCGATCCGCTCACCTTTGCTGGCAAGTGATATTGCGCCGCCAAGTGTGGGGCCGATGCATGGACTCCAGACCGCGCCCAGAAGGAGCCCGCCGATAAACGGGCTCGGGGCGCCGGAGCGGTCGAGCGCATCCAGCCGGGCGTTCGCGTGGTCGGATATGCCGGCGGTAACGGTTGCGAATCCGGAGGAGAGCCTCGGTGCCACCAAAACCAGGCCGAACACGATCATCAGGACCGATCCGGCGTCGGAAACGGTTTCCGGTGCCAGACCCATGGACTGGCCCAGCGCCGTCACGCCGAGACCGAGGGTCACGAATGACACACTCATTCCCGCGGCGAGAGCCAGAGGGCCATATTCGCCTGCCTGCAGGGAAGCGCCCAGCACGATTGGAAGGATCGGAAGCACGCAGGGATTGATCAATGTCAGGAGCCCGGCACCGTATGCGAATGCAAATTCCATGGCGGTTATCACTTACCGAATCGTCGGGTGAGTTCGAGCGTGTTATCGCACCGCGAAATCAAATCGACGTCATTGAAACACCCGCCGGGAGGTTCACGCCTAGAGAGCGGGCCGGGCGAGTCGTGACCGGCAATGACGCGGCGATACGAAATGTCACAGGTGGCGATGCGGCGAGCGATCGAGCGGCCGGGCAACCGCAACTTTGCTAAGTCGATGCCCAAGGGGATTACGGCGACCGAACCGATACCCTTGAAAACTTTCTTTTCCGGGGACAGACTTGGAGTGGCTGCGGAAGCCCGAGACCGTCTGGTCCGA
>JAPOUP010000190.1 GCA_026708635.1 Rhodobacter sp.
GGCCCGCTCGACCGGCAGGAAGTGCCCTCCATTTTCCACGACCCGGAGCGTCGCGTTTCGCGCCCTGGTTTGCATGTCTCGGTGCTGCGCTACAGGGGACCAGATATCCTCGGTTCCGGCGATCAACAGGATTGGGCAGGCGAGTTCGGGCAGATATGCGGACGCATCGGGGCGACTCACAAGTGCCGTTATTTGTCGTTCGTGCACGATAGGGCCGATCGAATGAGCCATTTCGGTCAGATTGGAGATTAGTCCAACGTCGTTGTGTCGGCTGGCGGCCACCATGGGTGGCAGCCAATCCTCGATCATCGCAGGGAAATCGGCGTGACCCTGGTCAACCCTCGCCTGGCGGTTTTCTTTCTCTCCGGGTCTTACGGGATGGTCGCCGGTGTTGGATAGAACCAGTTTCGCAACCCGTTGCGGCGCCTGACGCGCAACCTCCATGGCGACCCGACCGCCCATGGAATGGCCGACGACCGTGCAGTAGCCCTCAAACGCGCTCAAAGCGCGAAATGCCATCGCCTCGATTGTGTCGTCTTTGGTGACGTCAGCCCGATGAATTTCGACGCCGGGCAACGCCCCTTCCAGCGGCTGCCACACTCTCTCGTCCGAAAGCAGCCCGGGTATGAGAACCAATGTGGAGGACATATCGTTTTCTCCCTCCCGACTACTTTTCCCCGTCGTCCATTCCGACTTTGACATCGAGCAACACCTGCCGTCTCTCGTCGCGGATTACCTGTAGCGCGTGGCTCAGGGCGCCGGGCAGGTCCTCGGCGAGCTCTACGGTTTCCGCGTGGCAACCGGCCGCTTCGGCGATATCGCCGTAGGCAGGGTTAGGCATGAAGGGGACCATCGGCATGTCGTTTGCCTTTGACGCCTCTCCATCGGGGTAAATGTCCAGCGTTGAAATGCGGACCGCGTCCCAGGAACCGTTATTCAAGACGACCGTCAGAAGCGGCAATCGTTGCGCGGCCGCCACCTGGTGGCAGGCAATCGGATTGGCGAACATATAGGACCCGTCGCCGATCACACAGACCGTCAGCCGGTCCCGATCCGCCAGTTGATAGCCAAGCGCGGCGGGAAGGCCCCAGCCCAGTCCGCCAGCCTGTGTGTTGCCAAACCATTGGTTTGGTCCCGCAACATTGTAAAGCGGCCTGGGACCGCCGCGCTCGGCAAAGATGACGCCATCACCAAGCACGTCCGAGATACATTTCGCGATCCAGGGCTTGTTGGCCAGCCCCCTGGAGCCGCTCTCGACCTTGGAGGCCATACGCCCGCGAAACTCTGAATGGCGCATCTCGATTCCCGCCTGACGATTTGGGTTCGGCGCGCCCGGAAGAGCCGCACGCAATGCCCTCAAACCGGCAACCGTATTGCATTGGATCGCTTGCCCGGTCCTGTATCCCCTGACGGGAATACGCGTGAACAATGGATCCGGTCCGAGATGTATGACTTCCGCGTCCGGCGCGGGGCCGGTTTTAGCCTCGATCCAGGCAACCGAAGCGTCAACCACCAATACAACATCGGCACCTGGCAGATGCGCCGCGATATTGCCACCGACACCATTCGTCCATCCTGTCGGTAGGACGTTGCGGGTGACGAAGACTTCCGAAACCGCGATTGAGTTCTCCTCGGCGACCGCCATCAATTCGGCGCTGACTTTTCCGGCGACATCACCTCGCGAACAGATAATGAGAGGGTTTTTCGCGGTTGCCAGTTTCGCCGCCGCTTGCCTGATGGCCTCTGGATCCGGGTATGCCACCGAGGGCGCAACCTGGCGTGGCGCGCCCGGCATATCCGTTTCTTCACAAAGCGGTTCTCGCGGCAAGGACATGTAAACGGCTCCCTTGGGCTCCATCATGGCGACCGAGCAACCGCGTGAAACCAGGTCGGCGGCCTGTTCGCCGTAGCGTAGTTCGTAGTCCCATTTCACCGCCTCTCTAACGATCCCGGTCTGATCGAACATCTCCTGACCATATTGGATCGGCGTGTGACGGCTTCCCATGCGCTGACCCTCCGTCAGCGGATTGCGACCCGAGATCATGAATATGGGCACATCGTCAGAGTGGGCGTTCAGGAGCCCCATCGCGGCATTGGCGAGGCCGACATTCACGTGCACCGCCGCCGCCGCCATCTTCCCGGTCGCCAAGTAGTAACCGTGCGCCATTGTCACGACGACGTTCTCGTGCGCAGCGGTGATCGCCTCCGGGATGTCCTTCGACCTGGCCCGGGCGTAGGTTTCGATGAGCGGCGCGAAATCCGAGCCGGGATTTATGAACAGCTTATCGATTCCGTTCGACTTCAGGGAACGCAATACGGCTTCGCCCGCCGATACCCTTTCGGTCATACCGGGTTCTCCTCGAAGATACGGGTCGTCACCGTCTGCGTCAGCGAGGAGAATTCGAGGCTCAGTCGACCACCCTGGTCGCCGACACCTGATTTTTTGGTGCCTGCGAGAGGACTTAAGAGATCACGAATTTGCCAAGAGTTGATCCACGCGTGGCCAACGCGAACCTGAGGGGCGATGCGGTGGGCGCGGCTTAGGTTCTCAGTCCAAATACAGGTCGCCAAGCCGTATTCCGTGTCGTTGGCCAACGCGACTGCCTCTTCCTCGTCGTCGAAAGGGGCAACGTGCAGAACGGGACCAAAAGCTTCCTGCCTTACGAAAGGGGAGTCCTCGGGCGAGCCGATTGCCACCGAGGGCTGGATGAAGGCTCCGTTATCCCGCTCGTCACCAAACGAGGGAATGCTTCCACCGGCCACGAGCTCTCCGCCATGCTCAGGCAGGGAATCCAGGAGCGATTTCACTTTGTCCCGGTGGCCGTGGCTGATAAGTGGTCCGATGCTGAAACCGACGTGATCGCGGTCTCCGATTACGATGCCGTTCGCGATGTCAGCCATCATATCCACATACTCGTCGAAGCGCGAACGGTGGACGTAGGCGCGTTCGGTGCAAAAGCAGATCTGACCGCAATTGAAAAAAGCGGATCGTGTCATGCCTTCGGCGACGGCGCCCATTCGCGCGTCCTCGAAGATCAGGGCGGCATTCTTGCCCCCAAGTTCCAGAGACACCTCGCGCAACCCGCCCGCGGCGATTTTCATGATCGCTGATCCCGTACCGCTCTCACCCGTAAAGGTGATCGCGTCCACTTTCGGGTGGGACGTCAGGAACTCTCCGGCGGAGCCGGCCCCAAAACCGTGGACAAGGCTGAATGCGCCGTCAGGCACGTCCGATGCCGCGATCACTTCGGCCAATACCGTTGCTGACGAAGGGGTCTCTTCAGAGGGTTTCAGGATCGCAGCGTTTCCCATAACCAGAGCCGGAGCGACCTTCATGCAAGCCATAAGAAGGGGAACGTTCCAGGGACAGATGCAGGCGATGACGCCTTTGGGGCGACGGGTAGTGTACCACATGCCCTGAAACCCCAGCTCTCCGGAAAATTGGGAACCGCGGTTCTCCAGGCTGCCCGCCGTATCGGCATATGCGCGAAAGAGACGGGACGCGCGGGCGCCGTCAAATGTCCTGGCCTGCCAGAAGCTGCGTCCGGTATCGGCGATTTCGGCCTCTATCAGATCGTCGACCCGCGCCAGCAGCTTGTCAGACAGACCATGAATCACGGCGATGCGCCGCTTCATGGGGAGGTCACCCCAAAGCCCAGACTCGGAGCCGATTGCCACATCGTGCCCACGCGAAACGGCGGTATCCACCATTTCGGCTGTCGCCTCGTGAACTTGAGCGACCAACTTCCCGTCGAAGGGGCTCAGTTTTTCGAAGGTCCTGTCAGACTTGAGCCATTGGCCTGCGAT
>JAPOUP010000152.1 GCA_026708635.1 Rhodobacter sp.
GGGGTCGGAGGGCGCGAAAAGCGCAACGCCGGGGTTTCATGAACTCAGCGGCACAGTGGTGAAACACCGTTGAACCGTGAGGAGACGCGCCTATGCCACGGAGTCTCTCCAATCCGGTCAGATGTTGAGGAAGGCACGAACCGAGGCCACGAATTCCATTGGCTTTTCCGCGTGGAGCCAATGCCCGGTGCCCTGAATCTCCAGAAAACGCGCCGCCGGAAAGTGCTTGCGGGCCCGGGCGCGACCCTCGCCACTGACATAGTCACTGTCACTTCCACAAATAAACAGTGTCGGATGATCCGTTTGCGCGTCGGAATCCGGCCAGCCCGTGATTCTGTCCATCTCAGCTTCCAAGACGTCAAGGTTCAGCTGCCAGCGCTTCCCTCTCAAATCAAGTGACTGCAGGAGGAAACCCCGCACGCCCGGATCCTCAATGGACTCACGCAGTATCGCGTCAGCATCGGATCTCAGTCTGACGGCATCCAGATCGACGGAACGCATCGCTTCGATTAGATGGCTATGGCTATGACTGTGCCCGTAGGTGACCGGCGCGATATCGGCGACGACAAGTCTCCGGACCATTTCAGGATGTCGAAGCGCGGCCGCCATTGAGGCCTTGCCGCCCATTGAATGGCCCAGAACGTCCGCATTACCGCCGAAGGCGCCGATCACTTCCGCTAGATCCGAAGCCAGAGCGTCGTAGCCGTGACTGTCCCTCCATTCACTCAGGCCGTGGTTACGCATGTCCAGAGTCAATACCCGACGCTCAGCGGACAATCGCTTCGCGACGGAGCTCCAGTTCCTGCCGGAACCAAATAGTCCATGCACGATCAGCACCGGCGGCCGAAGGGAGTCGGAACCGTGTTCGTATACGCGGATCATGGCGGTCCAGACACGGCCTCGGTTCGGCCCGGCCCCGCATGTAGACACCGGCGGTGGTCGCCTCTCGGCCGGACCATCACCCAAAAGCCGCCATTCCGGTTTGAAATAACGAAACGGACGGAACCTGCCCCGGCGTCAGAAATACCGCGCATCCAGCGGTCACCTCCACAAAAGGGAAACCGCGGCGATCCAGCCAAATTCCGTAAATCCATGTAACCGTTCACCTTCCGCCAGACCATATTCATGGTGAATCTCCAGGATCGGCGGCACCGCGCCGTATCGAACCTGCCGCGCTTACCGTACGTAAAGCGACCTTGCCGGCGACCTGACCTGACTCAAATGTCAGGATAAATGGGGAAACGCTCACATAGTTCCCTTACCCCTGCCCTGACGCGGCTCTCCACCCCCACATCACCGCCCTCTCCTTTTGCCGCCAGGCCGTCGGTCACCTGGACAATCCAGTCGGCGACCTGCCTGAACTCCCCGGTGTCGAATCCGCGCGTCGTGCACGCGGGACTTCCAAGCCGTATGCCGGAGGTCACGGTCGGTTTCTCGGTGTCGAAGGGAATGCCGTTCTTGTTACAGGTAATGTTCGCCCGACCGAGGGCCCTCTCGGTCGCGTTTCCTTTCACCCCCTTTGGCCGAAGATCCACAAGCAGGACATGGGTGTCGGTTCCGCCGGTCACGATGTCAAGACCTCCTTTCTTCAACTGGTCGGCCAATGCCCTGGCATTGGCGATCACCCTCCGGATATAGGTCCTGAATTCTGGCTGCAGGGCCTCACCGAACGCCACGGCCTTCGCCGCGATCACATGCATGAGCGGGCCGCCCTGAATGCCGGGAAATATTGCGGAGTTAACTCTTTTCGCGATTTCAGGATCATCGGTCAGGATCATTCCGCCCCTGGGTCCGCGGAGTGTCTTGTGGGTTGTGGTGGTCACTACATGGGCATGCGGAAAAGGATTGGGATGTTCACCGGCCGCCACCAGTCCAGCGAAGTGCGCCATATCGACATGTAGCCAGGCACCAACGGCATCGGCGATTTCGCGCATCCGGACAAAGTCGATCTGGCGTGGAATCGCGGAACCGCCGGCAATGACAAGCTTTGGTCGGTGCTGGCGGGCGAGTTCCTCGGCCCGATCGTAATCGAGCGTAAAGTCCTGCCTACGAACGCCATACTGAACGGCGTTGAACCATTTACCCGACTGGTTCGGGCGGGCCCCGTGGGTCAGATGACCACCGGCGTCAAGGCTCGTCCCGAGAATCGTATCGCCCGGCTGGATCAGGGCCTGGAAAACCCCCTGGTTCGCCTGGCTGCCGGAATTCGGCTGAACATTCGCGAAGCCGCAACCGAACAGTTCCTTCGCCCGCTCAATCGCGCGCGTCTCCACGATGTCGACGAACTCGCACCCGCCGTAATAACGTCGCCCAGGGTAGCCTTCGGCGTATTTGTTGGTAAGCACCGATCCCTGCGCCTGTATCACCGCCCGACTTACGATGTTTTCGCTGGCTATGAGCTCAACCTCGTCTCGCTGTCTGCACAGTTCCTTTCGGATGGCGTCGAAGATATCGGGATCCGTGTCTGAAAGGTCTTCGGTAAAGAAGGGAAGATCGCGCATCGGAGCATCCATGTTTACGGTCCCTGCATTTGTTTGGCCGAGTCGGGAATTATCCTATCCTGTCCTGACGGCAAGATCCCGAGTACGCCCATCGGGCCCTGCCGGCATTATCATTCTCGATCGCTATGGAGAGTCGATACGGGAGGCGGCCGGCGCCACAAGCGAGATCACGGCCTAAAGGCGGCATCCGGCGACCTCCACTGATGTCGTGGCCCCCACGGTGCCGGAACCGAGATCGAACCGAAATTTCGGGACTCTCTCGCGCGATCAGGATCCCGGCCGACCCAATTCCCGAACATGCGTCGGGAACTCACATCGTGCCGTGCCCTTGTCTTTCCACCCAACACCGGCAATCACTCGGAAAAGGAGGGAACATGGCCAACCCGCATAATATCGCATTCGCCGCCAGCCCAACCGGGATCGCCCAGGACTCGCTAAAGGAGCTGACAACCGTCTATGGCTCCGTTCCACTCGACCGAGCTGACGTGATCGTAGCGCTTGGAGGCGATGGGTTCATGCTACAGACACTCCACGGCACCATGCATCTGGACGTTCCCGTCTATGGAATGAACTGCGGAACCATCGGTTTCCTGATGAACGAATACGCCCTAAACGGATTGATCGAACGTCTGGCCGATGCCGAGGAAACGGCGATCAATCCTTTGGCGATGTCCGCGAAGGCCACGGACGGAACGATTACCGAGGGGCTGGCGATTAACGAGGTATCGCTTCTCCGTGCGGGACCGCAGGCGGCGAGACTCAGGGTATCGATCGACGGAAAGGTCAGGATGGATGAACTGGTCTGTGACGGCGCGCTCGTAAGTACGCCAGCCGGCTCGACGGCATATAACTATTCGGCGCACGGGCCGATACTTCCCATCGGATCCGACGTCCTCGCCCTGACGGCCATGGCCGCTTTCAGACCGCGCCGGTGGCGTGGGGCGCTTCTTCCGAAATCCGCATTGGTTCGGTTTGACGTCCTGGAATCGGAAAAGCGCCCCGTCATGGCGGATGCGGACACCCGTTCGGTGCGACGGGTCGCCGCGGTGGAAGTCCGTTCAGACCCTAGCGTCGAGCACCGTCTGCTGTTCGACCCGGGCCATGGACTGGAGGAAAGACTAATTCGCGAACAGTTCGTCTGAGCGGCATCTCCATTACGACCACCGCAGCGCCGGGCGCCACGCCCGCCGCGCTCAGCACCGCGGGTGCCGCCCGCTTCCTGGATTTTCCCGACGGGCATGTTGGCCATCAACGAGGACAGGATCG
>JAPOUP010000130.1 GCA_026708635.1 Rhodobacter sp.
AAGCATGAGCTATTACCAATACTATGAGTTTCAGGCGATGGATCGCGTTCTCGGCGAAACTGACATAAAAAAGCTGCGAAACGCGTCCTCCAGAGCGGAGATCACCCCCACCAGTTTCGCCACCCACTATCATTACGGGGATTTCAAAGGGGATACGAAGGAGTTTCTCCAACGCTGGTTCGACATCCATCTTTACCTCGCGGTCGGGGGGACGCGTCGGCTGATGGTCAAGCTTCCCGCCCGGTTCGCCAAGCGGGAGACCGCCGAGCGGATGATAGACCATTGTGATTTCGCGGAGCTCGTCGACATCGGCGAGTACTGTCTGCTGGACATATTCCCCTACGGTGAGGGAGCCGATTATGGCGAGTCCCACGACGGTCCCGGATTGCTTGATGCGATGGCGCCGCTTCGGTCCGAACTGCTCTCAGGTGATTTGAGATTGCCATATCTCGTCTGGCTGGCGGCCGCGGACAGGGACATGTTTCCGGAAGACGTTCAGGAACCGCTGCCGGGAATTGGCCCGTTGACAGAAGGTCTCGAAACGTTTGGCATGTTCTTCGGCATAGATCCCGACCTTGTCCGCGCCGCCGCGGAAACGACCGCGGGGCCGGATTACGGTGAAGTCCCGCCGGAAACCGCCCTTGAAGCGATCAGGAGGATACCGGATGACGAGAAAACCGAACTGCTGCATCGTTTCCTTGAGCGTGACGCCGTTGTGCGCACGGATCTCAAGAGTCGGGTGCGACCTTTGGAATCCGGAGCCTCGACCCGAGACCTGAGGTTACGTACGCTGTCGGAACTGCGAGCACGCGCCGCGGATATCCGCGGCGAACGCCGGATGGCACGGGACCGGGCGAAGGCGGAAGAGCGTCGTAGGTTACAGCGGAAGCTGGAGGAGGAACGCCGCAAGCGTTTGGACAGATTGAGAAAGAAGGGTGGCGTGGCGTGGAGCGAGGTTGAAACCGAGATCGCCGAGCGCAGTGGCAAGAGTTATGATCGTGCGCTGGAACTGGTGCTAGACATGCACTCGCTTGCGAAGGAAAGCGGCAAGCTGGCCGAGTTCTTCTTCAAACTGGATGCCATCCGGTTGGCGCACGACGGGAAGAAAGCCTTCATCCGCCGGCTTGACGCCAACTCCTCGATATTGCGCCGGTATTGACGATCCGGGCAGAAAATACCGCGTATAGCGCCGATTCATTTATGGATTGATGCCTGGATAGTGGACGCTCGTCGTTCCGTTTCGACCTCCGTGCCGGTCGCTCGTCTCTGTCCAGCAGCCGCCCAAGCCTCACCCACGGCGCGCATTTCGCCCGCATTCCGAGCGGAATGGCTTCGAGACTGTTTGGGTAGTGTCCGATGTTTGGCGACAGCCGGCGGCACCGTCCCGATGCGCACTTTCGGGCGGATATGCACGCACTTCATCGCGCCTGGGGGACGAGCCGGTCATCCGGGAGTTTCCCTGCCTGAAAGGCCGGACTTATGCCAGAGGCCCCCGATGCTCCGGTCCGCGACGCGCGAGGTGATCGCTAGCGCCATCAGGAGGCCAGTGACCACGGCCGACGCCACACCGAGCCAGACTCCCGTCTCGTCGAATGCGAGGGCTCCGACAAATACCCAGACAAAGAAGGCGATGCCGAATCCCTGGCGGTAGAGCCCAATCCAGACGGACCAGACTGGGCGCCTGAGCGCCTGCAGGAAAGAGTTGATCGCAAACAGCATCATATATGCCGGTAGAATGAAGCTCTCGATCCTCAGGTAGGCCAGTCCGACGCGGATCACGTCTTCATCGTCGGTGAACAGGCCGAGGACCGGGCGGCCAAGGAGCCAAAGAACGGGAAACGCGAGTGCGGTCATTACAAATCCGATCTTCCAGCAATGGAACAGCGCCGCCCGGGCACGCTGGTAATCCCCCGCTCCGATGGCCTGTGCGGCGATTGGAAGAAGCGCTCCGGTCATTCCAAGTACTGGCAGCAGCAGGATCTGCTCGAGCCGGATGGCAATCCCGAATCCCGCTATCGCATGCTCTCCGAAGCCTTTCAGGACGAACTGCACCACGAATCCCGACAGAAAGGTGATCAGAAGCGCGAACGCGGTTGGAACCGCCTGAACGAATATATCGCGAAACATGGCCTTGCGCGGGACAAAGTGACCGGGTCGTATCCTGGCCATGGTGCCAAGCCGAAACAGTCTGGAGACCATGAAGATCATCACGCCTGTCTGGCTGGTGACCGTTGATGCCGCCAGACCGGCGAAACCCATTCCGGCCCAAATTCCCGGAATTCCGAATATCATAAGTGGATTCAGGACTATGTTGGCGAAAAACGCGGCTATAAGGGCGCGTTGTAGGGATTTTCCGTCGCCGTGCGCCTGTAGGACACCGTTGCACGCGAAGGCGACGAGAAACCCGGGCAGCGACAGGGACAGGATGAGGTAATACTCAATCCCCGCATCGCGGTACGGCCCGGGTTCCGAGACGAGCCCCAGCAGTCTGGGACCGTACCACGCCCCGGCGAGCATAAGCCCCAACGAGGCAAGGACGCCGAAGCTGACTCCCTGGGCCGCGGTGCGGCGCGCAAGTCGCCGGTTTCCCGCTCCGAGGGCGTTTCCGACTATGGCGCCCATTGCGGCCCCAAGACCGATCCCGACTGACATGGCGAGAAAAAAGGCCTGAAAGCCCAGGGACAGTCCGGCCTGCGCGCTTGTTGACAGTAGGCCGGCGAAGAACATGTCGACGACATTGTAGAGCGTGTTGAATAGCATTCCTATCGCGGCCGGTACGGCCAGCCTGCGGAAATGGGCCGCAACCGCACCGGCGGTGAGATCGCTAGGGTCAGGACCGTTCATGGCTGGAGTGGGGGTGCGGCACGCCGTTGCGCTGATTTTCTGCGGGCCGGGTGGGATATATGGCGGGAAACCGGCCCATACAGGTCGGTTTGCCGGACCCCCGTAAACGGTGGGCGTCCCCTTGATCCGTCACCTGGCTGCCGGGTGCCTGACGGGATGATCACGGCCTGGAATAGTAGCCAACCACATCGCCCTCTGTGGTTACACCCAACCCGTTAAGCAATCGGTTGGCGTAGCTGAAATAGCAGATGATCTGGTTGAGCTCAAGGATTTGACCGTCATCCCAGCCCGATTCCCGCAGCGCGGTCACGTCGCGTTCCTCCATCTCGGCGGGACGCAGGGTGAGCTTCTCGGCATACTGGAGTGCGGCGAGCTCACGACCGAGGAACGCGTCCGGCGGCCTGCGACTTCTGAGCGCCGCCTCGATCCTGTCGGCGCGTTCCGCATCATCGATCAGATGCCTTGCGTTGGCCCAGTGGTTGGCTTCGGAATAGCCGCAGCCGTTAATGATCGAGACATATGAGCCGACGACTTCCTGGAACCACGCCGGAACGGTGTTACGTTCATTGTGGAGGCATGCCCGGTACAGCATGGTATGTCCCCGCATGGTGCCCGGACGCAGCGAATGGACACGCATCACGTTATCGACGGTGCCGTGAGGCGTGCGGGCCTGATCGAGGGCCTCGACGAGCGTGTCGTCGGCCTCGTCGTCTGGAACCATCCTGATCCAAGCGGACATTCGTTTACCGTACCCGTAGGTCTGAACCACCGGAGAGTGTGCCGGTCACACGTCAGGCATTTCGTGAAATGCAATTATATTCGGGTGAACGCAAGGATCGGTAACGGCAA
>JAPOUP010000209.1 GCA_026708635.1 Rhodobacter sp.
GCTAGCGGACCGGGTCTTTAGGGAACCCGTTAAGCGATATTGGCAATCAAGCCGGGCAACAACATCTATTCGGTTTTCAGACAGCGGGGGTGATTTTCGATCAAGCGCTACTGCGCCACTGATTGCCTCCCATTACCGCCGCATTCACAAGGGCGGAGGTTCCAGTAATCGCCCGGTCCGAGGCCCTTGCGAACCACGCTTCCCACTTTCCTGCCCAAACAGACGGCCTAACTCACGAAACACTCTAACTTGCAGGCTATCCGGTTGATGTCGGAATTGTCGCAGCAATGAATCATCAGTCTATCTCGATAAGTATCGAAACTCCAAAAATGTTGAGTTATGTCAATATAAACCAACATTCCCCTTCCCTTCAATCGCCCCACTTCCCATGAAATTATCTCATGCTTCCGGGATCCGGCGTCGCGGCATGTATCGTCCCGCTTGAACGCCCCGGGTGCGGATATCTCACGGCGGGGTATTTTTCCGTCCGGCGGCAGGGTAAGGCTCGCGGCGGTTTACGGCCAGGCGCGGGCGAAGGCGCTCGGTGCGGCGGCGCACGGGGCAAGCGGAGTTCGGTGGAACCGATCGTCACCTGCTTTCCCGTTCATTTATTCGGAGATCGCTCTTACCAACTCGATCAGCGGCCCAAACTCGTACCCGTCCGCCGCCCGCAACGCCGCGATATAGCGTGCGCGGTGATCGCTTTCGGCGGTGAGTGTGCCGCCACCTGACCAGTCCAGGAAGGTGCCGGAATCGATCGTGGCCAGGTAGACATCCGCCATGATCCGCGCCCAGCGTCCGTTGCCGTTCGCGAACGGATGGATAAAGACAAGCCTGTGGTGGAAGCGTGCGGTCGCTTCCAGCGTGTCGTAGGTGCCGTTCTCGCGCCAGTATCGTGCGTCGTCGAGGCAGGAGCGCACATCAGTTGAGATTCGCCAGACCGGCACACCGATGTTTTTCTCCGTTCGACGGTAGACTCCCGCCCAATCCCAGACCTGGCCAAACAGGCGCCTGTGAACCTCACGCGCCGCTTCGTCGGTTAGCGCATCGAAAGATCTGGGTCTCCGTTCCAGCCAGGTCAGCCCTTCGATGATGTTCTCGCCCTCAAGCTCGTTCAATTCGCCGAGCGTGGTGATGTGCCTGGCCTTGAGGCCAAGAAGCTCGTCGGGCGCGGGACGGGTCGCGCCGGTCGGATCATACGGCTCCAAGGTCACTTCCAGAAGTCGCTTGGCCTCTCGCCGGCGATTTCGCGCGCCAGTTCTTCGATCATCTCTTCCTGGCTACGCAGGCCTTCGGTTTGTTGTTCCAGGGCCATGTGGGCGCGGGTACGTTGGATGATGCGCCTGGCTCTCCTGCGGGCCTGGGCCATGACGATCTCCTCGACCAGACCCTCCCGCGGGACGATCGCGTAGACGAGCCTGCCGCCCATGGCCTTGGCCACTTTGTCGAGCCGGTTTAAGGAGATTGTCCCGGCCTGTTCGTTCCGGATAGAGCCATAAACGTTGTTGCGCGTCACGCCAAGACGGTCGGCTAGCACGGGCGCGGTCATGCCAGTTGCTTCCTGAAAGGCAGCGATCCAGCCGCCCAGCGGTTTTTCAAGACAATCCGCCATTCGGGCGGCGTTATTGACCTTGCCTGTGGCCTGTCGTTGCCTGACTCGTGATACGGACATTTACCAGCCTATAGATTCTCACTCAAATATATATTGCCAATTTATAGATGATAGCAATCTATACTTTGCAATCTTATAAACTGGCAAAAAAATAAAATTGAGAATCTATGGATTCTCCAAATTTTAGCGTCCTGCGGACGGTCTCCGTCGAGATGGTCTCCACGACCTCGAGCGCCACCAGCCGGTCGGCCAGCGGCCGCAGGGTCCACCGGGCCTGGCCCTCGGGCGGTGCCGAACAGGCCATCATCGTCAGCCTGGACTCGCGCTCAAAGTGGTGAAGGTTCCTCATGGCTCAGGCCACCGCCGGGGAGGCCGACTTGCCGTTGTCGGCAGTCAGGTTGGCATAGGACAGGCGCTTGCCGCCGATCCCTGCGGAGAACGCCGCCATCCTGTCCAGCGTGTCCACCTCGCAGTTGCCCTCGTTCAGGCGGAACGTGGCCTCGTTGACGTAGCGGGCAAGGTACTTCGGGCTGACGTGGCGCCAAGTGCCGGTGATGGTGCGCTTGAGCGCGGCCCAAACGCTCTCTATGCCGTTGGTGTGGACCTCGCCCCGGACGTACTCGCCGGAGTCGTGGGAAACCGTCTCATGCCGAAACTGGTTGATGACGTTCGGGAGCGCCCCGTAGGCGGCTGCGTCGTCGGTGTAAACCGTCACCCCCGGCTCAACGCTCCCCTCGACAAAGGGAACCAGCGTTGCCGAAGTCGGCGCGCCTGATGGGCTTGGCTTTCACCCTGCCGCCCCGCTCGCGGATTCCGGCAACCGCCGTCTTGCCGACAGGCCCGCGACCGGCCTTGAGCTTCCCGCGTTCGTGCCTGTTGGATTCCTTGCCGCCAATATTAGGTCTCATCCACCTCGACCACGCTCGCCAAGGTGAACTGCCCGTTGCCGCAAGCCTCCCTGACGAGGTGCAGCATGTGCCAGGCCGTCCGGTACCGGCAGCCCAACTCCTTGCTCAATTGCGCATGCGCTGACCCCCTTGCGGGCCGTGAGAACCGAGTAGATGACGTACATCCATTCCCGCAAGGGCTTCTTGGTGGCGTGAAGCGGCGTGTTGGTCCTGACGTTGTACCGGACGCGGCAGTTACCGTACCAGTAATAGTCGGGCTTGCTCCGGGGTCTGCTGATGTCGTCCCGGAACCCGCAGTGCGGGCAGGTCGCAACGCCGCCCCAACGGCACTGCTCGAGCCACTTGACGCAGGATTCCTCGGTCGGGAACATCTTGAGGAGATGGGAAACGCGGATGGTTTCCGCCATGCGTTTGCCGCTGCGGATTGGGGGCCGTCCGCCTCATACTCGATCACTGCCATTGCCCACCCAGCTCCCTTGATGTTGTTGCAGATTTTTTGTCCTCATGTGCAGAATGGATTGGAAGCCTTTTGCGGATTTTACTACACAATTCCCGAAAAGAGGAGGAGACGCCGATGTTCAAGCCTTTTTCAGCGAACCGATCTGCCCTGCAGCTCCGAAACGGCTTGCTTTGCGCGCTTCTGCTTCCGCCATTTCTTGCGATTTTCGCGCCGCACGCCAGCGCGCAGTCAATTACTTCGCTGCCGCGTGTCGAGGTCCGTGCCGGCCCTGCCGTGACGGAAGGCGAGCCCGCAACCTTTCACGTTCGCGTCAGACCGGTGCAGACGGAGGACCTGGAAGTGCCTGTCACCGTGTGGGATTTGGGCAAGTCAGTCCTTGCCAGTACCAAGATACGCATGACGGTCACCATCCCGGCGAACACGAGCCAAGTCACCGAGAGCGTGCCGACCATTGACGACGACTTGGACGAGAACAATACCTACATCGATGTCACGCCCAGCGTTACCAGCAAATACCGTCTCGGCGCCGGGCTGTACTTCGACGATCCCTGGTCCGCATACACACGGGTGCTCGTAAAGGACAACGACTCGGGCAGCCGCCCCATTCTTGGCATCCATAGCCAAGAGCCAAAGATACCGAATTTCGCGAACCATACATGGGTAT
>JAPOUP010000180.1 GCA_026708635.1 Rhodobacter sp.
CTGTGGAGCATGATGTTTCCGGGGCTGGGCCACTCCGCGTCCGCCGGCCCGGCCAGTGCCATCAGCGCGGCGGCGAGTGCGAGCGTCAGCGGCCGTTTGCTAGAATTCCGGGGGGGGGTAACCCGTTTCATGTCGCGTTCCTTCCTGTGCTGGCCCGCCGGACACGAAAGGCGACCGGCGGGCATCAGGCTGCATGCGGGATCCGTCTAGACTGAAAGCGGGGGGATCGTCAATCCCGCGCCTGCCAGGGCCGGGGCCGGGGGATTAAACGGGCGGGGATAGGTGTCGCGGCCTCATCGCGTGACGCCGCATTCCCCCCGGCCAGGCGTATATCGCCGCGCCATGATCCCCGCGCCCCTGGCCGAACGCGACGGGCCGTCACGCGCCCAGACGGCTCACCTTCTGGCGGTCGCCGGCATGACCCCGCCGGATCAGGTGCTCCCGCATCCTAGTCCAGAACGCACAGCGAGACGGAGTGATGTACTCAAAATCCCGCAGAACGTGCGAACAGAGTTGTCAAAAGTCATGATTGTCACTAGCGCGATTGGCCCGCAAGCTTGTGGCTGCACGCTTTCATTCAGCCGGACCTAGGATTTCAATCGGTCGAAAGTATATTTTCAGTTGGTCGAAAGGAGTCGCCCGGCAATGTACCCAAGATTTGTCAAAGATAGAGTGGAAGAGGCACTATCTGATACCCGCGTAGTTCTCATTTCTGGGCCGCGTCAGTCAGGCAAAACGACGCTCGCAACCGACGTCGCATCAGAAAAGATACCCTATCTGACACTGGACGATGCCAACGTATTGCGGTCGGCGATCAATGATCCGGTCGGTTTCGTCCGCGGGTTGAACCACTCGGTAATCGATGAGATCCAACGCGCGCCCGACCTTCTACTCGCCATTAAGAACCTGGTCGATGACGACAAGACACCGGGGCGGTTCCTCCTGACAGGTTCAGCCAACCTCATGACCATCCCAAAAGTGGCGGATTCTCTTGCCGGCCGAATGGAGGTCGTTCGATTGTTGCCCCTCTCGCAAGCAGAAATCTCTGAGACGAAATCGGGGTTCATCGACCGGGCCTTTGCGGGAAGCAACCCGAAAGCCGGTCACATGATCGTCGGGGACGACCTCGTTGAAGTCGTTCTAGCCGGCGGATATCCCGAAGCGCTCGGCCGGGCAAGCTGGTCGAGAAAGCAAGATTGGTATCACGGCTATCTCGATGCGATCGTCCAGCGTGACGTCAGAGACGTGGCGCAGATCGAACAGGTTGCTATTATGCCGAAACTGATGTCGGTGCTTGCCGAGCACTCGGGGCATTTGGTCAACTATTCCGGTATCGGCGCCAGTCTCGACCTCAATCACGTTACCACAAGAAAATACGTGAGTGTCTTCGAAAGCCTCTACCTTGTTCATACCCTGCAGCCATGGTTCACGAGCCGCCTGAAACGTTTGACCAAGTCGCCTAAGCTTCATTTTCTTGACGCGGGCCTTCTCGCCGCGATGCGGGATGTCTCACCAGAAGTGGTTCACAAGGATAAAACGAGCTTCGGCGCAATCCTCGAGACCTTCGTGTTCGGCGAACTGCAGAAGATCGCGACGTGGAGCGAGCGGAAATGCACGTTCTCTCATTTTCGTGACAAGGACAAGAACGAGGTCGACATCGTATTGGAGAACCGACGCGGCGAAATCGTCGGGATCGAGATAAAGTCATCTGCCACCGTCACTGCGAGTGATTTTTCCGGAATGCGTAAACTCGCGGATGCATGTGGCGATAAATTCGTCCAAGGCTTGGTGCTATACGACCACGATAAGGTCGTCCCGTTCGGCGAGCAACTGTTCGCCGCCCCGCTTTCGTGTTTGTGGGGTGGTTCATGAATCTGATCGAGGAACAATGCGTCGAGGATCTCGCGGATCTTCTCTATAATTTCTTGCCCGGGAGCGGCAACTCGACCTGAACGGCCCCAATCCACTTTCCGCAAGAGGCGATCACGTAAGGGAGCGGCTTCGTTCAATCCAGCCTAGTGTCGGCGTGTGAGCCGACACTAACCATGATATTATACTTGATAAGTACCGCTTATTACGGATGATTGATTCTACGAAAGGCGTGCCCCAAATTATGATCACACCAAAGGAACCGGGACAGCTTTGATCAATTTTTTGCCGACCGAGTTCAGTCTTTTTGCTATCTCTCTGTTTCGAACTTCAGGAACTCCGCTTGCATCCGCGAAGACAGGCCACTGTTCTGCGGCACGGTGCACCTGCTCGATGATTTCGAGCACACGCCGTTTTCGGATGCCGCACCCCTGCCCCACTGTAAACAAGTCTTTATGAGACGGATTCCTGCCGTTTCCATTCACACTCAGATGATGCTCGCCGCCGGGACCGTCGGAAAAGCTCAGGTCATATGCGGGCGACAAACGCCACGTTCCGTGATGGTCCATCAGGAAGGCGTGGTTCTTGATGTGGTCATCGCGATTGTGGGTCAGAACGTTGAACACCATTCGTCGAAACATCTCTTCAACGTCGCCCTGATGGTTGGTCATGAAATAGGTCAGTTTCAACAAGGTTTCATAATCCACAACCGGAGCGGTGAAATCGGCATTCAGAATACCCGCAATCGTGTGCATATGCAGCCGACGGCCCTCGGGCCGGTCAAAGCGAAGGGTTGCGAAAAGGTCTTCACCCGAACCGGTCGAAAGCAACTGTGTGCCCGACATGTTAAGCCCGGCCACGCACGCCATTTCGGCATAGGCTTGTTCCTCACGCGCGGCGCTGACCGGGTCGGTCGAGGATCGGAATTTTATGAGGTAATGACTGAACCCCTCCCCTGCCCCGCTGCGATGATCCCGCAGCGCGCCGGTTTCAGTGTTCAGCAACGCCACGAATTTTGGCCGCGCGCCCGCTGAACCGCCACTGCCAGCGCGAAGCCGGGACAAGTCTTCGACGGACACGTCCTCTTCGATATGCTGGACAGTTCTCGCGAACCAATCCAGGTCGATATCTTCCTGTTTGGTCAGTTCCTCTTCAGGATGATAGCGGAGCGCCCCCATGCCGTGCTGACCCACGATGGCCAGACGGTCCACTGGTGTCAGCTCATGAAGCGCCCTACCCCGCCGCGCCAGTTCACGGTCAACTAGCAGGCGGCCCCAGCCATCAGGCAGTGAATCCGCTAGGATACCCGGTAACCCTTCAAACGGCGTATGGTCGCCAAAATGCGGGTGTAGCCCAGATTAGTTGACGGCTGCGCTTCGCTTCCGCTACGCTTTCCCTGACGCGCACCGGGTGACTGCCGGACGAACCGGCGGGCGGTGCGCGTTGAGAGGCAAGGCAGGAGCATGGGCCATGACGCGGGACGAAGGGAACCGGGCGCACCGGCATCCGGACGCGGTCGCGTATCTTGAGGGACTGACTGAGGACGAGGCGAGGGTGCATCCGCCGCTGGCGCGCGCGCATGACGGCGGGTTCACCCGGTACCGGGTCGAGGGCGGCGAGGTGCGCAGCCGCGACGTCGTGGGGGACGGTCTGGAGCATGACATCGCCGGGGCGGTCCCGGCGGAGTTCGGGCCGCTGCTTCCGCGGCTGGCGGCGGACCTGGCGTCGGGCGCGCCCGACCTGGACGCCGTGGAGCGGGC
>JAPOUP010000134.1 GCA_026708635.1 Rhodobacter sp.
TCATTCTCGCCGTAGGCCTGCAGTCCCTCACGATATTTCATGGATATGCGCTTTTGTTTTCCTCAAGGCCGGCGACACGGATTTACCTGCGTTCCGGACGGGTAATTGAAGGCCTGTTCGCGATCGCGTTCGGCGCGGCCGGGCTGAAGATTCTGACCGCCAGGCTTCATTGAGGCGATCCCGGGTTTGGGCCATACCAGGCCACGGCCAGGCCACGCGCCCCGAGCCGGAATGACGCTTGTCCCAGCCTGTTCGGGTAACGATCGTTCCCTCATCATTGATCCTGGGATGCCTCCAAAGCACTCCCTATGAGTTAACGATTTTCCTGCCCGACTGCCCATAGTTACCGCGAAACCAGTCATGGCAGCGCCTGATCTCTCCCTCGGAAAGCTCTTCCACCGGACCGCGCGTCAGCGCCAGATGCGTCGTCATCGCCGCCTCCTCGATATACATGGCGAGACTTGTCGCCTCGGTCGCGGATTTTCCCATCGTGAAGACTCCATGCGCCTTGACGAGAGCCGCGCATCCGCCTTCCGCGGCATCGAGTATCGCTTCGCCCGTGTCGACCTCACCCGGCGTCGCGTAGCGCGAACAGGGTACGTCCCGCCCCAGCAGATGCGTGATCGGCGTCAGGACAGCCGGAATGCGTTCGCCACGCGCCGCGAAACTGGAGGCATACGGCGAGTGGGTGTGCGCGACGCCGAATATATCGTCGCGGTGCAGATAGAGATGAAGATGGATTCCCGTATCGACCGAAGGCTTCATTTCCCCTTCCACGACATTGCCGTCCAGATCCACGACGACCATCGTTTCAGGCGCGAGTCCGGCGAATTTTACCCCCGAGGGCTTGATGACCACCAGGCCGGTGTCCGGGTCGCGGCCGGAGACGTTGCCACCCGATCCCGCCACCAGGCCATTCCTGGGCAGTTCGCGGTTCTGTTCGCAGACTTCCTCTTTCAGCAGGTCAAGCATCCGGCACTCCGTGCGGGTAGATCACGATCTTCGTGCTCCGCCGGGCTTCGACGAGCAGTCTGAAGGCTTCCGCGGTGTCTTCCAGCGGGAACCGGTGCGAAATCGCCTCCCTCGCGTTTATCCGGCCCGCTTCCAGTAACCGTATATAGCTGTACGTGTCCATATGATCGGACGAATATCGGGAGGTGACGGTGATCTGGTCGAAATAGGCCCGGTTGCCGTCCCGCGCCCAGTCCTCACCGGGCGCGAGGGGGGCCCCGAGATGCAGACAGCCACCCACCTCAACCAGTTCAACGGCCTGCCGCCACGCCGACGGGAGCGGGGCGGTGACGACAACGGTGTCCGCCAGACGCCCCTTGTTGACCGCGCGCAGGGCGTCAACCGTATCGCCCGCCCCCGGATTGATCGTGTGGGTGGCGCCATAGGACCGTGCCCTGTCGAGACGCCAGTCCGAAAAGTCCAGCGAAACGACCTTTCCGGCCCCGAAGAACGGCGCGAGATGCACGAATCCCAGCCCCATGAAACCCGCGCCGACGACGGCGACCGTGTCTCCGGGCTGGATGTTGGACACCTTGAGACCGGACAGGACGCAGGACCAGGGCTCGATCGTGACCGCTTCCTCGTCCGTGACCGTCTCGGGCAGCAGATGGGTGTCCATCGCCAGATGCTGGGCCGTGATCCGGAAATACTCGCAGACACCGCCCGGATCCAGCCGCATCGTTCTGTAGAACGGATCGCGCGTGAAATGGCCGCGGCGTGACAGGTGGCTGTCAACGCGACCGACGTGGTGGTTGACAAAAACCCGGTCTCCGATCCTGTAGTCGGTCACGCCCGCACCCAGTTCGACCACTTCAGCCGATGGCTCGTGCCCCAGAACTTTCGGTTCGGTCTTGTACCACGCCATTGTCTCGCTGCCGCAGAGCCCGCAGGCCCTGGTCTTTAGCAGCATCTCGCCCGGTCCGATTTCGGGGACGGGAACGTCTTCGATCCTGATATCGTCGACGCCGTAGAGAACGGCCGCCCGCATCAGGCTTCCCATTACGGACCCCTGCCGGCCGAGGTGGCCAGGAGGGCGTCCGACAGCATGGTATACCTTTGGAAAACGTGACGGTATTCCTTATGGTTGGCCGGATCAGGTCGATAGCGGGTGAAGTCATTCTCCCTGTGACAAAGGGATCGGACATCTCCGTAACCGGCGGCCGCCGCTCCGATACAGGCCGCGCCCCACAATCCCAGGTCAGATCTGGGATTCACGAGAATATCCTGTCCGACTATATCGGATATGATCTGGCACCAGACCGGGTTGTTTGAGCCACCGCCGGTAAGCTGGACCGGACGGTCGGGAAGCCCCCCCTCGAGCTCGAAGCAATGACGCAGGCTGAGCGCGGTGCCCTCCAGCACCGCGCGTTCAAGCTCGGCACCGGTGGTCACGGCTGACATTCCGAGAAAACCGGCGCGGATGCCAGGGGCGACGAACGGCGCGCGCTCGCCGTTCAGGTAAGGAAGGAAAGTGACGCCATTCGAACCTACAGGAACTTCGGCAACCGTCCCGTTGAACTCCGCCGAGGAACCGCCCGCATCGCTTACGACCGATCCCCGAAGATGGAGGCTCGCGAACCAATCGAATGCGGACGTGCCGGTCGACGGCGCCAGAACGCGGGCCGCGATGTCGTTCTTTACGGGATGCAGCACGGTCGCGCCTATCGGGTCATCGGTTGGGTGAAACCTGTCCGTCAGGATACCGACCACAGCCGTCGTGCCCAGGATCATCATCGTGTCGTCGGCGCCGAACATCTCCATGCCGACGATCATCGCTCCGAGATCGAGGGTCGCGACGGAGACGGGCACGCCGGCGGGAAGACCGGTTAAATCGGCCGCGGTCCGGCTCACTGGACCGAGCACGGAGTCTGCGGACCGCGGCTGACTCAGCAGTCCCCGCGCGTCCGCGCAGCCGAGAGCGTCGATGGAGGTGCCGTACTCCCGCGTCTTAAGATCAAGAAACGGTATCGAGGCGTTGCAGAAATCCGTCGCCACATATCCGGTCAGCTGGGCGCCGATCCAATCGCCGCAGGTAACTATGTGCGCGACCGAGCCTGCCGCTTCCGGCTCGTTTTCGCGCAGCCAGCGCCAGCCCAACGCGGACGTACCCGGCCAGAGGGCGGTATTGCAGCCAAGGCTGACGGATCCGGTCCGTCCGGCGCTCTCCAGGGCCTTCAGGTCATTCACCATTCCGGGTCGTGTGTCGTTCCACAAAATCGCATTCCGGATCGGCTTGGCATCGGAATCCAACGCCCAGAAACCGTCACCCTGCGCACAGATGCCGATCGACCGGACGTGACGGACATCAAGCTGGGAGACCAGATTCCTCAGGCATTCCGACGTCGCCCGCCAGACCGAATCGAGACACTGTTCGGATCGGCCATCGGGCAGCCGAACGATCTCGGCGGCGCGGTCGGCAAAGCCTACGGCATTTCCCGATCCGTCAAATGCCGCCGCCTTTATGGCAGTGGTGCCTATATCGAGACCAAGCCGGAGATCCGCCACCCTACAAACCCTTCATCTGCCCTTCGGTTATACATCTGAAATAAAAATTGATATTTGAAAAGCTTGTTGGTTAAATACCCTAGGAAAG
>JAPOUP010000053.1:0-12309 GCA_026708635.1 Rhodobacter sp.
CCTTCCACGGCCAGCAACTCCCGGAACCTGCCGACCTGCGCCACCCGGCCCTGGTGCAGCACGTAAATCCGGCTGGCCATACGGATGGTGGACAGACGATGGGCTATGATGAAACGGGTTGCCGTTAACCGCTCGATACCTTTCATCGTCTCCGCCTGACTCTTCGTATCGAGCCAGCTTGTCGGTTCGTCCAGAAAGATGACCCTGGGCCTGCCGACCAAGGCCGCGGCGATACGGATCCGCTGGCTCTGTCCACCCGAGAGCGTCACCGAATTCTCCGCGACGGCGGTGTGAAGACCCATTGGCATTGCCTTTATGTCCCGGTCCACGGCCGCGTCGGAGGCGGCGCGCCACGCATCCTCGGCCGTGAAATCACCGCCGACCCCAATTATGTTTTCGAGAATCGTGCCGTTGCGTAAATCGCCATGCTGCGTGACCACGCCAAGCTGGCCGCGGACCGCGCTCAGGTCCAGGTGGGCCAGATCGCGGCCATCGTAGCAAACCGAGCCTGACAGCGGTTTCTCGAGCCCCAGGGCAAGCCGGAAGAGGGTGCTCTTCCCGGCTCCGGAAGTACCGACAATCGCGACAAACTCACCTCGTTTCGCGTGGATCGTGACTTCATCCAGAACGATCTTTCCGGTTCCGGGATAGCCGAAAGTCACTCGGTCGAGCAGAAGTTCGCCGGCAAGCGTTGGCCTGACGGCGTTCCGGACCCTATTTTCCGTCGGGCTTTCAAGAATCGGACGGACCTGCTCGCACGCCGGTTTGACATAGGAAAGGGCCTTGGAAGAATTGCCCAGCGTAACAACCGAAAAAAAGAAGACCATCGCCGCGGTGTAAACGGCGAGAAAATCCCCGGTGGACAGGTCCGCGTCGCTTCCCTTCGGAACGACCAGGAACAGGACCGCGCTCGCGAGCGCGGGCATGGCGGCGCAGAACGCGGTGGTGCGCTCGCTGAGGACGGACAGACGGATCTCCAGCCGTTTCTGCTCCCGGTATCGTCCTGCCCAGGCGGCGAACGCCGAGACTTCCGATCCCGTCACCCGCAACTTCGCGATTCCGCTGAGGAACTGATGCAGCTCGGCGGTCAGCGTGCGCAGCGCTTCCTGATGGCGGCGCTGGGGTTCAAAATGAAGGACGCAGAACGCAGCCGTCAAGCCGACCGCCACGATGGCCAGGCATAGAGCGGCCCAACCCAGCGCGGCGCTGAAAAAGAAGATCAGGACCAGGGCCGGCAACGCGAACAGGGTCGAAAATAACGCGTCTACCGCGATTCCGGCGACATTGTCCCTGATATCCTGAAAGACCATCGCTCTCGCCGTGAGTTCCCCCGCGCTGTGGCGGCGGAAAAATCCCGACCGCAGACGGAGCAGACGATCCTGGAGTGCGGCCCCCAGCCTCGCGGCCAGGCGGCCTTCCAGACGCATGAGCGCGGTACCGCGGAGAATGTGCGCCAGAGACGCCGCGAAGGCGAGACCGACCAGAACCGCAGAGAACTGGATCAGGGAAACCGCATCACCGTCCGTCACGGACTTTCCGACCAGAAACTGGACGGCGATGGCTGGCGAAAGGGCCAGCAGTCCGGCGCCAAGGCCGGCAACGGTGAGTTGCGCGAACTCGAAAGAGGCCTTCGCACCGCCGACCTGAAACAGCTCCCGTATCGTCGCGGTACCGCCCTGCTGCAGTCCGGGATAAAGCGTGTACGCGTCGCGGAGCTGGTTCGTCACCTCCGCGTCCGCCGGGACGGACCTACCCGTAGCGGGATCCACTACCAGGTATCCGCCAACCCGACCGGGCAAAAGAACGACCGGCCGGCCGTCCTCGCGGCGAAAGGCGAGCATGGCGCCATTGTCCCCAAGCCACCAACGCTTCTCGGCCGACAGCTGAATGCGACGCATCCGCGCACCCGATGCCTCGCAGTAATCCTTGAGCGAGGGCTCCGCTTCGCCGGGAATGACCGGTGTCAGGATCGAGATGCCTTCCCACCGGCCTATCATTCTCAGCGCCGCCCCGAGCGCCGTGCCATCCCTTTCCATTGACGCGTCGGGCTCGAACAGGGCCGACAGGCCCCTTCTGGCCTCGATCTTCTCGTTGTAACGCCGGGCAACCCGCGCTCTCTGTTGATTGGCGTCATCAACCAGCAGAAGATGGCGGTTAAGGGCTTCAGCGCCGAGCGCCAGCCGGTGGAATTCCGGCAGACCGGCGGT
Source organism: Rhodobacter sp. (assembly GCA_026708635.1). Lineage (GTDB taxonomy): Bacteria > Pseudomonadota > Alphaproteobacteria > Rhodobacterales > Rhodobacteraceae > JAPOUP01. The sequence goes on from JAPOUP010000053.1 coordinate 2,208, forward strand.
CAGCAACGGGCCGATGCCGAGTTCGCGGGAGGATCTGCATACACACCCTTCCGCCGAATGCAGATCGATCCAGCTATCCGGAGTCACCGGCATCATGCCCGGCCCGTCCGGTTCGGAATGCGCCAAATCGACGAAAGTCGCGTCCAGACCGTCGGCGACGACCCACACCACCCCCTCCCCGGCCGACGCAAAGCCGTTTCGGACCGGGCTTCCGGGAGAAAGCGCGGTCTCTATGCGGGGATGCACCTCCATTTCACCGACAACCGCGGCGGCGAAGTCGTTGACCCAGGCATCGATCTGCGCCGTCAACGCGTCCGCGAGCCCACCCGCATCGCCCCTGCCCTCGATTTCCGCGACCAGGCGCTCCAGTGACAGGCAACGCAGCCGGCACTCCGGCAATCCCTTCGCGACCAGCTTGACCGGATGGCCCGTAAGGTCCGCGCCGAACGCTAGCCTGCCCCGCTCCAGGCGCACCAACGGCCTGAAGGGTGACCGCATCCTGCCATCGCCGTACTCGGCCGCCAGTATGTCGACGGCTCCGCGCTCGACGAACAGAACGACACCGGGATCGTCCAGATCGATCGGGCGATTGGCGGCGGCCGGGCGCGGTTCACCGACTGCCGCGACGAAGCAGGCGAATGGATCCAATGGATCCTCCGGCATCGTTTCATTCACCATCGATCAACCTGCGGTAGACGCTATCGACACCATACAGCTCGTCATGCGTTCCCCGCTCCACCACGCGCCCCTCTTCGATAACGACGATCCGGTCGGCGTCACGGATGGTGCTCAGGCGATGCGCGACGATCAGGCAGGAACAGCCGCGGCGGCGGATCCGGTTGTCGATCTCCAGTTCGGTCATGGGATCAAGCGCACTGGTCGCCTCATCGAGGATTATCAGAGAGGGGTTCCTGACAAGCGCCCTGGCGACTTCCAGGCGAAGGCGCTGCCCGCCGCTGAAATTACGCCCGCCCTCCTCCACCATGGATTCATAACCCGCCGTTCGACCGATTATTTCCTCGTGAATCGCGGCGTCGCGCGCGGCGGCGGTCACAAAGCGGTCGGGGACCGTCGGGTCCCACATCGTGAGGTTGTTGCGCACGGTCGCGGCGAACATAACCGGGTGCTGGTCGACCATCGACACCGACTTTCCGAAGACCTCGCGGGGGATCTCGGAGAGCGGGAGGCCGTCAAAAAGGATTTCCCCTGACCAGGGTCGGTACAGCCCGGCCGCGAGGAGCGCCAGGGTGGACTTGCCCGAACCGCTCGGTCCAACCAGCGCCACACGCTGGCCGGGCTCGACCGTCAGGTCGAAATCCTTGATAAGGGGTTCGCGGTTTCTCTGGAAACCGAATGTCACACCGCGCATCTCCAATCGACCGACCAGGCGCAGGCGACCGTCCAGCGTGGCGATATCCTGCCGCGGGGAAGCGTCGCTATCGGCGCTGTAAACGTCAAGCGGCGCCTTCAGGACATCATCGATTCTCGCCAGCTCCGCATCGAGCCTCTCCAGAATGTCCGAGAACTGCGCCAGCTGGCCCACGGGCCGCAGGAAATTGCCGGCGAGGACGTAGAAGCCCATCAGTTCGCCAACGGTCAGGGATCCGGAAACCATCTGAATGCCGCCAAACCCGAACACGACCGCCGCCGCCAGAATCTGGAACAGCAACGGAAGCGAGGACGCCACATGGCCGAGTTCCACAAAATCCTGCCGCGCGGCCAGTTCCCTGGCCTGCCTGCCGCTCCAGCGCGAAAAGAAATCCGCCTCACGAGCCGTCGCCTGAAGGGTTTCGACCGATGCCAGGCCACCTGCGGTCAACCCGACCAAAATGCCCTGCTCGCGCCGTAGCTGGTGATTCCGGTCCCGGCGGAGGCGGGTCAGCGCCCGCGTCGAGACAATACAGGCAACTCCAAGGCCCAGGACGGCCAGCGACAGCCGGAAGTCGTATATCAGCATGGCCGCCAGGAAAGTGACGCTCATGACCAGTTCGACCGCCAGCCGCACCAGCTGGCCCGCTCCGATTTCGGCGATCCAGTCAATCAGCCTCATGCGAAAAGTCAGGTCGCCGACCAGACGGTGCGCGAAGAACTTCATCGGGAGCCGAAGAAGGGAATCCAGGTAACGATCCGACTGTTCGACCGAGAGCCGGACGACAAGTTCGCGGATCGTTCTCATCTGAAGCCAGGTCAGCATGCAGGTGAGGACGGAGACCGCCAGCATCGCCGCGACCAGCACACCGCTCAGGTCCGTCTGCCGGCTCTCCAGAACCCGGTCGACAAATGTCGCGAGAAGCACCGGTAACGCCAGGGAGACCAGGGCGAGGAGCAGACCGTAGATGGCGGTTCGGACAAGAATCGAACCGTAGTCCCTCAGCCATGGCCATAGCCGGCGCAAAACGCTCGGCCGCGTTCCCGATGGCCGGAATTCGGGACCCGGGCTAAGTTCCAGAACGACACCGGTATAGTCCCGATTGAATACATGCCGGTCGACAGCGCGATGACCCTCGGCGGGGTCGTTCAGATAGAAACGTCCGTTCCCGATGCCCTCGAGGACGAGGAAGTGATTGAATCCCCAATAGAGAATCATCGGCATGGGCAGACTGGCCAGTTTCTCGATCCGGACGGATCGCCCGACGGCGTTAAGTCCATATTTCCTTGCGGCGAGCGCGATGTCCTCAAGTGTCGAGCCATCCCTCCCGACCGCGCAGGCGTCCCTCAGTTCCTCCAGGGTCACCCAGCGCCCGAAATGGGCAAGTACGCTTCCCAGACAGGCGGCGCCGCAGTCCGCGGCCTCCAGTTGCATGACCAGCGGCGTGCGGACGCGCCGCGTTCCCGTTTTGAGCCGGAAAACCGCTTGGGCGCACAACCTGACGGGATTTGTCATCGAAACCAACGGTCAAACCGTGGATACGGCCCAGGAAAACAGGACAAGCGACACGATAAGGAGCGCAAGCCGGAAAACCCGCTCGTGCCGTGCCGTTACCCGCAACGGATCGTCCAGCCTTTCGGGCTGGACATTGCGGATAAGCGCTTCCCTGCGGTAAAGATGATATGCTCTGGGCATTTTATGCAACCGCCTGAAATGGTTGGGGCATTGAATGGAACCGATCACACGGGAGCCGTTACGGGAACGCGTCTCCAATCGCACATCCGGTCTGACCCGATCACCCTACCCTGCCGGGACGGAGGGGGTCAGGGTATGCCGGGGAGGCGACCGCCGACGTCGGGGCACGGTTCATGCCAATGGCGGTTTCACTCCGGATATGGATGGCGAGGTTTTCCGGGACCGTCAATCCGGTGACGGCCCTGATCACATCTTTCGAAGCCCGCAACTGCCGGACACAGGGGATTGGAGCCCCACCGTCCACCGCCTTGATCCGCGTCTCAATTTCCACTGCCGTTTTCACCCGTGTCTTTCCTCGCTGGCTTAAATGGCTTTCATGGCTTTCCCGGAACCATCCCCGGAAATAAAGCCCCGGCACCGCCGCCGCCAGCGCACCGTAATCACATCAACCGCGAAGCATACTGCCACAGATACCCGGGCTACATAACCCCATTCGGTTGCGATTGTATCTTATCGCGGTTCGTTGCGAAGGGTATATACCGGATTTTTTTGCCTCCCGTGTTTTGGGCCGTCATGCCGGAAGCGCGCGGGACGAATCCGCGGTCGGCGCTCCGCACGAAGCGATTGCGGGAGCGCGGGGAAAGCGTACCGCTTCCACGATTTTCCTACGCCTTCAGCGAGACGACGCGTCTCTCCGCGGTGGAGCGGTCATATCGTGCCGGGGATCCGGCGTTTTCCGTCTCCCCGTTACAGGCGGCCCCAAGAGTGATTCGTTTTTCGGGTTTCCACGCCGACGCGGCGGTTCACCGTCAGGAAAAACCGGCGCGGGATAGCGCTCGGCCGAAGCGCCAAAGAGGTTGACTCCGGGTTGCCCGGAGCGTAGCGATGAAAATCGAAGACGCAGCGACGGATCCTACCGATGCTCAGTGCTTCCGGGAAATCCCCCGACTGGGGTATCACGAACGACCACGGCACCCTGCGGCACGTGCTTCTGGGCCGACCGGACCACTTCAGGTGGGTCGAGGCCGGACCGCTGATCGGCCGCACGCTGGCGAACGCCGACCGCACGGGCGTCCGGTTCGACCTGAAGCTCGCGATGGCCCAGCATGCCGAGATGGTCTCGATCTACGAAGAGAACGGCGTCAACTGCCACTACCTGGAGAGCGACCCGGTGCTGCACCGCAACTTCTTCGCCCGCGACAGCTCGGCGATGACGCCATGGGGCGCACTGATCTGCCACATGCAGCTCAAGGTCCGTCGCGCCGACCATGTGTCGGCGATCCGGTTCCACCAGTTGAATGGCATCCCGATCTGGAACTACGCGACGGCGGGCCATTTCGAGGGCGGCGACTTCAACATCATCGAGCCGGGCCGGGTCCTGATCGGCTACAGTGGCGAGCGCTCGGAGAAGGAAGGCGCCGAGCAGGTCGCGCGGCTCGTCGAGGCCGAGGGCTGGGAGGCTCTGACCGCCCCGATCAGCCGTGAGTTCGTCCACATGGACGGGCTGATCGTGCCCCTGGCCGACAAGCTGGCGGTGGCCTGCGTCGACGCGATGGAGCCCTGGCTTGTCGAGACCATTCGCGGTTGGGGCATTGAACTGGTCGACGTGGGGTACGCCGAGGCCAGGAACCTGGGCGTTAACCTCGTCGCGCTCGGGAACGGCAAGGTTCTCTCCATGGCCGGCGCGAGGGACCTGAACGAACGCATGCGGGCCATGGGCTTCGAGGTCTACGATCCGGACATGTCGATGTTCACGCTTGGCGGAGGCGGCGTCCACTGCCTTTGCCAGGCTCTGAAGAGGGACGATGTCTGACGCCCGGCCAGCCGGGCACATGACGGGGAACGGAAATCTAGAAAAGGGGAAGGAAAATGCAAACGAGACTACGTACACTGATCGCGGCGATCGCGCTTTCCGGAGGTGCCGGCGCGGCGGTTGCCGACGACATCATCATCGGCGTGCCGAACTGGGCGTCCGTGCGCGGCACGGCACACATCCTGAAGGTCGCGCTGGAGGAGAACCTGGGCCTCACGGTCCAGATGCAGAACGGCTCGAACCCGGTGGTCTTCGAGGCTATGGATTCCGGCGCCATGCACGTGCATCCGGAGGTCTGGCTGCCCAACCAGCAGAACCTGCACGACACGTTCGTGACGGAGAAGGGTACCGTGACCTTCAATCCGCACGCCGTTCTTGCCGAACAGCACATCTGCGCGACCAGGGACACTCAGGAAAGGACCGGGATCTCGGCCGTCAGCGACCTGACCGACCCGGCGGTCGCTTCGCAGTTCGACACCGACGGCGACGGCATGGGCGAGATCTGGATCGGCGCGGCGGGCTGGGCCTCGACCAACGTCGAGAAGATCCGTGCCCGGACGTACGGCTACGCGGAAACGATGAACCTCATTGAGATGGACGAGACGCTGGCGCTCGCGCAGGTCGACAACGCCATCGCGCAGGGCGATAACATCGTCTTCTACTGCTACACACCGCATCACATGTTCTCGCTCTACGACCTCGTCAAGCTGGAGGAACCGCCCCACGACGCCGCCCAATGGGACGTGAAGCAGCCGACGGACGACCCTGACTGGCTCGAGAACTCCATGGCGGGCACGGCATGGGATTCAACGAAGCTGCACATCTTCTGGGCGAAGGCGCTGGAGCAATCGCAGCCTGCGGCGGCGGCGATGCTCGCCAGCGTCAGGCTGGATACCGAGCACGTGAACGGCATCGTTTACGCCCTCTCGGTCGACGGCAGGGACCCGGAGGAGTTCGCGCGCGAATGGGTGGCCGAGAACTCCAGCCTCGTCGATTCCTGGTTCAACTGACGCCCGTGCCGCCCCCGCGCCCGGCCTGCCGGGCGCGGGGGCGGCCTTCCGATGCGGGAGCGCGACGTGCCTGACGCCGTAATCGAGCTGCGCAACGTCTGGAAAGTGTTCGGCCAGACCGCGAAGGAAGCGATGGAGGCGGTGCGGGAGCGCGGACTCGGCAAGGCGGACGTCCTGCGCGAATTCGGCTGCGTTGTCGGGATCGCCGACGTCTCGTTCTCGGTCGAGCGCGGCGAGATATTCTGCGTGATGGGCCTCTCCGGGTCCGGCAAATCCACCATGGTCCGGCACCTGAACCGCCTGATCGAGCCGACCGTGGGGTCCATCACCGTCCTTGGCCAGGACATCCTCGCGCTGGGCGACGCGGAGCTGCGCGAGGTTCGGGCGAACCGGATCGGCATGGTGTTCCAGCACATGGCACTCCTGCCGCACAGGACGGTACGCGACAACGTCGCGTTCCCCCTTCAGGTGCGGGGGGAGCCCAAGTCGCGGCGCTGGGAAGTCTCGCAGCGGTGCCTCGACCGGGTGAACCTGACAGGCTATGAGGACAGGTTCCCGCACGAGCTCTCGGGCGGGATGCAGCAGCGCGTCGGGCTGGCGCGGGCCCTGGCCTCCGACCCGGACGTCCTGCTGATGGACGAGCCGTTCTCGGCCCTTGACCCGCTCATCCGGCGCCAGCTGCAGGACCAGTTCATGGCCCTTTCCGCCGAGATGGACAAGACCACCGTGTTCATCACGCACGACCTAGACGAGGCGATCCGCATCGGGAACCGGATCGCCATCATGAACGACGGCCGCATCGTCCAGATCGGCACTCCCGAGGAAATCGTTACGCGGCCCGCCGACGGGTACGTCCGCGATTTCGTCGAGGGGATCTCGAAGCTGAAACTGGTGTTCGCGCATTCGATCATGGTCCCGATCGACGAGTACGTCCCGTCCCGCCCGGTCGACCTCGACCGGTCTCCGCGGGCACACCATGGCTCGGACCTGGACCGCCTGATCGACATCGCGACCGCCACGGACCATGTGATCGTCATCACCGGCGACGACGGCGACGACATCGGGATCGTCGACCGGGCGACGCTCCTGAAGGGAATTCAGGGAGGCAAGGCATGACCGAAGAGGCGGCCGACGACGGCCGGAGCATCCAGGCGTTCGCCGTCGAGAGGGCCGGCTACTATGAGGCGGAGTTCGCGAGGATCGAGGGCAGGACCGGCTTCGTTGTTTCCTGGAACGGGGCGGCGGCGGCCTTCGGGCCGGTCTGGGGGGCTGCCCGCGGGGCATGGGGCTTCTTCTGGGCCTTCCTGGTCCTCGAACTGTTCGCACTGGTTCAGGTCGGGCGGGGGCTCTGGGGCGAGCTTGGCGCCGGGGAGATGGAGCGCTACGAGCGCATCCGGGAGAATGTCGAGCGCCGGGAGGCGCGCGTGGCCGAGCTTCGCGCCGTGGGCGAGACCGCGGAAGCCGACGCGAGCCAGCGCATCGCCGAAAACCTGCGCGCCGCCGCGGAGACCGCGCTCGAGGCCGCAAACGCGGCTGAAGCCGCTGCCCTGCCGATCCTTATCTTCGGCCTGGCGCTCCTCGCGGCAGTGAAAGTCGCCGAAGGGCTCTGGGCGAATCACGCCTACGAGGCGCAGTACCTGCGCTGGCGCTCAGGCAGGCCGGAGCAGGCGGGCATCAGCCGGCGCGGCGCCGCCTTCGGCCTGGCCGGGCTGGCGGCGATATGGCCGCTGACGCTTGTCCGCTTCACCGTGGCCGATCCCGACGCCTTCGTCGCGCGCCTGACCGGCGGCGTTCTGGGCGACCGCTGGAGCATCGAGGAGTTTCCCGCCGGCAGGGAGAGTTTCGCCATCCTTGCCCGCCGGGGGGACGCGGGGTTCGACTGGCTCGCCGAAAGGTTCGGCGGGGCCTTCGACGGCATCACGCGGGCGATCAAGTGGGTGCTGGACGGGCTCGAGGTGCTCCTGATCCAGACCCCGTGGCCCGTGGTGATGTTCATCATCGTCGTGACGGCCTACCGGCTGGCTGGCCCCCGGGTCGCGATCTTCACGGCGGCGGCGCTGGCCTACCTGGCGTTCATGGGTCTCTGGGAGCTTTCGATGATCACCGTTGCGCTGATCGGTGCGGGGGCGTTCCTCTGCGTCCTGATCGGCATCCCGCTGGGCATATGGTTCGGCAAGTCCCGGCGCGCCTACGCCTTCGCGGAGCCGGTGCTGGACTTCATGCAGACCATGCCGGCGTTCGTCTACCTGATACCGATAATCGCGTTCTTCGGCACCGGAAAGCCGCCGGGCGTCCTGGCCACGCTGATATTCGCGATGCCGCCCGTGATCCGTCTGACGGCCCTCGGCATGCGCGGCGTGCCGGAGACCACGAAGGAGGCGGCGGTCGCCTTCGGATGCTCTAAGCGGCAGCTACTCTTCAACGTCGAGCTTCCGCTGGCCCTGCCGTCGATCATGACCGGAATCAACCAGACAATCCTGATGGCGCTGTCGATGGTCGTGATCGCCTCGCTCATCGGGGCGGAGGGGCTGGGCGCGCTGATCCTTGAATCGCTGCAGTACGCGGCGAAGGGCCAGGGGCTTCTGGGCGGGCTGGCGATCCTTTTCTGCGCCATGGTCATCGACCGCATAGCGCAGGGCGCCTACAGGAGGAGGTCTGGCGGCGCCTGAAGGCGGCGGCCACGTGCCGGGTCCAGCATGCCTGTGGAGCGGAAAACGTGCTTCGGCCGGCCGGTCTCCGGACACGCGTGCGACTGCGTCCTGACGGTCGGTAAGCGTTGACGGCAAGAGGCAGGATGTCCTTCGCTCCCCGATGAAGGGGTGTGCGCATCCATGCCTGCCCAGTTCCCGCAACGTTCCGGAGCCTGCCTTCTTCCGCCCCGCCCCGCACGATCCGGAACTCCAGCGGGCGGAGCTCGTCGAGATCCTTCGGGCGGGGAGCGGTGGAGGCGGTTCCCTGTACGGCCCGAACGTGACGGCTTCGGGACAGGCGGAATCCGGGAAGGCAGGCTCCGGAACGGCTCGCCACCTCACGGCCGGACGCTTACAGGATTTTGATGCCGCCCAAAATCACATTTCACATTGGTAAAGTGACGATTAATGCTACTTTGGCAGCGTCATGTATGAATCCGCTCCGCGCGCGCAACGTCATCATATGCAGACGGCCTTCCACGTCAAAATGGCGTCGCATTTCGTTCGACGCGGCCGTTGCGACCAAAGGCTTGATCTGCAATGCCTGAGCCGGCCGCAGGCAATCCGGCCTCTTGAACGAGCCCGGTCCATCCGCACAGCTTCTCCCGCGCTCGCTCGCCGCTCTCAACCGCGCGCAGGGCCTCGGAAGCCAGGGTCTGGAGCCCTTGGCGGCGGCATCGAGGATCTCAGCCACCGACATGCCGTTCAGGTCCGTCAAGCGCTCACAGACCCGGACCTGCTATACGGAGACACAAATGGGGATTGTTCGGGGCGGTTCGGTGTCTGTCATATGGTCCTCGGATGACGATGGCGTGGCCGGGAGGATACTGGCCGCACGCGACCATCGCATGATGAGATCGGGTCGCCAGGCATCGTGACGATCCGATCACTCCGGTCCCTGCCCCGTTGGCCCCCTGAAGAGGGCTGGCAACACGATATCCGGCCGCGATGGAGAGCAGGGGTCATCCAGCGGATGCGGGAAACGCCCAGCGGGGCCGGTGTTTTGAGACCGATCCTTGCGCAGGAAGGTGATCTACATGACGTCCGGGATCTCGAGACCGTGCGCGGCAAACACGGGGGCATAGTTGTTGGGATGGATGTGCACGACATGAAAATCCCGGGTGAGGGCATCGACAAGCGACCGCATGTGGCAGCGCCAGGCTTCGGCAAAGAGCAGATGCAGGCTATGGAACTCGATGACCAGGATCCGGAACTGGCGCAACACATCCCGCGGCGTGTCGGCCAGGACGTCGTATTCGCCGCCCTCGATGTCCATCTGCAGCAGGAGGTCCGAATCATCCTGGCGGCCCGTCTTGCGAAGCCAGTCTTCCAGCCGCAGGACGTCGGGGGTCTCGCCCCGACCGATGAAGATGTTTTCGAAGTCGATAAGGGCGGCGATGGCCGGATCGAAGGAGGGCGGGACGACCGAGGCATCCGCCAGATAGCACGGAATGCCGAAGCGCGTGACCAGGTCCACCTCGAATTGTGCGGTGTGTCCCACACCGGGTGAGAAACAGGCGGTGAT
>JAPOUP010000053.1:12488-27540 GCA_026708635.1 Rhodobacter sp.
GGCGGTGATTGATGGCCTGGATGGCCCTGACGATCCTGGCGGGCATGATCATGGGGAACGCGCCTTCATCCGCTCAGGCGACTGTCGCACCGATCCCCGGGCGCGATGGACACTCGTGCGAAACGCGGACAGGAACTGTCTCTCATCTCATCCCATGGCCTTGCGCCGCCGCTACCGCTCGCGCGCCCGGGCGTTGGCCGGCGGTTCGGATCCTGCATACGCTGACGAACAACTCGCGCTGGCGGGCCGTCCACTGGGCGCGAGCCGCCGGATCGGCCATCATACGACGATATCGTGCGCGATTTTGGGCAGTGTCAGCGGTCCGGACAGCCGGGTCAGCGCGGCATTCCGCGGCCTTGCGTATGCAGCCGTCCGTGTCCGACTTAGGGCGCACCACATCGCCGTCCTGGATGTCGGGGTCGGAAATGGCAGTGTCTCCTCGGGCGGTCCGCACGGAGAGGGGGCGCGATGCCGATCATCCACCCGGCGGGCCGCGCGTCAATCAGGATGGGATTCCTGACTGTAGCGGCGTGATGATGATCGTCATGCCGAGCGTCGATTGCAAGCCGTTTTTTGGATTTGACTGTTGCGGCGCGTCAGACCCGGCGGCGGATTGAAGGTGCGGGACGGGCCGAAAGAGTGCCGGCTCATCAGTCGGGCGGTCAGAACGGCGCCCTCCGGTTCCGCAGTCGATACTGCCGCGGCGTCACCCCATACCGTGTCCTGAACAGCCTGTGGAAATGGCTCAGGTTCTCGATGCCACACGTTCGTGCCACCTCGGGAACCGGCAGCTCCCCGTTGCCGAGCAAAAGGGCCGCGTGCTCGATCCGCACCCTGTTCACGAGCCCGGAGGGCGTGACGCCGAGTTCGGCCCGCGTCACGCGGCAGACATGCTCATGGCTTCGCCCGGCGGCGCGGACGAACGCCGCCGCCCCGCCGCGGAACACCGCCGGGTCACGCACCGCCTCGCATGCCGCCGAAAACCACCTCGGCGTCGCGCTGTTGGGATGCGCGCTTCGCTCCACTACCCGGTTGGTCAGCGTCAGGAGGAACTCCTCCACGCGCGCGAGCGATCTGATGGAGGTCCCAAGCTCGTGCGCCACGTTGACGGCGCGCTCGAACCGCGACCCCATAAGCTCATACGCCTCGGGCAGACCGCCGCGCCAGTCAAGGAGCCTTCCCCTGAATTCCCGCGGATAGCGGCTAACCAGATGCTCCGCCGTTTCCGCCCGGAACATTACATTCACGATCCGGCATCCGGTTTCCCTGTCAGCCCTGAACGCGTGCGCGTCCCGCGGACGGATGAACGCCATATGCCCCCGCGCCAGTCGCTGCGTCTCCCCGTTTATCCAGTGCAGCGCTCCACCGCGCTCGATCAGGAATACCTCGAAACAGTCATGATCATGCGCCTGGTTCGGGAACCTTACGTCAAGCGACTTGCAGGCGTAGTGGAACGCTTCGCTCCCCCGCAGGTAATCGCCGGCCCTGAATCGAACGATGTCCATGGAACAGGCTCCACAACAAACCCGGACATGAATTTGCCTATCTTTCACCGGAAAAAATCAAAATACCACATGAAAATGTCAATTGGCGGTCATGCGCGGCCGATTTATCCGTTTAGAATGGACGGCACGGGGAGGACAGAATGCTGGACGGATTCCAGGACCTAAGTTTCAGGCCGGTGCGGAATGACGCGCCTCTCCGTCTTACGCCAGCCCAGATCGACGCCTACAACCGTACGGGCTTCGTCCAGCCAATCGACATTTTCCCGGACTCCGAGATCGACGGTATCCGCGCCTATGTCGATCGCCTGATCGCCGATATGGGCGCGGAGGGAAACTACGGCATCAACTGCTACCAGGCGAGGCTCTCGGGCCTCTGGGACATCGCGACCGATACACGCGTCCTGGACCATGTACAGGACATCATCGGGCCGGACATACTCTGCTGGGCGACCGCGGTCCTCTCAAAGGCGCCCCATGACCCGAAGGCCGTGCCATGGCATCAGGACGCGGCGTTCTGGAGCCTCTCGCCCGCGCGAACCGTAACCGTGTGGCTCGCTGTCGACGAAGCCACCGAAGCCAATTCCGCCATGCGCTTCCTTCCCGGAACCCACGCCGGAGGCGCGCTCAAACTCCGGCCCGCGTCCGGTGCCAGCGTGTTCCATATAGAGACCGACGGCGCCGACGGGCTGGGCGAGCCTTTCACCAATACGCTCAGGGCCGGCCAGATTTCACTCCATGCGGACATGCTGGTGCACGGCAGCCTGCCAAACAGGTCCGGACGGCGGCGCTGCGGCCTTACCCTCCGCTACTGTCCGCCGGAGGTACACGTGACCGACGATGCCTGGGCGAGAGGCGTCGAGGCGATCCTGTGTCGCGGAGACGCGGGTAACTGGCGCACCTACCCACGCCCGGACAACGATGATATTTCGAGAACCGCGAGTCCGCATGTCGTCGGCAACAACTGAAAGGCGTCACCAGCGATGAGGATCAAGTGGTACGGACACGCCGCGTTCGGTCTGTTCCCGGCCGACGGCCCAAGCGTCATCACCGATCCGTACACGCCGGATGCGGTTGGGTACGCGCCCATAGACGACGCGGCCGATCTCGTGCTTGTCTCGTCCGATGACGATGACGCGCATTGCCGCGCCGACCTGATCCCCGGCGACCCAGAGGTCCTGAACACACTGGAGGTCGCGCGCGGGGGTGGCCGCGCCGATACACTTGGAATCACGGTCAGGGCCATCGAAGCGGCGGAATGGGACCTCCACCCCGAACACGAAGTCCCGGGCCAGAACGGTATGTGCAGGTTTGCGCTTGACGGTGTGGAGGTCGCGCATATGGGCGATGTCGGCAATCCGCTGACCGACGCCCAGCAGTCGTTCTTCGAGGGAACGGATGTCCTGTTCGCTCTCGCCGGGGGCTACCTCACGATCCAGCTGCCCGACCTGATGGAAATGATCCATCGCGTAAAACCCGGATTGGTGATCCCCATGCACTTCCGCACCCTCGCCTACAGGCCGCGAAACACCATGTGGATCGAGAGTTTCCTCGCGCACTTCAGGGAGGATGACATCGATTTCGCGTTCTCTTCCGAGATCGCGATTCAACGAGAGGACATACCGGACCGCACCCGTGTCCTGGTCATGGACTACGTCCGTTAGAACGCAGAACCGGGCCGGGCCGGCCCGGACGGTCCGGGGCGCAACCGCCCCGCTGAACAAAGGGAGAAAGAGATGGCAATCAGACAGACCGCAACGCTCGCGTCGGCGCTCGCATTGCTCGCCACCGGTGCCCTGGCGCAGGACGTCACGCGCGAGGACACCGTGATCTTCGATCTGGATCGTACGATCAAGGATCCGCGGAATTTCAATTGGATGACGCCGGGAACCAAACGTATGCACGGCGCGCATCAGGCGATGTGGGAACCGCTTTTCATACTCAACTACGGAACCGGTGAGCTTGACCCGTGGCTGGGAACGGCGATCACGGCGAACGATGCCGGCGACGTATGGACGCTGGAGCTGCGCGACGGCGTCGAGTGGTCGGACGGGGAGGCGTTCGATGCCGACGACGTCGTCTTCACCGTCAATCTGGCGATGTCCAACGAGGAGATCTCCAGCCGGGAGGCGGCCACGGTCCGCGCCCAGGTCGCCTCCGTCGAGAAAATCGACGATCTGACGGTAAGGTTTACCCTGAACGCGCCAAACCCCCGATTTGCCGTCGAGAACTTCGGGGTCCGCATCTTCGGGTCGTTCCTGATCATGCCCCAGCACGTATGGGACGGTCAGGATCCGGCGACTTTCGCGTTCTACCCGCCCATCGGTACGGGACCCTACACGTACACGTCGGGCGCGACCAACCGCATGATCTGGGATCTCAACGACGGATGGTGGGGCGCGAAGACGGGCTTCATGGATCTACCCGAGCCCAAACGCCTGATCTGGCTGGAATCCGGTGGCGCCGAAAGCCGGGCCCAGCTCATGGCGACGAACCAGATGGACGCGGCGCAGAATGTCAGCGTCGGCGCCTATGAGGCGATAAGGGCGCAGAATCCCAATATCATCGCATGGTATGACGATTACCCCTACGCGTCGGCCGACCCCTGCGCGCGCCAGCTCGAGATCAATACAACCGTTCCGCCCTGGGACAACCCGGCCATGCGACGCGCGGTCAACCACATCATCGACCGCAGCCAGATCGTCAACGTCGCGGTTGAGGGCGCGACCGTGCCAAGCGAAACCATGTTCGTCCAGTATGGCTCCATGGCACCGTATATCGATGCCGTCAAAGCGGCGGGCCACGGCCTCTCGCCCACCGCCGATACCGCCGCCGGACAGGCTCTCATCGAGGCCCAGGGCTACACCATGGGCAGTGACGGCATCTACGAAAGGAACGGTGAGGACCTGACCGTCAGGATCCATGTCAACTCGGCGTCCACCGAATATACCCGGACAATCGACGTGATCGTCGAGCAGCTGAACCGTGCCGGCGTAAACGCCAGCTCGGTTCCGGTCGAGAACGGCGTTTTCTGGGGAGAGGTACTGCCCTTCGGCGCGTACGAGATGTCCTACAGCTGGCTTTCGTGCGGTTCCGTCAACGAACCCTGGACCTCGATGAGCCGCTACACGGTCAAGGACGTGGTCCCCGTCGGCGAGCGTTCGCCGGGTTTTAACAACACCTCCAGATGGAATTCCGAGGCCGCGGCAATGTACTCGGAAATCGTCGATCGAATGGGCACCATGGCGCTCGACGACCCGGCGACTCCGGAAATGGTGGCGGAGGCCTACCGGTATCTGGCGGAGGAGATGCCCTTCATCCCGCTGGTGCAGTCGGCGAAGCTGCTGCCCCTTAACACAACCTACTGGAAAGGATGGCCATCTTCCGAGAACTACTACAACCATCCGTTTTTCTGGTGGAACCATACGCACCAGATCATCCACAATCTCGTTAAGGCCAACTGAGCGAAAGCCGGCGGGGAACGCCCCCGCCGGCCCCACCCGAACCGGATCTGAAGGATGCCGGAAATCCAAGACCGTTTCTCAGCCGACGGATTCCTTCTCGCCAAGGGAGTGTTCTCCATCGCCGAGGTCGCGGCGCTCGAGAGGGACTTCGACCGTATCGTCGCCCAGATATCGAACTCCGGCGAGTGCATCGACGCCACCTGGGACGGCGGGCAGGCGGCCGGCCTGACCCGCCCCGGCGACCGGATCCTGCATACCCACAACGTTCAGAAATATTCCCGCAGATGGATGGACGCGTTCCTGGCCCCGGACTTCCTTGACGTGGTGGAGACGATACTCGGCCCGGATATCGTCCTGCACCACTCGAAACTGTTCCAGAAGCCGCCCGAGCGGGGCTCCCCGTTCCCCATGCACCAGGACTGGCCCTACTTCCCGACCGCCCGCGACTCGATGATCGCCGGAGTCATTCATATATCGGAGGCCACGGACGAGATGGGGTGTCTGCGCGTCTACCCGGGATCGCATCGTCTGGGACGAATCCCGGGCGCAGACGGGCGCCGTCCGAACAGCACCCTGGCACGATACCCCATAGATCACGCGCGGCCCGTGGAAGCTGAGCCGGGCGACGTCGTTTTCTTTCACTATCTCACGCTGCATGGCTCCATGCCGAACCGGTCGGCGCGTACGCGCAAGACGGTGCTCTGCCAGATGTACGCCGGCACGGACCGTGTCGAGGAAGGCAATCTCCATCCCGACGAGCGTCTCGTCCTGAGGGGATGGAACAGCCATGTCTCGCGCGGCGCCGCGGGACAGGCGACGTGACCGGCGCGAACCGCCGGCGACGGACGCGAGCGACCAGGAACCGGTCGACATCCCGCGGAAAGCCGCGCGTTTGAGAATTCCGCCCGGATATCTGGTCAACCGGCTGCTGACGCTGCTGCTCACGATCTGGATCGCCGCCACGCTGATCTGGATCATCCCGCGACTGTCTCCCGTCGACCCGGCCGATATCATGCTCGGACGGATGGCCGCGGGAGCGGGAGCCGTTCAGGACGCGGACCGCATACTGGACCAGCTCAGGGAGAGCTTCGGCCTCAACGATCCGCTCATCGTCCAATACGTGAAATACCTCAGGAACATCGTCCTGTTCGACTTCGGCCTTTCCACCGCGACGTTTCCCACCAAGGTTTCGGCCCTGATCGCGCGGGCGCTTCCGTGGACCCTCGGACTGATGGTGCTATCCCTGCTCATAACGTTCTTTATCGGCAACCTGCTCGGCGCGCTGATGGTCTGGAGCCACTCACCAAAGCTGGTCCGTATCGCGATACCGGCGGCAATGGTGTTCACCTCGATCCCACCGATCCTGAGCGGTCTTCTGCTGATGTGGATATTCGCGGCGAAACTGCAGTGGTTCCCGCTTGCGGGCGCCTACGGGCTGACCGTCGAACCCGGCTGGGACTGGGCCTTCGCCGCGTCCGTTCTCCACCACGGATTCCTTCCGGCGCTTTCAATCGTCATCGTGACGTTTGGCTTCTGGGCACTGGGCATGCGGGGCATGATGATCACGGTTCAGGGGGAGGATTACGTCAGGCTTGCCGAAGCGAAGGGCCTGCGGCCACGCACCGTTCTCTACGGATACATGATCCGCAACGCGATTCTGCCCCAGATCACCGCTTTCGCGCTCAAGATCGGCCTGCTTGTCGCCGGGCAGGTTCTGGTCGAGCGAATTTTCGCCTACAACGGAATGGGAAAGCTTCTGTATGACGCGATACTCGACCAGGACTTTCCGGTCATTCAGGGCGTGAGTTACGTCATCATACTGATGACGGCGCTTGCCGTATTCCTCGTCGATCTCGCCTATCCGCTGATCGACCCGAGAATCCGCCACGGATCCGACGGATGACCGGCGTCACGACCCGCGCCGCGCGGCGCAGGATGCGCCGCTTTGACAATCCCTGGACGAATCCGAAGCTCTTCTGCGGCGCCGGGCTTTTACTCGCGATCGTGGCGCTCGGATTGCTTGGACGGCTGTTATGGGATCTTGACCTTGTCTTCACGGGCTCCGCACCCCTGAAGCTACCGCCCATCGGCTTCGAGAACCTGCGTGGACAACCGGGTGTTCCCGCCCACCCCATCGGGACGGACGGCTCCGGCAGGGACATGTTGGCGCTGATCGCGATCGGCGCTCCCAACACGCTGTTCGTCGGGTTCCTCGCCAGCCTGATCGGCATGGGCGCGGGCATTGTCCTGGGGTTCACCGCAGGGTTTGTCGGCGGACGCACCGACGATACCATCCGCGTCCTCTCAGACGTGATGATCACCATCCCGCCGCTTCTGATCCTTGTGGTGTTCCAGTCAGCCTTCGGTGACGTGTCACTGACAATTATGGCCCTGCTGATCGCCGGTTTCGCCTGGCAGTCACCGACACGGCTGATCCGCGCCCAGGTGCTGTCAATGAAACAGTCCGGCTATGTCATGATGGCCCGGCTCTCGGGTGCGCCGACCCATCACATCATGTTCAGGGAAATGCTGCCCAATCTCGTCCCCTACCTCTTCGGCAGCTTCATCGCCAACGTGACAACGTCGATCGTAACGGCGGTCGGCCTTGAGGTTCTCGGACTTGGCCCGCAGCGAATCCCCACGCTCGGGCGCACGATCTACGACGCGATCAGCGCCGGCGCGTTGATCCAGAATCTATGGTGGTGGTGGGGAATCCCCACAGTCCTGCTCGCCGTCATGTTCATCGGGCTTCTACTGGTAAACCTCGGTCTCGACGAAATCTCCAATCCACGTCTCAGGAGGCTTGGGAGGTGACGGAACCGGGACATCCGGACGGCGGCAGCCGTATCCACGAAACCGCCGGGGTACCGGGAACGACGGCTGAAACGGTCCATACCGGCTCAGGACGGAACCGGGGCCGCGGCGGCCCGGTGGACTCCATGACGGGCCGTCCGGTCCTTACGCTTCGCGAACTCTCCGTCGATTTTCCGACACCGCAGGGCGTTGTCCAGGCGGTCAGGAAACTCTCGCTGGACGTCCGACTGGGCCGCCGTGTCGGATTCGTGGGTGAGAGCGGGTCGGGCAAGACAACGACGGCCCTTGCGATCATGCGCATGCTCGCCGACCCCGGCCACGTTTCCGGAGGCACCATCGATCTCGGCGGGGTCGATATGCTGAAACTGTCCGAAGAGGACATGCGCCTCGCGAGGCTGTCCCGTGTCGCCTACATCCCGCAGGGCGCGATGAATTCCCTCAACCCGGTGATGCGCGTCGAACAACAGCTCTGGGACGCGATTTCAGCGCATGAGGGCCGACGGAACCGCAAGGAGCTCATGCGCAGGTCGGACGAAGCGCTCGACAGCGTCGGCCTTCATCCTCGAACCGGTCGTCTCCATCCTCATGAACTCTCTGGCGGCATGAAGCAGCGCGTCTGCATCGCGCTGGGCATGATCCTGCGGCCGGAGCTTATCATCGCCGACGAGCCGACCTCCGCACTGGACGTCGTAACCCAAAGGCAGGTGATGCAGACGCTCAGGGAAGCGCAGGCGCTCGCCGGATCGGGCCTTATCCTCATCGGGCACGATATGGGGCTGATGGCCCAGTCGGTCGACGAACTGGCGGTCCTCAGGCAGGGGGAACTGGTCGAATACGGCGATATCCGGCGGATTCTCGGAAATCCCGGACATCCCTACACACGGGCGCTGATCTCCTCAGTGCCGCTGGTCGGAGGCAAGAGTTTCCTACGTCCCTCCTCCGCCAGGGAGGCGCCGGGGAGCCGCCGTCCGGCACCGCTCCTGACGTTCGACCGGGTAAGCAAGGTCTACGGCAAACTCACGGCCCTCCACCCGCTCAGCTTCACGCTGCGGGGTGACGTCCCGAAGATCATCTCGATCGTGGGCCAGTCGGGTTCAGGCAAATCGACGCTAGGGTCCATCGTCCTGGGTTTCACGCATCCGACCGCCGGCGCCGTGCGGTTCGAGGGACGCGACCTCCGAAGAGCGGGCGCGGCGGGGAAACTTGGGTTCCGTAGGGACGTCCAGGCGGTGCTGCAGGATCCCTACGCCTGTTTCAACCCGTTCTACAGGGTGCGTCATGCCCTCGCCTACCCCTACCGGCGCTTCGGTCTCGCCCGCGACGAAGCGCATATCCGGCAAAGGATGGAGGAGGTCTGCCGCACCGTGGGCCTGGATCCCGATCTGGTGCTTCCGCGCTATCCCCACCAGCTGTCAGGCGGCCAGCGTCAACGGCTTATCGTCGCCCGCGCGCTGATGCTGTCGCCGAAACTCCTGGTCGCGGACGAACCGGTGTCGATGGTGGACGCCAGCCTGCGCGCGACGATCCTGTCGAACATATACGACCTCAAGGACAGGTTTGGAATCTCGATCCTGTATATCACGCACGACCTCGCGACGGCATATCACGTCTCGGACTACGTCATGGTTCTATACAGGGGCCGCGTCGTCGAGGCCGGACCGCCGGGGCAGGTGATCGGCAATCCCGAGCATCCCTATACCAGATTACTGGTCGACTCGATTCCGTGGCCGGATCCAGACCGGCCGTGGGGTGGAAGCGCCGGTCCGGAGCCCGCCGCGGATCACGCGCATGTCGCGGACGCGCCTTTCGCATATCGGGGTTCCGTAGAGGGCTTCGAACTGGTGACGCGGTGAAACGCGACACCCGGTACGCCGCCGCGAGACTCCGCGCGAAACTGCGACACATCGCGCCGTACGTCCACCGCCGGTCGGCGGCGCTTCCCCCCCTGCGGCTTCTGGAGCTATCGGGTCCCGCCGAAAATCCTCCCCTGGACGCCGATCCGCGCGCATGGCCCGCCGTAGAGCCCGAGAGCTACTGGGGACGCTCCGACCTTGACTTTTTCCTGTCGGGTTCGATCCGGATACCGTCCGGCTGGGCCGCTGACCGACTGGCCATCCACCTTCCGCTCGGAACGTTCGGCGACATCTTCAACCATCCTGAGGCGCTGGTTTACCTGGACGGCGCGCCAATCGGCTCCGCCGACCGTTACCACCAGACGATTCCTCTCGACCGAACGCTCGCCGACGGCCGAAGCCACAGGCTGGATCTCCACGGATGGACCGGCCATACACGATGGCCTCCCGATCCCTCCGACCGCGCCAGACTGTTCATGGGACGTCCCGCGCTGGTCGAGCGTGACCCAGCACTGCTGGGGTTTTTCGGTCTGGCGCGGGCGACGCTCGACGCCGCTTCCGAACTCTCGGCCGACCCCGCCATCCGTGACGGTCTGTTTGACGCTCTGGACGCGGCGTTCCTGGCGCTCGATACATGGGAGCTGCCCGGCGCCGCGCTCCACGAGAGCGCCCCGAACGCGCTTTGCGTCCTGCGCGAGGGGATTGCATCGGCGGGGGAGCCGCTCGATGTCACGCTGCACGCGATCGGCCATGCGCATCTGGACATCTCGTATCTCTGGACGATCGATCAGGCGCGCCGGAAAGCGGTGCGGACGTTCTCGAACGTGCTGAGGTTGATGGACGCGGATCCCGATTACCGCTTCTGCCAATCGCAGGCGCATGTCTACGCATTCTGCGCCAAAGACGCGCCGGACCAGTTCCGGCGGATAAGGACCCGTGTCTCGGAAGGGCGCTGGGAGGTACTGGGTGGAATGTGGGTGGAACCGGACCTGAACATTCCAGGTCCTGAGTCGCTGGTGCGCCAGTTCCAGCTCGGACGGGGCTATTTCCGCGATACCTTCGGCGACGTGGAGACTCCGGTTCTGTGGCTACCCGATACATTCGGGTTTCCCGGCCAGATGCCCCAACTCATGAAACAGGCCGGTCTGAAGTGGTTCTGCACGAACAAGCTGAACTGGAACCAGGTTAACCGCGTGCCTCCGACCCATCTATGGGAGGGCATCGACGGCACGCGTATTCTCGCCCACGTGCTGACCACGCCGAGAAGCGTGGAACACCTGCCCTTCCCCACGAACTACAAGAGCGACCTCACCGCCCGCGAGGTTCTGGGCACGTTCACCCACGCCGACCCGGACGCGCGCCGCCTGCCGATCTGCTTCGGTTACGGTGACGGCGGCGGCGGACCGACCGAAGAGCTTCTCTCCCGCGCGCGCGCCTACGCGCGTATGCCGGGAATGCCGAGGATGGTCATGTCGAGCGTGCGCGCGGCATTTGAAGCCATTGAGGCCGAGGCGCGCTCCCTGCCCGTGCACCGCGGCGAACACTACCTTGAGGGCCACCGCGGAACGTTGACCAGCCAGGCATGGATCAAACGCGCCAACCGGCGGAACGAACGCGCGCTGCACGAAGCCGAGGCGCTGTCGGTTCTCGCGGGTCTTTCACCCGATCTCGGCGCGGCGTGGGAACTGCTCTGCAGCAATCAGTTTCACGACACCGTTTCCGGTGTCTGCGTACCGCGGGCACTCGATGAGTCCCGTTCCGACCATGCCCAGATCGCCGGAATCGCCGAGGCCGCGGCAACGGCGGCGGCCGAAACCCTGGCCGCGAACGCGCCCGAAACCCTGATACTGAACGCGATGCCGGTCAGCGCGACCCGGATCGCCGAACTGCCGGAAACCGGCGCGACGGACCCCAATCAGCCAACCGACAGGGGTGCGCTGGTCTATCTTCCCTCTCTGCCAGCCTATTCCGCAACACCGCTCTCGGTCGCCGTCGCGCCGGCACCGGAAGGTCTTTCCATCCGTCCCGGGCGGAACGGTGATGGCGCGGTGATGGAGAACGCTTTCCTGCGCGCCGAGTTTGACGGCCGCGGCCGTCTGGTCTCGGCATTCCACAGGGACACGGCGACCGAGTTCGTTTCCGAGGACGCGCCAGCGAACCAGTTCCAGGCGTTCGAGGACCGACCGATCTGCTGGGATGCCTGGGACATCGATCCGGATTTTGAGGACCGCATGGAAGCGGTCGAGGAAGCGGCGGTCATCCGTATCGTCGAACGGGGCCCGATCCGGGTCGCGATCCGTACCGAGCGGCGCTGGCGCGGGAGCCGCATAATGCAGGACATCCGGCTCAGCGCCGGTTCCGCCCGTATCGACTTTGTCACGAAAATCGAGTGGCGTCAAAGACATACGCTCCTGAAAGTCGCCTTTCCGGTCACCGTGACATGTCCGAAGGCCCTGTTCGACATCCAGTGGGGCGCCGTCGAGCGTTCCACCGGTCGCGACACGCCTTTCGAGCGCGCCCGCTTTGAGGTTCCCGCGCAGAAATGGACCCTGCTTTCCGACGGATCGCGCGGCGCGGCCATTCTGAACGACTGCAAGTACGGCCATGACGTTCGGGGCAGCGTCATGCGCCTGACCCTCATCAAGTCCGCGACCGCACCCGATCCCGGCGCCGACCAGGGCCAGCATGAATTCACCTACAGTTTCCTGCCGTTTTCCGGAAACGGCCGCGCGGATGTGGACGCCGCCGCCTATGATCTCAATACCCCGCTTCGGATCGTCCGGCCGGCCGCCGGTCGCGGCGACACCGCTTTCGACGGGCGGTCCTTCGTCAGCGTTTCGGGCGCGCGCGCGGTCTGCGAGACTCTGAAGCCGGGAAAGTCCGGTGGCGCCATTCTACGGCTCTTCGAGCCTGACGGCATCGGCGGTCCGGTCAAACTGCGGTTCCGGACTCCAGTCGGCGCGGCGCACCGCTGCGACCTTCTGGAAAACCCGACCGGCCCCGTCGAGATCGCCGGAGATACGGTATTGCTGGAACTGGCGCCGTTCGAGATAGTGACATTGTGGATCAGTCCGGCGACCGGACGTTTCACGTGAATGGAACCAGTGGACCGGCATGGCCCCGGCACCGGGAGTGACGAATGAATATACTGTTCATCATGTACGACCAGCTACGGTTCGATTATCTCAGCTGCGCCGGGCACCCGCACCTGCACACCCCGAACTTCGACCGCGTCGCGGCCATGGGCGTCCGCTTCTCGAACGCCTACGCGCAGTCCCCGATCTGCGGCGCCAGCCGGATGTGTTTCTATACCGGCCGCTACGCGTCTAGCCATGGCGCCCAATGGAACGGGTTTCCCCTCCGCGTTGGAGAACTGACCATGGGCGACCATCTCCGCGCCATCGGCATGGACTGCTGGCTGGTCGGCAAGACCCACATGCGCCCGGACACGGAGGGTATGGCCAGACTCGGCATCTCGCCCGAGAGCGTTATAGGCGCACGGCAGGCCGAATGCGGATTCGACGTCTTCGTCCGGGACGACGGACTTTGGGGGGAAGGTCCGGATGGATTTTATGACGAACGCCACTCACCTTACAACGAGTTCCTCAGGTCGAAAGGCTATGAGGGCGAGAATCCATGGGCGCACTACGCGAATGCGGGCATAGACGATGACGGCGCCATCGCGACGGGATGGATACTGGGCAACGCCGATAGAGCCGCGAACATCCGTGAGGAGGACAGCGAAACACCGTGGCTGACCGGAGAGGCCATAAGATTCATCGAGAGCGCGGAAACCCCTTGGTGCGCGCATATTTCCTACATCAAGCCCCATTGGCCCTACATCGTGCCGGAACCCTACCATGCGATGTACGGTCCGAACCACGTACCCCAGGCAATCCGTTCGGAGGTCGAACGCGAGGATCCGCATCCGGTGTTCGGCGCCTACATGGAAAACGCGATCGCCCGCGCCTTCCGCAGGGATGAGGTGCGCGGGAAGGTAATCCCGGCCTACATGGGCCTGATAAAGCAGTGCGACGACCAGTTGGGACGGCTTCTGGACTTTCTCGAGGCCACCGGCCGGCTTGATGACACGATGATAGTGCTGACCTCGGATCACGGAGACTATCTGGGAGACCACTGGCTCGGCGAGAAGGATCTTTTCCATGACCCGTCGGTCAAGATTCCGTTGATCGTTTATGATCCCCGGCCGGAGGCGGATGAATCGCGCGGCACCGTCAGTGACGCCCTTGTAGAAAGCATTGACGTCGCGGCGACATTCGTTGAGGCGGCGGGCGGTAAGGTACCCGATCACATTATCGAGGGCCGCTCACTGCTCCCGTGGCTTCGCGGCGAGACACCGGAATGGCGGCGTTTCGTGGTTAGTGAATTCGACTACTCGCCAACTCCGCAATGCACCCGGCTCGGCCTCCGGCCGCGAGACGCGCGCCTGTTCATGGTGTTTGACGGACGTCTTAAACTCATTCACGCCGAGGGTGGGTTCCGGCCGATGCTGTTCGACCTTCGGACCGATCCCGACGAGTTCCAGGATCTGGCGAAAACGGGCGCCCACCAAGACGATATCGACCGCCTTTATGATTTTCTCGCGCAATGGGGACGGCGACTGGCGCAGAGGGTCACGAAATCGGAAACCGACATCGAAGCGATGCGCGGACGGTCCGTTCGGCGCGGAATCCTTCCGTTTCTCGCGGATGGAAGCGAGGTGCGGGATGAACTCCTGGCGAAATACGTAGGACCCGCCCGGAAATCATACACGGTCAGCGACTCCCGCGGCCTACGGCGCCGGAACGGCTGATCACGGACGTCCCGAAACATGCGGCTCTCGCGGATATCACTTGCCGCAAGGCAAGGCCGCGGCATCCGCCGTCGAGCGGCGGGAGTCGTGATAGACACGGACGCTGCGGCAGGTTCGGGCATCCATGGTCTTGACGCAGCGGCGCGCATCGCGCCGGCCGGCGACAGCCTGACGGGCGCGGTGATGGGGCTGGCCGTCGACGAAGAAGGCTCCAGGGATCTCCGTTGCGGGAGAGATTATGGCGTTCGCCCCGACCGACCGGTTGACGGCACTGGATGCCGGATACACAGGCCTACGGAGATGGTATTCCGACCGGGGCCAGGAATGCGAAGCCGGCACCCAGGACGGCGATCGTTATCGCGATCTGGGCAATCCCGAATCCGACAATCCAGCGCAGATTGTCCTTGTCGCGCCTGGCCATGTCGGTATCCCGCCTGGCCATGTCGGCGCGAAAGCGCTCGAGCGTTCCCTGAAGATCGGATTGCAGTGTTTTCATTCGCTACTCCAGAACGGTAATCCGTTCCGACAGTTCATGACTCGTGTGTTCAGTCATGCTCCTATCATATCCCATCGCTACCAGGATTTTCAAGCCGCTGCCGCACCGGC
>JAPOUP010000175.1 GCA_026708635.1 Rhodobacter sp.
CCTTCCACACGTCCGGACTTGCGCGGGCAGCGGACTGATGGCACACTTCATCATGGTCCGCTCAATTCCCACATATGCGGAGGCCGCCCCGCGGCTCGTCGCGGTCGCGGCGGGTCGTGAGCCCGCCGATCTGGTGATACGCCGCGGCGTCTGGGTCAATGTCCATACCCGAGAAACCCTCGGCAACCACGATATCGCGATTGCCGATGGAAGGTTCGCCTACTGCGGTCCCGACGCCTCGCACTGCATCGGGACGGACACGCGGGAAATCGATGCGGATGATATGTTCATGGTCCCCGGCCTTTGCGACGGGCATATGCATATCGAATCCGGCATGCTGACCCCCGCTGAGTTCGCCCGCGCGGTAATTCCCCACGGAACCACGACGATGTTCACGGACCCGCACGAAGTCGCCAATGTGCTGGGCCTTCGGGGTGTGCGGCTGATGCATGACGAAGCCATGCTGCAGCCGATCAACGTCTTCACCCAGATGCCCAGCTGCGTCCCCAGCGCCCCGGGGCTTGAAACCTCCGGCTGCGAGATCAAACCGGAGGATGTGGCTGAGGCGATGTCGTGGCCGGGCATCGTGGGACTGGGCGAAATGATGAATTTCCCCGGCGTGATCGCGGGTGACGCCGGGTTACTCGAGGAGATGGCGGTCACACGGAACGCCTGCAAGACGGTCGGCGGGCACTATGCCTCGCCGGATCTTGGACGGGCGTTTCATGCATACGCCGCCGGCGGGCCGGCGGACGACCACGAGGGCACGCGGCAGTCCGATGCCGTGGCGCGGCTTCGCCAGGGTATGCGCGCGATGCTAAGGCTCGGCTCGGCGTGGCATGATGTCAGGGAACAGATCACGGCGGTGACCCGGATGGGTCTGGACCCCCGCGGTATGATCCTGTGCACGGATGACTGCCATTCAGGCACACTGGTTTACGACGGCCATATGAACCGGGTCGTCCGGCACGCGATCGAATGTGGCTGTGAACCGCTGATAGCCCTTCAGATGGCGACAATAAATACGGCGACGCACTTTGGGCTGGAGCGCGAGCTGGGGTCCATTTCGCCAGGCCGTAGGGCGGACCTTATCCTGACGCCGGATCTAACTGACCTTCCCATACACCGGGTGATCGCCAAGGGAATAAGCGTGGCTCTGGAGGGCAAGATCCAGGTTCACTGTCCACATCTCGACTGGCCGGCTGACACCCGTAGCACCGTTCATCTTGGCAAATCCCTTGAGGCGGGGGACTTCGCCATCCATGCGCCGACCCAGGCGGGCACGGTATCGGCGAGGGTTATCGGGGTCGTGGAAAACCAGGCGCCAACCAAGGCGCTTTCCGTGGATCTCCGTGTTTGTGACGGCGTGGTGGAGGGCGACGCGGAAAGCGACATCTGCCAGATCGCTCTGGTTGAACGACACCGCGCCACCGGCGGAGTCACGAACGGCTTCGTATCGGGGTTCGGATATGAGGGGAGGATGGCGATCGCGTCAACCGTCGCGCATGACAGCCATCATATGATTGTGGTTGGCACCTCGCGCGATGACATGGCCCGTTCGGCGAACAGGCTGGGTGAGGTTGGAGGGGGCGTTTCGGTCTGGCGCGACGGACGGGAACTCGCGTTGCTGGAACTGCCCATCGCGGGTCTGATGTCCGACGATCCCGCGCCCACAGTGGCCGTGAAAGCCGAACGGATAGCCGGGGCGATGCGCGCGTGTGGCTGTAGGCTTAACAACGCCTTCATGCAGCACTCGCTGCTGGCATTGGTCGTGATTCCCGAACTCCGCATTTCCGACATGGGTCTCGTCGACGTCACGAAATTCGGGATCACCGATGTGCTCGTTCCGGCGCAATGAACGTCTCGCCGCGCAGACCGTCGATATCGACCCCGGATATTCCACCGCCGGAGCGTTTCACGGACGCGACCCGGGCAGTCGACCGGCTGACCGAAATATACGAGATCGGCACCAAGCACCTGCGGGAGCGGTTCCGGGAAAACGCCGGCAGATGCCGTCCGCGAGAGCGTTTCCGCGCATTCTACCCGGAAATCCGCTTTGTTACGACCAGCTTCGCCCACATCGATAGCCGCCTTAGCTTCGGTCACGTCACCCAACCGGGAACTTATGCCACGACGGTCACGCGCCCCGGCCTTTTCCGGAACTATCTGATTCAGCAGATAGGCCTGCTGATCGAGAATCACCGGGTACCGGTCACCATAGGCACCTCGGAAACACCGATACCGCTGCACTTCGCCATGGGATCCGGAACCGACATTTCAGTCCCGCAGGACGGGGAAATGCGGTTTGCGCTGCGTGACGTATTCGATGTTCCGGATCTTTCGACCACAAACGACGACATCGTGAACGGTTGCGGTTTTCCCTACGGCGATGGCACGGCGCCGCTCGCGCCGTTCACCGCGCAGCGTGTCGACTATTCCCTCGCGCGGCTGGAGCATTATACGGCGACCGATCCCGAACATTTCCAGAACTTCGTTCTATTCACGAACTACCAGTTCTATGTCGAGGTTTTCGAGGACTTCGCCCGCGGCGCTCTCGCCGACGCCAGCAGTGGCTATACCGGTTTTGTCGGTCCGGGGAATGTTGAGATCAGCGCGGCCGTTGAGCCGTTTCCCGCAACCGGGAAAACGCCGCAGATGCCCGCCTACCATCTGAAACGGCCGCAGGGCGCGGGAATAACGCTGGTAAACATCGGGGTTGGCCCTTCGAACGCCAAAACGGCCACCGACCATATCGCGGTCCTGCGTCCGCACGCCTGGCTTATGGTGGGGCACTGCGCCGGGCTGAGGAATTCGCAGAGGCTCGGAGATTTCGTCCTTGCCCACGCATACCTGCGTGAGGATCACGTTCTGGACGACGATCTTCCCATATGGGTATCCATACCCCCGTTGGCCGAAATCCAGATCGCGCTTGAAAAGGGTGTGGCGGAGGTCACCCGGCTTGAGGGCTTCGAACTCAAACGTGTCATGCGTACGGGAACCGTCGCGACCATAGACAACCGAAACTGGGAGCTTCGCGACCAATCCGGACCCGTTCAGCGCCTTTCGCAGTCACGGGCCATCGCGCTCGATATGGAGTCCGCCACTGTCGCCGCGAATGGATTCCGGTTCCGGGTGCCCTACGGAACCCTGCTCTGCGTCAGCGACAAGCCGCTTCATGGCGAGTTGAAGCTACCCGGTATGGCAAGCGATTTCTACCGGACGCAGGTCGCCAACCATCTACGGATTGGCATTCTGGCGATGGAGCGCCTGCGCGAAACGCCACTGGAGCGTATCCATTCGCGGAAACTGCGCAGCTTCGAGGAAACGGCTTTCCTGTAAGGCTGCGGAGCCTCATTCCCGACCGCCGGCACCGCGGCCATATCGAATATTCCCTTATTCGATCGGGTCAGGAACGGACAGCGTCAAGCGGACCCGGAGCGGATGCCGGAAAGCCGCGTGATCGGGGATAGGCCATGGCTTTATCCATCCCCAGTTTTCTCGCGCGGAATTGGCGGGCCATGTTCGCCACGACCGCCCGCGCGGCGGGCCGCGCCAGGGCGCGG
>JAPOUP010000158.1 GCA_026708635.1 Rhodobacter sp.
CCGGCACCGGGAAGGATCCCCGCCTTCGTTCCGAATGTCCGCCATCCTCCTCGGTCCTGCCGTGATTGCCCTACTTGCCGGCGGATCCGGAGCAAAGCCGCCCCAGCCACGCCGGGGACATCAAGACAGCCAGCGAATCAACGATCAGGGCTGAATTCGGGAGTCCGTGAAAAAATCCGGCGCACACCCCAGTTCGCCCCGGTCGGTTGTCTCCAGCCGATCCCAAGCTTAGGTTGGCGGAAAAGCGGGACGGCGCAACCGATGCGACAGGTAATTTTCCCAGTACTCCTTTCGGTCCCGCTTTGCGGGTGCGATCAGTTTCCACAGCTCGACGCCGCGATCACGGATGATGGCAGGAACGCGGAGTATCCCGAACTGGTTCCCTCCACCCATCTGCGGGCGGCGGTGGACGAACAGCGGCCTACGGAACCGGAGGACGACATTCTGATGGAACGGGTCCAGCGCCTCCGTGAACGCGGAAAGACTCTTGAGGAAATGGCTGATAGGGATATCTGAGTCCGGCAAGCGGACGGCCGTTCCAATGACTCACCGGCGGTTGAGGTCGGAGCGCCGTCCCACTGGCCGGACCGGAGCCCGGTCCCGGTAATGGAGAGACACATGACCACTCCACTTCGTCTTGGCGTAGCCGGTCTCGGCACCGTTGGCAGCGGCGTAATCGGAATCCTTCAGCGCCACGGGGACCTTTTGGCCGCCCGCGCCGGACGGCCGATTGAAATAACGGCCGTCTGCGCCCGCGACCGCGCCAGGGACCGGGCGGTGCGGCTGGAGGGGTACGAGTGGGAAGAGAGTCCGGCCGCTCTCGCGGGCCGCGACGACGTCGACGTCCTTCTGGAGTTGATCGGAGGTGTGGACGGTCCGGCGAAGGCCGCGGTGGAGACGGCCATCTCGAGCGGCCGGGACGTTGTTACCGCCAACAAGGCCATGCTCGCGCATCACGGCCAGATCCTGGCCGAGACCGCTGAAGCGGCCGGTGTCGCTCTCAGGTTCGAGGCGGCCGTGGCCGGCGGCATTCCCGTCGTAAAGACATTGACGGAAGGACTGGCCGGAAACCGGGTCATCCGGGTGATGGGTGTCATGAACGGCACCTGCAACTACATCCTCACCCGGATGCAGGGCGCCGGCCTTACCTACGAGGAGGCGTTCTCGGAAGCCGACGGCCTTGGATACCTGGAAGCGGATCCGAATCTGGATGTCGGTGGAATTGACGCGGGGCACAAACTGGCCCTCCTATCGGCGATCGCCTTCGGCGCCCGGGTCGATTTTGACGGCGTGGAGGTGGAGGGAATCTCGCGCATAACGATTGAGGACATACGCCAAAGCGCGGATATGGGATTCCGCATCAAACTCCTGGGCGTCGCAAGGATCACCGAGCGGGGCCTCGAACAACGGATGTCTCCCTGCCTCGTTCCGGCCGACAGTCCCCTGGGCCAGCTCGAGGACGGAACGAACATGGTGGTGCTGGAGGGAGACAGCGTCGGCCAGATCGTACTTCGCGGGGCCGGGGCTGGCTCCGGGCCAACCGCGAGCGCGGTTGTCTCGGACATCGTCGATCTCGCGCGTGGCGTTCGCGTACCAACGTTCGGACGGCCGGCGAACTCGCTCAAAAAAATCCCCAGGTCCAAGTCCGCGTCGACCGCACGGTATTACGTCAGGATGCAGCTCCAGGACAGGCCCGGAGCGCTGGCCAAGGTCGCTGGCGTGCTGGGAGACGCATCCGTTTCGATCGACCGGATGCGGCAATACCGCCACGACACCGCGACCGCGCCGGTGATATTCGTCACACACAGGACCAACCAGGAGGATCTTGAAACGGCTCTTTCGGGCATCGAAACCACCGATGTCATCGAAGGCAAGCCGGTAGCGATCCGGATCGAGGAGGTCTGAGCGCCCGCACTGAGCCCGTTCCCTGGCATCGTTCCGCGCGGTAAGGCATTCTCCAGGCGTGCCACGGGCGTTCCGGGTCATCCCGCCATATATCGTGACCCACGTAAGGAGGGGGACGCATGCATCGCCCGCCCGAAGTCCCGCCGGCGGGATGGCCTTTCCCGACAGGCTCGGGAAATCCGCATCGAAACCCGCGAACCGCGGCATTGACGTCCGCCGGATACGGCGCGGGGGTTTCGGTCGGTTCGCGGGTTGAACGGACGCCGGCGCGTCGAGCGCCAAAAAACCGATATCGATCCTCGACCGGATCGCCGGGACATCCGTAAATGTAAAGCCACTTACTTGCATGGACCGGAACCGGCGTTATTCATGCAACGGAGTTAATTCCGGACCCGGGGGAATCACCGACATGCCGTCTGAAACATCCGACGTCGTATTCCACGATCGCATGCTTTCCCTGGGCCTCGCCCGGGTAACCGAAGCGGCCGCGATGGCCTCGGCCCGGCTGGTCGGACGGGGCGACGAAAGAGCCGCCGACCAGGCCGCGGTGACCGCCATGCGAAAGCAACTTAATATGCTGGACATCCGCGGTGTCGTCGTGATCGGCGAAGGTGAGCGTGACGACGCCCCCATGCTCTACATAGGTGAGGAAGTCGGCAGCGGCAGCGGTCCGGAAGTCGATATAGCCCTGGACCCGCTTGAAGGCACTACGCTGGCCGCCAAGGACATGCCAAACGCCCTTACGCTGATCGCCATGGCACCCCGTGGAACGCTCCTCCACGCTCCCGACGTATACATGGACAAGCTCGCGATCGGGCCGGGGTTTCCCGAAAATCTGCTCAGTCTCGAAATGTCCCCCGCGGAGCGGGTAAGGACGCTGGCGAAAGCCCGCGGCTGCGCTCCCGAGGACATCACCGTCTGCGTTCTGGAGCGGCCCAGGCACAGGGACATGATAGCCGAGCTGCGGCAAACCGGCGCGGCGATCCGACTGATCCCCGATGGCGACGTCGCCGCGATCATTCATTGCGCGGAATCCCATGTGACCGGTATAGACGTATATATGGGCGCCGGGGGAGCGCCCGAAGGCGTGCTGGCCGCGGCGGCGCTCAAATGCATGGGCGGGCAGATGTGGGGAAAGCTGCTGTTCCGCGACTCAGATGAACGCGAGCGGGCCGCGAACGCGGGAATAGCGGACCTGAACCGGATATACTCCCGCGACGACATGGTCACCCGGGACGTGATACTCTCGGCGACCGGGGTCACCGACGGTTCCGTCGTCAGCGGAATGAAGCGCCAGCCGGGTTTTCTGGAAACCGAAACACTGCTCATGCGCTCCAAGACGGGTTCGGTTCGCAGGATGAGCTACCGGAATCCGACTGGATGAACTGCCGTGCACGCCAGGGTAATTCCCTCATGGTGCCCGACCCGGCCATCGCGCGGAGGCGGGGGAGGCCCTGGCCAAGGCGGCAGGAGTTCCGGAACGCTCAATCCGGTCATCCGGTCGATACGGCGTCATCGCGGCCGGTAAGGACGCCGGAGCGCCGGGGAATGGAGGTCCCGATCGACGATCCGGATCCCCGCACCCCGCCCCCGCGGCGCAAGGCCACAAACCCGTGCGGGC